>DATLGB010000156.1:0-56874 GCA_035540675.1 Solirubrobacteraceae bacterium | reverse complement strand
GGCGAAGAACGCGTCGACCACGCGCCGGCGCTCGCCCGGGTCGCCCGCGGCGCCGTCGATCGCCCGCAGCACGGAGCGCATCGCCCGGTGGCCGACGAGCGCGAACGGCCCCGGGTCGCGCCCGAAGCGCGCCCGGAAGTCATCCCTGAAGGGGGTGTCGAGCTCGGACGGGCCGGCGGCGGTGACGAGGGCCACCCGCGCCGCGGCGGCGGGCCCGAGCCGCTCGAGCACGTCCGTCCCCGCGAGGCCTCCGCTCAGCAGCACGCGCGCCCGGCGGTTCTCGCGCAGGACGCCGGCGACGGCGCCCGCCGCGTTCTCCGGGTCCTCGCCGACGTAGACGACGGTGGCAGCGCGGGCGGTGGGAACGGTGCGCCCCGCGCGGCGGCGCACGGCCGCCGCCAGGGCGCGCGCGTCCACGCCGGCCTCGGCCTCCACCGCCAGCGGGCGCCGTGCGGCGCCGGCGATGGCCACGGCCTGGGCCTCGTCGGTCGGCAGGACGGGCGCGAACGTGGCCGTGCCGGACGGCGCGTAGCGCCCCGGCGCGTCGGGGTCGGCCTCCCCCACCGGCGCGACCAGGCCGGTGTAGGTCGCGCCCGGCGAGACGTGCAGGAGGCCCGCCGCGTTCAGCAGCGGCGCCGTGATGCGGGCGCTTGCCGCATCGAGGTCGCCGATGACGGCGACGATCCCGGGATCGCGGATCGCTTCGCGCGTGGCGTCGGCGAGCGCGCGGCGCCCGCGGGGCATCGGCAGCGAGACCAGGCCGACGCGCTTGCCGCCGGCGGTGCCGCCGGCCTGCGCGAGGGCGAGCTTCTGCCCGAGCACGGCATCCTGCGCGGCGGCGGAGCGGGGGCCGGACGCGGGCATCAGCGAGTAGACCGCGACCGCCTCGCCGACGGCGACACCCCCGTCGCGGATGGCCGGGTCGGTGCCGGTGCCGCAGCCGGTCGCCACAACGGCGACGGCCGCCGCCAGCGCTGCGCGAGCCCGCACGCCCGCCGTCAGCCCCGCCCCGCGCGCCGAGCCCGCTCGGCACGCGCCAGCCAGCGGGCGACCACCCGGTAGGCCGGGCGCGGGCGCCCCTTCGGGTCCAGGACGCCGGAGTCCCACGTGGCCGTCGGCCCCTGGTTCTGGAAGTGGTAGAGGTACACGCGCTTGATCCGCGGGCTCAGCCGCGCGAGCCGGTGGAGCACGAAGCGCGTCGCGCGGCCGGCGTGCGACGGCGACTCGGGGAACTTGTACGGCGAGGTCGAGTTGCGCTTGACCAGCCCGCCGGTCTCCGTGAACCAGATCTCCCCGCGGACCGTGCGCAGCATCGCGCGCGTGCCGTGCGTGACCATCCGGTTGGCGTCGAGGTAGTTGTGCAGGCCCCAGATCCTGGGCGTGTGCCGCGCGGCGCGCTGGAACGCCTGCAGCCACTCGACCATCCCCTCCTTGTCGAGGACGTCGGCCGCGACGATCTTGCAGTCGGGGCACGCCGACGCCACGACGTCGAAGTAGCGCGCGGCGAGCTGCGGCTTGTGGCACAGGGGCTGCGAGCAGTGGTTGGCCTCGTTCCAGACGAGGAACGTGCGGACCTGCGGGTAGCGCTTGCGGAAGGCGAGGAAGTGGCGCCGGTACTGCCGCGGCGTCGGCAGCATGCGGGTGCGCCAGTGCGCGCGCGAGCGCGTGAAGGCGACGAGCGGCTCGACGTTCGCCGCCTCGGCGGCCGCCAGCCAGTGGTCGACCTCGCGGCGCTGCCAGCGGTAGCGGCGGAAGTCCCAGCCGGCGACGAGCCGCATGTGGCGGATGTTGAGCTTCTGCCAGTGCGGGTCGCTGAAGACGGCGGCGCGCTGCTCGCCGAAGCCGACGATCGGCAGGTTGGTCGTCGCCGCCGCCGAGCCGGGCACGGCGAGCGCGAGCAGGGCGGCGATCAGGACGAGGCGGCGCACGGGCGAGCGGTTCGGGAATTTCGGCGCGGCGGCCCGCGCTCCTGCTCGCGGTCCGCGATCGCGCCTGCCGAGCGCGACGAGATTAGCGATCGCGGCGGGCGGCGCCCACCGCCGAACGTCCCGATCACCCCCGTGTGGGGTGGTGCGTGGGACGTTCAGCCGCGCAGGGCGGGGAACTCGCCGGTCTCGAGGTCGTGCTGGATCTCCGCCTCGATCTCGTGCTCCTGGGTCCCCGGGTCGGCCTGGCGCAGGCGCCAGCGCTTCCACTTGAGGATCTCGAGCACGACGACCAGGTAGACGCTGGCGGCCATCGCGAGCGCGAAGAGCGTGCCCATGACCAGCGACCACCCGAGCACGAAGTTCCCGCGGCCGTCGGAGTACGGCACGAACCGCAGCGCGACGGCGAGGGCCGCCATCGTCGCCGTCCACGCGTACAGGTAGGCCACGGTGCGCCGCTGCGAGAAGCCGATGCGGGCGAAGCGGTGGTGGAAGTGGTTGGCGTCGGCGCGGTAGACCGGCCGGCCGTACTTCATGCGCTTGAGCACGACGAACGTCGTGTCGAGGAACGGCACGGCGAGGATCACCAGCGGGCCGATGAGCGCGATCAGGGCGTTCGTCTTGAGCGTGCCCTCGACGATCGTGGCCCCCAGCAGCAGGCCGAGCAGGTTCGAGCCGCAGTCGCCCATGAAGACCGAGGCCGGGTGGAAGTTGTGCAGCAGGAAGCCGAGCGCGGCGCCGCCGGTGATCAGCGCGAGGACGCCCGCGCCGTCCTTGCCGAGGTCGAAGGCGATGATGGCGAACGCCGCCGACGAGATCGCGCACACCCCGGCCGCCAGCCCGTCGACGCCGTCGGTGAAGTTGACGGCGTTCATGATCGCGACCAGCCCGAGCAGCGTCACCGGCTCGCCGAGCTCGCCCAGCTCGACGCGGCCGAGGAACGGGAACGTGAACGTCTGCACGCTCACGCCGGACAGCACGAGGATCAGCGCCGCCGCCAGCTGGCCGGAGAGCTTCCAGGCGGGCGGCAGCCCGCGGTAGTCGTCGACGACCCCGACCGCCGTGATGACGGCGGCGCCGACCAGCACCGCTTGGAAGGTGCGCGTGTCCGGCAGCACGAGGATCCCCGCGACCGCCGCGCCGGCGAAGATCGCCAGCCCGCCGAGCAGCGGCGTCGGGCGGTCGGAGAGCCCGCGCGCCCGCGGCTGGTCCATGGCGCCGACCCGCCGCGCCAGCCGCGCCACGGGCGGCGTCAGCGCCGTGGCGACGACGAAGGCGATGAGGAAGCCGAGGAAGGCGTCGTCGACCATGGGCGGCGCCGCCGGCCGGCGCTCAGGCCGGCGCAGGCCGCGAGCGCGGCCCGGTCCGGCGGAGGCGGTCGGAGGGCGGGATCTTCACGGTCGGCGGCGGGCGGAGGAGGCTGGAACGTAGCACCGGGCCCCGTCGGCCCTGCCTCAGCGCAGGACGCGCAGCAGCGGCGTCCGGCGGGTGCCGTCGCGCCGCGTCCACGCCAGGAACACGCCGGCGCCCGCGCGGTCGGCCGCCAGCGGCGCGCTCTCGTCGCCGCGGGTGCGCGTGACCCGCAGCAGCCGCCCGCGCGTGTACGCGTACAGGTCGCGCGCGGCGCCGGGCGCCGGCCGCTGCGTCCACGCCACCACCACCCGGCCGCGGTCGAAGGCGACGGCCGGCGCCCCCTCCACGCCCGCGCGCGGCGACAGCGTCCGCCGGCGCCACCCGCTCCCGGCGCTCGTCGCCAGCACCGCGCGGTCGCGGCCGCGGTAGGCGACCGCGATGCGCCCGCCGGACACCGCCAGCGTCGCCGGCACCTCGCGCAGCGCATCCACCGCCAGGACGGCGCGCGCCGGCGCCCCGGGCCCCAGGACCCGCAGCTCGGTCCGGCCCCGCTGCTGCACGAGGTCGAGCACGACCGCGCCGCGCGGGCTCAGGACGACGTCGATCGGCCGGTGGCGGCGGCGCGGCGCATCGGCGGACAGGCGCACCTGCTGCGGCTGCGCGTCCGGGCGCCGCGCCCGGGCGGTGATGCCCGGGACGGTGGTGAGCGTGGCGTCACCCAGTCGGTCCGGGTGCGCAGCGACGACCGCGCCGTCGGGCCCCGCCGCCAGCGGCGCCGGCCCGGTGGCGACGGTCAGCTCGTGGGCGCGCGCGCCGCCGACGCGAGCCGCCAGCAGCGCCAGGCCGCCGGACACCGGGTGCGCCCAGCCGACGACCGCGCGCCCCGCCGCGTCCGCGGCGATGTCCGGGTCGCCGTCGCGCGCCGTCCCGTACGTCCCGGCGCGGCGGGCGCCGCGGCTCGTGGCGCGCACGACGGCGAACGGCCGCGCGGCGACCCGCGAGTCGACCACGGCGAAGGCGGTGGTCCCGCCCGCCGCCAGGGCGCGGACGGCGGTGGAGCCGCGCGCCAGCCGCACGTCGGCACCCGCCGGCGCCGCCGCCAGCGCGAGGGCGGCGAGGGCGAGGCAGGCACAGCGGGCGGGCACCCGGCCCAGGCTAGACCTCGGCGGCGACGGCGGCGACGGCCGCCGGCGGCAGGGCGCCCTCGCGCACGACGCGCCAGTCCCCGCGCTCGAACTCGCGCACGTCGATCACCGTGGACGGCGTGCCCGGCAGCGGCCCGGCGTCGAGGACGAGATCGGCCCCGGCGCGGATCGGCCCCGGCACCTCCGCGAGCGTGCGCGCGTCGGGGCCGCCGGCGGCGTTGGCCGAGGACTGCAGGACCGCGACCTCGGCGCCGGCCAGCGCCGGCACGTCGGGCACGCGCACGCCGAGCGCGGGCGGGGCGGCGGCCGCGCCGGGTCCGGCGGTCAGCGCGTAGCGCCCGCCGGGGTTGGGCACGAGCAGCGTCACCGGGCCGGGCAGCAGCCGCTGCGCCAGCGCCCGGGTCCGCCCGCCGAGCCACGGCAGCGCCGCCAGCGCGGCCGCGACGTCGAACCACATGAGCGCGGCGGGCTTGTCCGGCGGGCGGCCCTTGAGCGCGTAGAGGCGCTCCACGGCCTCCGGCGACTCCGGGTCGCACGCCAGGCCGTAGACGGTGTCGGCGCCGAACACGGCGACCCCGCCCGCGCGGATGCAGCGCTCGAAGTCAGCTCGCACGCCCGGTCACCACCCGCTCGATCCCGGACAGGTCGCGCAGCCGCTCGGTGTTCGCGAACCCGCCCGCCCGCACGAGATCCTCCACGGCCCCGGCCTGCCCGCGGCCGACCTCGAGCGCGAGGAAGCGCGCGCCGCGGGCGCGCGCCTGCGGGACGAGGCGGCGGTGGACGTCGAGTCCGTCGGCGCCGGCGAACAGCGCGGCGGCGGGCTCCCAGCGCACGACCTCGGGCGGCAGGTCCGGCGCCTCGCCCTCGGCGATGTACGGCGGGTTGGAGACGACGGCGTCGACCGGCCCCTCCACCGGCTCGAGCAGGTCGCCGAGCCGCCAGTCCACCGCGAGGCCGAGCCGCTCGCCGTTGGCGCGGGCGACCGCCAGCGCGTCCGGGCTGCGCTCCACGGCGATCACGCGCAGATCCGGCCGCTCGTGCTTGAGCGCGAGCGCGATCGCGCCGCTGCCCGTGCCGACGTCGACCACCGTCGCGCCGTCCGGCAGGCCGAGCGCGGCCTCGACCACCAGCTCGGTGTCCGGGCCCGGGACGAACACCCGCGGGTCGACCGCCAGCTCGATGTGGCGGAAGCCCTTGCGGCCGCGCAGGTAGGCGACCGGCTCGCGGTCGCGCCAGCGCCGGGTCACCAGGTCGCGGAAGGCGCCCGCCTCGTCGGGCGTCAGCGCGCGCCCCGGCTCGGCGATCAGCGCGCCGCGATCCACCCGCAGGACGTCGGCCAGCAGCACCTGCGCGTCGAGCCTCGGCGTGTCGACGCCGGCGGCCTCGAGCGCGATCACGGCGGAGTCGATCGCCTCGCGGACCGTGGTGGTGCCGATGTAGCGGCGGGGCACGGCTCAGGCGGCCGCGCCCTGCTCCTCGAGCAGGCGCCGCTTCTCGTCGGCCTGCAGCGCGCTCGTGAACTCGTCGAGCGCGCCCGCGAGCACCTCGTCGAGGTTGTGGGCGGTCAGCTTGATGCGGTGGTCGGTGACGCGGCGCTCGGGGAAGTTGTACGTGCGGATCTTCTCGGCGCGCTCGCCCGTGCCGACCTGCGACTTGCGGTCGGCGGCGATCTCGGCCTGCTGGCGCTCGAGCTCGCGCTCGTACAGCCGCGCGCGGAGCACCCGCATCGCCTTGTCGCGGTTCTGCAGCTGGGACTTCTCGTCCTGCATCGCGACCACGATGCCGGTCGGCTTGTGCGTGATGCGCACCGCCGAGTCGGTCGTGTTGACGGACTGGCCGCCGGGGCCCGACGAGCGGTAGACGTCGATCTCGAGATCGTTCGGGTCGACCTGGACGTCGACCTCCTCGGCCTCGGGCAGGACCGCGACCGTCGCGGTCGAGGTGTGGATGCGCCCCTGCGACTCCGTCTCGGGCACGCGCTGCACGCGGTGCGTGCCACCCTCGAACTTGAACACGGAGTAGGCGCCCTCGCCGTTGATCTGCAGCGTGAACGCGCCGTCGGAGGCCGACAGCGTCTCCGCCTTCCAGCCCAGGCGCTCGGCGTAGCGGGTGAGCATCCGGTACAGGTCGCCCGCCCACAGCGACGCCTCGTCGCCGCCGGCGCCGGCGCGGATCTCGATGATCACGTTCTTGGCGTCGTTCGGGTCGACCTCGACCATCGCGAAGCGGATCTCCTCCTCGACGCCCGCGATGCGCTCCTCGGCGGTCTGCAGCATCTCGCGGATCTCCGGGTCGGCCTCGCCCTCGTCGAGCAGCTCGCGCGCGCCCGCCGCGTCGTCCTGCGCGCGCCGCCAGGCCTGCGCGAGCTTGAACGCCGGCTCGAGCTGGCTGTACGCGCGGCCGGCCTCCGCGTAGCGGTGACGGTCCCCGATCACCTCGGGGTCGGACATCTGGCGCTCCGCCTCGGCGTAGCGCGCCTCGATCTGCTCGACGAGCCGCTCGATCACCGGCGCGAGTGTAGGCGCGCGGCGCCCTCAGTCCACGCGCTGCAGGGCGACGACCGCGACGTCGTCGCGCGACCCGGCGCCGCCGAGCATGCGGGCGAGCACGTGGTCGACGAAGGCCTCGGCCGGCTGCGGCGCGTCCGCGGCCGCGGCGGCCAACTCGCCGATCTGGTCGTCGATCAGGCGCCCGCGGCGCTCGACGAGCCCGTCCGTGTACAGCAGCAGCGTGTCGCCGCGCTCGAGCCGCAGCGGCGTGACCGGCCGCGACGCCGGGCTCGCGCCGATCGGCGCCCCCGCCTCGGTCGCCAGGATCGCCGCGCCGCCGGCGGCCGTGCGCAGGACGGGCGGCGGGTGCCCGGCCAGGCAGATGCTGCCCTCGCCGGTCTCGGGATCGAGCGCGACGAGCGCGATGGTCGCGAAGCCCACGCCGCCGAGGCCCGCCACGAACGCGTCGAGGCGCTGCAGCGCCTCGGCGGGATGGCTGCGCTCCACCGCGTACGCGCGCAGGGCGCCGCGCAGCTGGCCCATGCCGGCGGCCGCGCGCACGCCGCGGCCCGCGACGTCGCCGACGGCGACCGCGAGGCGGCCGTCGGCGAGGTTGAAGACGTCGTACCAGTCGCCGCCGACCTCCGTGCCCTCCTGGCCGGCGATGTAGCGGACCGCCGAGGTGATGCCGCGGACCGCGGGCAGCGCCGGCGGCAGCAGGCTGCGCTGGAGCGTGACCGCGGTGTCGCGCATGTGCTCGTACAGCCGCGCGTGGTCGATCGCCACCGCCACGCGGTCGGCGGCGCGCTCGAGGACCTCGAGCTCGTCGTTCGTGAAGCCGTCGGGGGGGCTCGTCGTGACGTCGAGCACCCCGATCGTCTGGCCCGACGCCCGCAGCGGGATGCCCTGGACGGCGTCGCGCGGCAGCCGCTCGCCGAGCGTCGCCTCGAGGCCCGCGCCCTGGGCGGCGCGCACGACGAGGTCGCCGCGCTCGGCGTCCGCCAGCAGCACGCGGGCCGAGTCGGCGCCGATCACGTCGCGCAGGCGCCCGAGCAGCTCCGCCAGCAGCGAGTCGAGGTCGAGGTGCGTCAGCGCGACGTCGGTGATGGACTGCAGCTGGCGCAGCCGCCGGTGGGCGTCCCGCTCGCCGCGGTGCAGCCGCGCGTTGTCGAGCGCCACGCCGGCGCGGCGGCCGAGCTCCTCGGCCAGCTCGAGCTCCATCGTGCCGTACGAGCGGCCGGAGCCCGCGAAGACGAACGTCATGGCGCCGACCGTGCGCCCGCGGGCGACGACCGGGACGATCATCACCGAGCGCAGCTGGAGCGCGCGCATCAGCGCCAGGTGCTCGTCGTCGACCGCGCTGGCCACCAGCAGCTCGTCCGGGATGTCCGGGTACAGCTCGGAGCGACCGGTCCGGATGACCGCGGGCACGCCCGTCGGTGCGTCGTCGGGGCGCGGGTAGCGCTCCTGCAGCCGCCGCGCCAGCTCGGCAAGGGCCGGATCGTGGTGCGCGACGGCGATCTGCTCCACCGCCCCGTCCTCGTCGGCGAGGTGCACCGAGCACCAGTCGGCCAGCTCGGGCACGGCCAGCTCGACGACGTGCTGGAGGGTCGAGCGGACGTCGAGCGTCTCGCCGAGCGCGAGGCTGGCGCTGGCCAGGTACTCCGCCGCCAGCTCGCGGCGGCGGCGCTCATCGGTGTCGATCACGAGCCCGACCAGCACCGCCGGGCGCCCCTCCGCCTCGAGCACGTGCACGCGCGACTCCATCCAGCGCACGGAGCCGTCGGGCCACACGCAGCGGAACTCGCGGGTGTAGCCCTCCCCCGCCTCGCGCGCCCGCCGCACCGCATCGCTGAGCACGGCGCGGTCGTCGGGGTGCAGCGTCTGCAGGTACTCCTCGTACGACGCCGGCTGCCACCCGCGCGGCTGGCCCCAGAGCGGGCCCATGTTGTCCGACCACTGCAGCTCGTCGGTGCGGGCGTCCCATTCGAAGCTGCCGGTCTCGGTGCCCTCGAGGGCGAGCGCGAGCCGCTGCTGCGCGATCCGGATCTGGACCTCGGCGCGCCGGTCGGCGGTGCGCTCGACCACGATCAGCGCGATCGCCGCCTGCGGGTCGGGCAGCGGGACGTAGGAGACGGTGAAGACGCGCTCGCCCGCCAGGAACTCGACGTCGGCGGCGGCCTCGCCGGCCAGCGCCGCCCGCAGCAGCGGCTCGAGCTCGGCGGCAGCCGCCGGCCAGACGTCGAGCACGCGGCGCCCGACGAAGCGCTCGGCGGGCATCTCGTTCATGTCCTCCAGCGCCGGGCTGACCGACAGGAACCGCAGCTCGCGGTCGATCAGCGCGAGCCCCACCGAGCGCTGGGCGTTGAAGGCGTCGGCGAGCCCGGAGACCGAGCCTGTGTGGGAGATTCCGGGTCGTGGCACGGGCGGTGCGACCGCTGCGCGGGATGTGGCCGGCGCGACGGCCGGCGAATCGTACCGGCGCGCCGGCTAGGCCACGACTTCCATGCCCACGCGGTCCTCGGCCGTCGCGTTGCGCGGGTCCTCGCGGTCGAGGACGGCCTGCATCGCGGCGATCGCGACCTCGAGCTGCTCGCGGTCGGGATCGCGCGTGGTGAGCTTCTGCAGCTGGAGCCCGGGCCACATGAGGGTCCGCACCCAGCGGCGGCGCCGGTTGCGGCCGGCGAACTTGATGATCTCGAACGAGATGCCGGCGATCAGCGGCACGCCGAGGATGCGCGTCGCGACCAGCCAGTACCACGCGGGCAGCCCGATCGGCGCGAAGACGAAGATCGCCACGATCATCACGATCAGCAGGAAGCTCGTGCCGCAGCGCGGGTGCAGACGGCTGTAGAGCGCCGCGCGCTCCGGGACGAGCTCGTCCTGCGCCTCGTAGCAGGCGATCACCTTGTGCTCGGCGCCGTGGTACTCGAACACCCGGCGCAGGTCGCGCAGGCGCGACAGCAGCCACAGGTAGCCGAGGAAGATCGCGGTGCGGACGACGCCCTCGACCAGCCAGAACAGGACGGACGAGTTGAGCTGGTCCTTGATCAGGCTCGTCAGCGCGACCGGGATGACGAAGAACAGGCCGATCGCGAGCGCCAGCGCGGCGACCACGGTGCCCGCCCACATGCCGCTGGAGATCGGCTCCTCGTCCTCGGGCAGCTGGGCGTTGGCCGAGATGGAGAGCGCCCGGAAGCCGATCGCCAGCGACTCCGCCAGCGCGACGACGCCGCGGACGATCGGCAGGCGGTAGACGCGCTTGCGCTTCGTCCACGACTCGAGCGGGAAGACCTCGAGCTCGATCTCGCCGTGGGCGCCCTTCTCGGGATCGACCTCGCCCTCGTCGGACAGGTCCTCGGGCAGCGGCTTGCGCACCGCGACCGCCCAGGTGCGGACGCCGCGCATCATGACGCCCTCGAGGACGGCCTGGCCGCCCACGGGGGCATCACGCTGCGCCATCAGGGCGCCGTCGGGGAGACGCGTCTCGGTGGCCTCGGCCATGTCCGACAGCGCCGGAGAGGGGCGGGCCCTAGCGGGCCGCGCCCTCAGCCTTGCGCTTGGCGGCCCGGCGCTGGAAGCGCTCCACCCGGCCGCCGGTGTCCACGAGCTTCTGCCGGCCCGTGTAGAACGGGTGGCAGTTCGAGCAGATCTCGACGTTGATCTCGCTCTTCGTGGAGCGCGTCGTGAACTCGTTGCCGCACGTGCAGCGGACGTGTGCCTCGACGTACTCGGGATGGATCTCGGTCTTCATCGGACCGAGGAGTCTAGCGGTGGCGCCGCTCAGACCGGACAGGTGAACGAGGCGGTGCCGTTGGCCTCCCGCGCCTCGTCGACCTCGTTCGTCGCGTCCACTCGCACCGTCACCTGCGACCCCGGCGAGCACGCCGGCGCCTCCACCCACACGAGCGTGCGCTCGCCGGCCGCCAGGCCGTAGACGCGCTGCGCCACCGCCTCGCGTCCCGCGGGCGCCACGGTGACGACGAAGCTGCCCGCGCCCGTCCGGCCGCTGTTGCGCAGGCTGATCCCGTAGCGCAGCGTGCCCGCATCGACGCCCGAGCGCGCGACGAGGTCGAGCGCGCGCAGGTCGGGCCGCTGGTCCGGCTGCCGGCAGGAGCGGGTGACGCGCCTCTCGCGGGCGATCACGGTGCCGGTGGCCGCCAGCCAGCGGAAGTGCACGAGCGCCCGGTAGCGCGCCGGGGCGATCAGGTTGGCGATCGTCTTCTCGTAGACGAAGCCGGCCTTGCCCGGCTCCGACGTCAGCCACGCGCCGAACGCCGGGGCGTTGACGCGCGCCCACGTGCCCCTGCGCCCCCGCGCCTGCAGCGTGAAGCGCATCTGCATGCGCACGGCTCCCGGGATCGCGACCATCTCGCCCTCGAAGGAGGCCTTGCGGTCGGCCAGCGCGGGCGCCGCGGTGCAGGCGGTGATGCGGGCCGACGCGGTGCGGGCGTCGGCGGCCGAGGGGAGGGCGAGGGCCGCGAGGACGGGCAGGAGGATGAGGGCGCGGCGGATGCGCATGGGACCCAATGAACGCCTGCCAAGGCATGGAGTTGCGGCTGCTTGGGGCTCCGGATATGGGTTTCGCCCTCCGGTCGCCGGTACGCGCGACCGCCGGGGTGCAATCCGGCGGTCGCGCGGCCGGCGACCTTCGTGCGACGTCACTCAGGTGATCTGGTACAGCGGCCCGTCGCCGCCCTCGGGCGTCGTGAGCCGCCCGCCCTTCGCCGTGATCGCGCCGCACTGCACGCAGTTCGTGTAGTTGACGATCACGTCGACGTGACCCTCCTCGGGCGCGTCGTCGGGGATCTCGTACACGCCGGCCGGGCACATCCACTTCCACGTCTCGGCGACCTCGCGCGGGACGTTCTTCTGGACGCGGATGTGGTTCGGCGCGTCGTCGCGGGTCGCGTTGCCCGTGATGAAGACGCTCGACAGCTTGTCGAACGTGTACTTGCCGTCCGGCTTGGGATAGCGCTTGTACGTGTCGCCGACGAACACCTCGCGGGCGTCGTTGCGGTGCCACGACAGCTTGCCCGGCGGGAGCTTGCCCTTGGTGGCGATCGCCAGGTTGACGATCGGGCCGCCCTGGATGAAGCCCTTCGAGAACGGCTGCCGGGTGTTGCGGACCTGGTAGAGCTCCTTGCCGATGGAGGACTCCTCGACCGCCGTCTCGTACGACGACAGGTCGCTCGAGCCTGCCTTGAGCGCGTTGTAGATCGCCTCGCCGGCCAGGATCCCCGACTTGATGCAGTGGTGGACGCCCTTGAGCGCCACGGTGTCGACCATGCCCGCGGAGTCGCCGACCAGCAGCGCGCCCGGCATCGTGAGCTTGGGCATCGACCAGTAGCCGCCGCCGGGAAGCGCCTTCGCGCCCCAGGCCACGCGCTCGCCGCCCTCGAGGATCTTGCGGACCAGCGGGTGCAGCTTGAACAGCTGCAGCAGGTCGTGGGCCGACGTGGTCGCGTCGGCGTACTCGAGGTCCACCACGAAGCCGATGGAGACCAGGTCCTCCCCGGTCTTCTCGTTGCGCATCGGGTAGATCCACGTGCCGCCGATCTGGCCGTACTTGGCCGACAGCTTCAGCGGCCATGGGCCGATCGTGTGAATGATGCGGTCCAGCGGCTTGGGGACCTTCCAGACCTCCTTGACCCCGAGCTCCCAGACCTGCGGCTCGCGGTCGGCGCCGAGCTCGAACTCCTTGATCGCCGCGCCTGTCAGGTGGCCCCAGCAGCCCTCCGCCAGCACGGTGTGCTTGGCGACGACGTCGGTGCCCGGCTCGAAGTTGCCGAGCGGCTGGCCGTCCTTGCCGCGGCCCTTGTCGCCCGTGCGCACGCCGCGCACGCGGCCGTCCTCCACGAGCAGCTGCGTCGCGGAGGTCTCGGTCAGGACGTAGGCGCCGCCCTCCTCGGCGCGCTCCTGCTGGAAGCGAGCCATGGCGGCCACGGACACGACCTCGTTGCCGTGGTTCTTGAACGGCGGCGGGGGCGGGATGCGCAGGGCGCGCTTGGCGGTCGGCAGCATGTACACCGCCTCCTTGGTCACCTCGCCGAAGGCGAAGCCCGCCTTGCGCCAGTCCTCGCGCGTGAACTCCGGGAACAGCTCCTCGAGCGGCCCGGGACGCATGACCGCGCCGGACAGGTTGTGCCCGCCGCAGGTCTTGGCCTTCTCGATGATCGCCACCGGCACCTCGCCGAGGCTCTCCATCAGCTCCGGGTCGTCGGACAGGAGCTGCAGGAGGCGGTTGGCGGTGGCGAGGCCGGCGGTCCCGCCGCCGACGATCGCCACGCCCACCTCGATGACCTCGTCCTCCGGGTCGACCTCGCGCTTGATGAACTCCTCGCGGGGGTTCACCGGCGGCGGGAAGTCGAGCGGAGCGACTCTTCCGTTGGAACCGGCCATGGGAGCTAGCCCTTGCGGGCCTTCACCGCCTCCGTCAGCTTCGGGACGATCTTGTTGAGGTCGCCGACGATGCCGAGGTCGGAGAACTCGAAGATCGGGGCGTTGGAGTCCTTGTTGATCGCCACGATGTTCTCCGAGGCCTGCATGCCGACCTTGTGCTGGATCGCGCCCGAGATGCCGGCCGCGAGATACAGCTTCGGCGCGACGGTCTTGCCCGTCTGGCCGATCTGGCCGGCGTACGGGAACCACCCCGCGTCGACGACGGCGCGCGTGGCGGCGACGGCGCCGCCCATGGTCGAGGCGAGCTCCTCGAGCATCTCGAAGCCCTCGGCCTTGCCGAGGCCGCGGCCGCCGGCGACGAGGATCTCGGCGTCCTCGATGTTGACGTCGGCGCCGCGCTGCTCGCCGCGCTCGACCATCCTGGCGCGGGTCGAGAACTCCTGGAACTCGACCGTGACGTCCTCGACGACCGCCGTGCCCTCGCCCTTGGTCGCCTCGAACGCGTTGAGGCGGCCGATGACGATGCCGAGGTCGCCCTCGTAGCGGACCTGCGACACGGACGAGTCGCCGAGGATCGGGCGCTCGGAGACGAGCTTGCCGTCCTCGACGAAGACGTTCGTGACCTCCATGACGACGCCGGCGCCCATGCGCGCGGCGAGGCCGGCGCCGATCTCGAAGCCGAGCAGGCCGCCGCCGAACACGGCGTAGCCGTGGCCGCCCTGGCGGATGACCGCCTCCATGGCGTCCACGACCGGCTGCGCGAGCCCCTCGGGGCCCTCGACGCGGAAGACCTTCGACGCGCCGTAGGCGCCGAGCGAGGCGGCGAGGTCGTCCGGGATGGACTCGCCGACCAGGATCGCGTGGCACTCGCCGCCGAGCTGCTGCGCGAGGCGGGCACCCTCGGAGACGGCGCCGAGCGAGTTCTTGTTGATCGCGCCCTCGTAGTGCAGCGCGTAGACCAGGATGTCGGGCATCGGATTCCTCAGATCAGCTTTCGCTCGTCGAGCCACGCGACGATCTTCTCGACCGTCTCGTTGGTGTCCTCATCCTCGATGATCTCGCCGGCGGCCTTGGCGGGCGGCGCGGCGGCGTTGAACCAGCGGGCCTTCGACCCGGCTTCGCCGACGCGGTCGGGCTCGATGCCGACGTCGGCGATCGTGACCTTGTCGACCGGCTTCTTCTTGGCGCCCATGATCGCCTTCAGCGACGGGTAGCGCGGCTCGTTGATCGCGTCGCCGACGGAGATGACCGCCGGCATGCCGACCTCGACCGTGTCGTAGCCGTACTCGGCCTGGCGCTCGCAGCGCAGCCCGTTCTCGGAGACGTCGAGCTTGATCACCTGCGTCAGCGACGGCATCCGCAGGTGGTCGGCCACGACGGCGCCGATCGTGTAGCACTCGCCGTCGTCGGACTGCTGGCCGAGCAGGACGAGGTCGGGGCTCTCGCGCTCGAGGCACTTGGCCAGCGCGTAGCCCGTGGCGGCGACGTCGGAGCCGGCGACCGCCTCGTCGGAGAGGTGGATCGCGCGGTCGACGCCGAGCGAGATCGCCTTGCGGATGGCGCGATCGGCGGAGTCGGGGCCCATGGACACGGCGACGACCTCGTCGACGGACACCGCGCCCGCCTCCTTGATCCGCACCGCCTCCTCGATGGCGTGCGTGTCGTACGGGTTGAGGTTCTTCTCACCGCCGCGGTCCATGCGCCCGTTCACGAGTCGCTTCTGGACGGCGGCGTCCGGCACCTCTTTGACCAGGACGCAGATCTTCACTGGCTTCTCCTGTCGCGTGACGCAGATCGGTGCGCGTCCCGGCTCGCGGGTGCGCGGACACCGATCTTACCCGAGTTGACTGACGAGTCAGTCGTGACGTTGACTGACGAGTCAATCGGGCGCCGCGGAACACCGAACGTCCCTGAGTCCGTGCTGGGGCCCGCACTGCGGGACGTTCGGCGGCGGGATGCTAGGAAACGGCGGTGCGCTGCTCGCCGGCGGCGCCGCGGAGGAAGTCGATGATCGCCTGGGTCGGCGCGCCCGGGGTGAAGACCTCGGCGACGCCGAGCGACTTGAGCTCCGGGATGTCCTGCGCCGGGATCGTGCCGCCCACGACGACGACGATGTCGCCCGCCTCCTGCTCGCGCAGCAGCTCGACGACGCGCGGGACGAGCGTCATGTGGGCGCCGGAGAGGATGGACAGCCCGACGGCGTCGGCGTCCTCCTGCAGGGCGGTCTCGACGATCTGCTCGGGCGTCTGGTGCAGGCCGGTGTAGATGACCTCCATGCCGGCGTCGCGCAGCGCGCGGGCGATGATCTTGGCACCGCGGTCGTGCCCGTCGAGGCCGGGCTTGGCGACGACGACGCGGATCTTGCGCTCGGAGGCCATGGGCGCATGATACGCGCCCCGCCGCCGCGCGAGGCGGCGGCGGGGCTGCCGTGAAGCGGTGCTAGCGGACGCGCAGCGTCATCTTCTGCTTGCTGCCGTGCACGGTGCAGACGAGGGTGTAGGTGCCGGCGCGGGTGACCTTCTTGCGGTAGGTGCCGCTCGCCTTCGTCGTGGAGCGGAACTTCACCGGGCCCTTGGTGACGGTGACGTTGTGGGGCTTGTCGCCGACCCACTTCCAGACGACGGTCGTGTTCTTGGTCACCGAGACCGACGTCGGCTTGCCCGGCCGGACGAACCAGTCGTCGCCCACCTTGACCGTCTTGGTCGCGGCGAGGGCGGTGGCGGCCAGCGCGCCGGCGAGCAGCGCCGTGACGGCCAGGACGAGGAGCTTGCGCATGTGAAGATCGAGCCTCCGGGAGGTAAGACGACAGGGCGATTCAACCACGTGACACGGCCGGTTGGGGAAACGTCACGCGGCGCGGCCTAGAACACGGGAGTCTCGCGATAGGTGCCCCACACGTCCTGAAGTGCGTGCACGAGCTCGCCCTCCGAGCAGCCGACGCGGGCGGCGTCGAGCAGCAGCGGCATCAGGTTGACGTCGTCCGTGGCCGCCGCCTCGCGCACGCGTGCGAGCTCGCGCTCGACCGCAGCGGCGTCGCGCTGCGCGCGCACCGCCTGCAGGCGGTCGATCTGCTTGCGCTCGAGCGCCGGGTCGATGCGCAGGATCTCCATCGTGCCGTCGTCGCCCTCGGTGAAGTCGTTGACGCCGACGACGATCCGCTCGCGGTGGTCGATGCGGGTCTGCAGCTCGAAGCTCGCGTCGGCGATCTCCCGCTGCGGGTAGTTCTGCTTGACCGCGTCCACCATGCCGCCGAGCTGGTCGATCTTCTCGAAGTACTCGTAGCAGCGGCGCTCCATCTCGTCCGTCAGCGCCTCGACGAAGTACGCGCCGCCGAGCGGGTCGATCGTGTTCACGACGCCGGTCTCGTGGGCGATGATCTGCTGCGTGCGCAGCGCGATGCGCACCGCCTCCTCCGTCGGCAGCGCGAGCGCCTCGTCGTAGGAGTTGGTGTGCAGCGACTGCGTGCCGCCGAGCACGCCGGCCAGCGCCTCGATCGCCGTGCGGACGATGTTGTTGAGCGGCTGCTGCGCCGTCAGCGACACGCCCGCCGTCTGGGTGTGGAAGCGCATCAGCCACGAGCGCGGGTTCTTGGCGCCGAAGGTCTCGCGCATCTCGCGCGCCCAGATCCGCCGCGCCGCGCGGTACTTGGCGATCTCCTCGAAGAAGTCGATCTGCGCGTTGAAGAAGAAGCTCAGCCGCGGCGCGAAGTCGTCGACGTCGAGGCCGCGGTCGACCGCCTGCTCGACGTAGGTGAGGCCGTCCTTGAGCGTGAACGCCAGCTCCTGCGCGGCCGTCGCCCCCGCCTCGCGGATGTGGTAGCCCGAGATGGAGACCGGGTGCCAGCGCGGCGTCGTGCGGGTGCACCACTCGATCAGGTCGCCGAGCAGCCGCATCGCCGGGTCGATCGGGAAGCACCACTCCTTCTGGGCGATGTACTCCTTGAGGATGTCCGCCTGGATCGTGCCCGACAGCTTCTCCGGCGGGACGCCCTGGCGCTCGGCGGCGACGACGTAGAAGGCCATCATGATCGCGGCCGGCGCGTTGATGGTCATCGAGACGGAGACCTGGCCGAGGTCGATGCCGCCGAACAGCGTCTCCATGTCGTCGACGGTGTCGATCGCGACACCCTCGCGGCCCACCTCGCCGAGGCTCATCGGGTGGTCGGAGTCGTGGCCCATCAGGCTGGGCATGTCGAACGCCGTGCTCAACCCCGTCTGGCCGTGGTCGAGCAGGTAGCGGAAGCGGGCGTTGGTCTCCTCGGCGGTCCCGAAGCCGGCGAACTGGCGCATCGTCCACAGGCGGCCGCGGTACATGCTCGGGTAGACGCCGCGGGTGAACGGATAGGCGCCGGGGAACCCGATCGAGGCCGCGGTGTCGGGCGGCAGGTCCGCCTCGCCGTAGAGCGGCTTGATCTCCTCGCCCGAGAGGGTCACGAACGGCGTCGGGCGCTCGGGCGTGGCGGCGTAGGCGCGCTCCCAGTCCTCGCGGAAGCTGGCCAGGGGGTTCGTGGCGGTCGTCATCGGTTCCTTGGACGGCAGATAGTCGGAAGTCCACGCATTGTGGCAGGCGAAGCACGCGGCGCACAAGCGGTGTTCCCGCCGCGCCGCGCCGTCACACGAGCGGGCGCCTCAGACGCCGGCGGCCTGCGCGTAGTGGCGCTCGGTATCCGCGAGCCGCGCGGCCATCGTGCACAGCAGCGTCCACGCCACGTCGGGGTGATTGCGGACGAAGCCCTTGAACTCCCAGGAGGTCATGGCCGCCGTGTGCAGCCCGTCGCGGGCGCAGACGGTCGCCGAGCGCCCGGCACGCTCGTCCAGGAGCCCGAGCTCGCCGAAGAAGTCGCCGGCACCGAGGGTGGCACGCCGGTCGCCGCGCACCAGCACGTCGGCGGCCCCGTCGAGGATCATGAAGAACCCGATCCCGCCGCTGCCCCTCCTGCACGACGTTCTCGCCCGCGTCGTAGGTGCGCTCGCGCATGCTGCGGGCGAGGGCCTTGAGCACCTTGTCCTTGAGCGACGCCAGGAGCGGCACCGTCTTCAGCGTGGCGGTCGAGAGCGGCATGAGCCGGCCCTATTCCGGTGCGGCGCGGGCGGTCAGGGCGGGGGATCGAGCGCGAAGTCCCCGGCCGCCGCGCGCAGCGCCCGCAGCAGGTCGGTCAGCGCGTCCTGGTCGGCCTCGCCGAGCGCGCCCATGCCGAAGGCGACGGCGTGCATCGCGTCGGTGGCGGCGCGTGCCACCCGCCGCCCCTCGTCGGTGATCTCGGCGAGCGTCGCGCGCCGGTCCTCGGCGTGCGGGACGCGCCGGACGAGCCCGTCGGCCTCGAGCTTGTCGACGATGTTGGTGACGCTCGTGCGGTGCACCTGCAGCCGCTCGCCGACCTTGCCCAGCGGCAGCGCGCCGGCGCGGCTGAACAGCAGCAGCATCAGCGCCTCGTAGCGGGGGAAGGTGAGCCCGAACGGGCGCAGCACCTCGTTGAGGCGCGCCAGCAGCACCTGCTGCGCGCGCATGATCGACGTGACCGCGGCCATCGCCGCCGTCGGCGCCTGCGGCCAGCGGGACTCCCACTGCCGCCTGGCCTCGGCGATCGGGTCGATGCGCAGCGGGCGGCTCACGGGATCCTGAACGCGCGCCGGTTGGCCCGCCGCAGCGGCTCGAGGTTGCCGTGCGGGTCGGCGGCCCGCACGACGGCGCCGTAGACGCCGGACGGCAGCCGCCGCGCCGGCACGGTCAGGCGCCAGCGCGACGCGCCCGTCGGCTCGAGCCACAGCCGGCGCGAGCAGGCACGCAGCCGCGACAGCTCCCCGCCGTCGGTGACGAAGCGGCAGCGCCGGCCGGCGCGCAGCGAGACCGTCACGAGCACCCGGTCTACCCGCCGGGCACCGCAGCCGCGGTCGCGCGCGGTGCCGCTGACGACGAGCCGGCCGCGGCGGACGGCGGCCGAACGGACCCGCGACACCGGCGGGCGGCGGTCGGCGCAGGTTCCCGGCTCCGCGGCGCCGCCCGAAGCCGCGCCGCGGGCCGGCCGCAGCGGCAGGGCGAGCGTCGAGCCGGGGCCTGCGGCGAGCACGCCGCCGGCCGATCCCGGATAGGCCTTGTAGAAGCTCGCGTCGCCGGCGGTGATCCACGTGACCAGGCGGGTGCCGGCCGGCAGCAGCGCGCTCGTCTCCTGCCCGCGCACCTGCACCGGGCGCGCGGCGGCCGGCTGCGCGCCGCGGACGCCGGTGGCGCCGCGGGTCAGCAGGGTGAGCGCGCCGTCGGGCGCCTGCGCGAGCAGCTTGAGCACGAGCTGGCTGTCCGGCGACGCGGGCGTCCAGTCCAGCGCGGCGACCGGCGCGCCCGAGAGCTCCGTCGCCTCGGCGAGCGGCTCCGTGGCGAACACCGCGACGCTGCCCGGGCGGGTGCCGGCCGGAGCCGGTCCCGACGGCGCGGTGCCCAGCGGCGTCGCGGCGAACGCCGCCTGCGCCACCGGGTCGCGGGCGAGGTCCTCGTGCGGCGCGTTGAGCGGGATCGCCCCGGCGACGGCGCCGGAGGCGCGGGCGCGGCCGTCGGCGCCGAGGCCGAGCGTGGCGATGCGCACGCCGCCGGGCGGCCAGCGCGAGGCGCCGCGCCGTACCCACGCTCGCGCGGGCCACACGCGCGTCCCGGCCGGCACCGGCACCGCGACGTCGCGCGACCAGTACACGACGCGGGGCTGGCGGAACTCCGAGCCCTGCAGGACGTGGTCGAGCCAGTCGAGCCGCAGCTCGGTCTTCTCGCGCTCGACCGCCGCCGGCGCGGCCGGCGCGGCGTGGCCGCCCATCGACAGGTACAGCCGGCTGCGGGGCTCGCGCTCGAGCACGGCGTTCCACATCGCCACCGCCATCGTGGCCGGGAACAGCTCGTCGTCGAACGCCTGCATCCAGTACGCCGGCGCCGTCAGCGCCTCCGGGCGGCAGCCGATCGAGCGCGCGGCGAGGTCGGCGCGCATCGTCGCCGCCGGCGTGTCGTGGCCCGAGGCGTCGCAGACGTCGCCGCCGTAGAGCTCCGGGCGGTCGACGGCCGCGGTGGCGATCCAGCGGCCGACCTGGGGAGCCACGTCGCCGCCGGTGCCGGCGAAGTACGTCTGCGCCAGGCCGAGGCCGAACGACAGCTTGACCACGTCGTGCTCGACGAGCGCGTCGAAGACGCGGTCGGCCGTGTTGCCCGGCTGCAGCGCCGCGAAGCGGAACCCGTGCGCGTTGAGCGCCGGGTCGCCCGCGTACGCCTGCAGCAGGTTGACGTGCAGGCCGCCCTCCGAGTGGCCGGCGAGCAGGATCGTCCGCCGGTCGAGGCCGAAGTCCGGGTGCTCGGGGTTCGCGCGGCCGCCCTCGCGGAACGCCCACGCGAGCACGTCGAAGCCGTCGCGGACCTCCTTCGGGCCGGCGACGGTGGTCTGGCCGGAGGAGCCGCCGTGCCCGCGCGCCGAGTACAGCAGCACGCCGTACCCGCGCTCCGCGTAGGCGCGGGCCTGCGCGGCGTCGAAGGCGCTGTCCTTGTCCGACCCGCCGCCGTGGAAGAGCAGCACGAGCGGCCGCCCGGCCGGCGGCGGCGCGCCCTCCGGCAGGTACACGTCCACGTCGAGCTCCACCGGCCGGCCCGCCTCGTCGGGCTGCGTGACGGGGACGCGGTGGGTGGACTTCGTCGACGCGGCGTGCGCGGCGGGCGCGGCGGCGAGCAGCGCGCACAGCACCACGACGCACCTGAGCGGGCGCGGCATGGCGGCGATGCTACGCCGGGGACCGGTCAGCCCACGATCGCGCGGTAGGCGCCGGGATCGGAGGCCCCCTCCGTGCCGATCAGCAGCACGCGCTCCCCCGGCCGCGCGACGCCGCCGGCGCGCAGCGCCGCCAGGGGCGCGGCGCCGCAGTCGCCGATCTCCAGGCCGAGTGCGGCCAGCTCGCGCATCGCGGCGTGCGCCTGCGCGTCGCCGACGGCGACCGCGCCCGCGAGGCCGTCGCGCAGCGCCGGCCAGGCGGCGCCGGAGGGACGGGCGCAGTCGAGGCCGGCCATGGTGGTGCCGGGCGTCTCGACGGTCACCGGGCGTCCCGCGGCCAGCGACGCGCCGATGCAGGCGGCGGTCGCGGGCTCGACGGCGACCGCCCGCACGGGCGGCGTGCGGCGCGCCGCCCAGGCGACGGCGGCGGCGGCCAGCGAGCCCACGCCGGCCGGGACGAGCACGACGTCGGGCGGCTCGGGGACCTGCGCGTCGACCTCGGCGAACAGCGTCGAGTAGCCCTCGACCACCCAGCCCGGCACGCGGTCCGCGGGGTCCTCTCCCACGTCGGCGACCAGGGCGGCGCCCGGCTCGGCCGCCGCCGCGTCGGCCGCTGCCAGCGCCGCCTCGTAGCCGCCGTCGACGCGCATGACCGCGGCACCCTCGGCGGCGATCGCCTCCACGCGGCCGCGGCCGGCGCGCGCCGGCAGCAGGATCCGCGCGCGCAGGCCGCGCAGCCGCGCCACGCGGGCGACGGCGCGGCCGTGGTTGCCGGCGCTGGCGGCGACCAGCGTGGTCACGTCCGGCCGCTCGCGCAGCAGCCGCTCGACCGCCCACGAGGCGCCCAGCACCTTGAACGCGGGCAGCCCGAGGCGGTCGGACTCGTCCTTGAGCCAGACGGCCCGCAGGCCCAGGCCGGCGGCCACGCCGCCGAGCGAGTGCAGCGGCGTCGGCTCGTACCCGGGCAGCGAGCGGTGGAAGGCGAGCACCTCGCTCACGCGCAGAACGCCTCCGCCAGCCGGGTCAGGACGCGGGTGCAGGCGATGGTGTCCGGCAGGCTCACCCACTCCTCCGCGGCGTGCGCGCCCGCGCCACCGGGGCCGAACAGGACGGTCGGGATCCCGGCCGCGGCGATGAAGGCGGAGTCGGCCCAGAAGGACACGCCGCCGACGGCGGGCTCCGCCCCGAGCTCGGCGCGCGCGGCGGCGCGCAGCGCCGTCACGACCGCGGCGTCCGGCGCCACCTCGAACGGCTCGCGCACGAGCAGGGTCCGCACCCGCACGTCGAGCTCCGGGTCCGCCGCGCGGCAGCGGTCGAGCAGCGCCGCGACCTCGGCCTCGACGTCGGCGCGCGTCTCGCCCGGCAGCGTCCGGCGCTCGACCGTGATCGTGCAGCGCTCGGGGTAGGTCGACAGCTCCCGCCCGCCGGCGATCGTGCCGGCGTGGATCGAGCCGCCGCCGAGCAGCGGGTGCTCGTGCCCCCGCAGCGCGCGGTCGAGCTCGTCGATGGCGGTCAGGACGGCGCCGGCCCTGACGATCGCGTCGACGCCCAGGTGGGGCCGCGATCCGTGGGCGGCGCGCCCGGTCACCTCGACCTCGAGCCAGGCGAAGCCCTTGTGCGCCACCGCGACCGCCATCTCCGTCGGCTCGGTGACGACGGCGCCGTCGGCGCCGACGCGGTCGAGCACCTCCTGCACGCCGAGGCTCTCGTGCTCCTCGTCGGCGACGGCGGCGACGACGACGTCGCCGCGCAGCCCCGCACGTGCCGCGTCCCGGCAGGCGACGAGCGCCGCGGCCAGACCCGCCTTCATGTCGTAGGCGCCGCGCCCGTACAGCCGGTCGCCGTCGATGCGGGGCACGTGCGGGTCGCGCATCCCCGCCACGCCGACCGTGTCCAGGTGCGCGCACAGCAGCAGCGTGCGCCCCCCGCCGCTGCCCGGGGCGCGGACGATGACGCTCGGGCGGCCGAGCGTCGCCTCCGGCGCCTCGGCGTCGAGGCCCGCCTCCGCCGCCCAGCGCGTGACGTGGCGGGCGATCTCGTCCTCGCCGGCGGCGCCCGGCACGAGCGACGGGTTGACCGAGTCGATGGCGACCAGGCGGGCGAGCAGGTCGACGACGTCAGGCACGCGCGGCGTCACCCAGCAGCGCGCGGGCGATCACCAGCCGCTGGATCTCGCTCGTGCCCTCGTAGATCTCCGTCACCTTGGCGTCGCGGTAGTAGCGCTCGGCCGGGAACTCCTTCGTGTAGCCGTAGCCGCCGAGCACCTGGATCGCCTCGCCGGTCTGCGCGCGCGCGACGCGGCTCGCGAACAGCTTGGCCTGCGCGCCCTCCACGGTGTGCGGTCGCCCTGCGTCCTTCAGGCGCGCCGCCCGCCAGACCAGCGCGCGCGCCGCCTCGATCTCCGTCTGCATGTCCGCGAGCTTGTGCTGGATGGCCTGGAAGCGGCCGATCGGCCCGCCGAAGGCGCGGCGCTCCTGGGCGTAGCCCGCCGCCAGGTCCAGGGCCGCCTGCGCGATCCCGACCGCCTGTGCGGCGATCCCGATGCGGCCGCCGTCGAGCGTGGAGAGCGCGATCCGCATCCCCTTGCCGGGCTCGCCGAGCCGCTCGCCGGGCGTGTCCTCGAGGACGATGTCGGCGGTCGACGAGGAGTTCAGGCCCATCTTCTCCTCCTCCCGCGTCACCGCGAAGCCGGGGGCGTCGTGGCGGACGAGGAAGGCCGAGATGCCGCGGTCCTCGCGGGCGAACACCGTGAACGTCGAGGCGTGCGAGCCGTTGGTGATCCACTGCTTGGCGCCCGTGATGCGATCGTCGACGGCGCGGGCGCGCAGCGCGCCGGCGTCGCTGCCGGCCTCGGCCTCGGTCAGCGCGAACGCGCACAGCTCGTCGCCCGCCGCCAGCGGCGGGACGATGCGCTGCTTCTGCTCCTCGGTGGCCCAGTTGAGGATGGGCAGCATGCCCGCCCCCAGATGGACCGCCAGCGTCACGCCGACCCCGGCGTCAGCGCGCGACAGCTCCTCCATCACCAGCACGTAGGACAGGTAGTCGGCGCCCGCCCCGCCGTACGCCTCCGGGATGCAGATGCCCATCAGCCCGAGCTCGCCCAGCTCGGAGTACAGCTCGCGCGGGAAGTGGTGCTCGCGGTCCCACGCCGCCGCGTTCGGCGCGATCCGCTCGTCGGCGAACCGGCGCGCGAGGTCGCGGATCTCGCGCTGCTCGTCCGTCAGCTCGTGCAGGCTCACGGCCCGGACTCTACGGCGCGCTCAGCGGGTCAGCGCGCGCCGCGCCGCGGGCGCGGCGGCACCGCCGAGCGCGGCGGCCCCGACCAGCGCGCCGGCCAGCCGCAGGCGCCGGTGCAGGCGGTCGAAGCGCAGCACGTCCCAGCCCTCCTCGGCGGCGATGCGAGCGAGGTCCCGGTCGGGGTTGACGGCGACCGGGTGCCCGACGAGGCGCAGCATCGGCAGGTCGGACTCCGAGTCGGTGTAGGCGTAGGAGGCGCCGAGGTCGATCGCCTCGCGCTCGGCCAGGCGCCGGATCGCCTCCGCCTTGCCCTCGCGGTAGGTGAAGGGCCCGCCCTCTCGGCCGGTGTAGCGGCCGTCGACCACCTCCGAGACCGATCCGACGGCCCCGTCGAAGGTCAGCACCACCGCCATCAGGTCGGCCATCTCCTGCGACGCCGCCGTGCAGATGAAGATCGGGCGGCCCTCGTCCTGGTGGCGGTAGGCGATCTCGAGCATCTGCGGGTACAGGCGGGGCAGCACGCCGGCCAGCACGGCGGGCGCGAGGCGCTGCATGTCGCGCACGCGGACGCCGCTCAGCGCCTCCGAGACCCGCTGCTTGAGCGCGTCGGTGCGCTCGTCGGTCGACCCCTTCAGGCGGAAGAGCACGTTCTCCCACGCGTCACGCGCGAGCTGGCGGCGCGACAGCAGGCCGGCCTTGTAGGCGGCGCGGCCGAACTCGAACGCGGACGAGCCCGCGATCAGCGTCCGGTCGAGGTCGAAGAACGCCGCGCCGGTGCCCGCCCGGCCACGCCCGGCGGCGCCGCCGCCGGGCGGCTCGCGGACGAGGCCGGGCTCTTGAGACGGAGACCGCTTCGCTTCAGAACTCACACCGACGCTCCTTCGCTGACTCGGCGCGATCGTGAGAGCGGCGTCGGTGTTCGATCACGTCACACGCACGATGACGGCGTCGCCCTGCCCGCCGCCCGAGCAGATCGCGGCGCAGCCGTAGCCGCCGCCGCGGCGGCGCAGCTCCATCACCAGCGTGCCGAGGATGCGCGCGCCGGAGGCGCCGATCGGGTGGCCGATGGCGACCGCGCCGCCGTTGACGTTGACGCGCTCCTCGTCGATGCCGAGCATCCGCATCGAGTTCAGCGTCACCGACGCGAACGCCTCGTTGATCTCCCACAGGTCGATGTCGGTGGGCTGCAGGCCGGCTCGGTCGAGCGCCTTCATCGCCGCCAGCGCGGGGGTGCGGGCCAGGTAGGGGAAGTCGTCGGCGATCTGCGCCTGGGCGACGATCTCCGCGAGGACCTCCTTGCCGTTGGCCTCGGCCCACTCGTCGGAGGCCAGCACGAGCGCGCCGGCGCCGTCGTTGACGCCGGGCGAGTTGCCGGCGGTGTGCGTGCCGTCCTCGACGAAGATCGGCTTGAGCTTGGACAGCGTCTCGAGCGAGGTCTCGCGGCGCGGCGACTCGTCGATCTCGACCGTCGTCTCGCCCTTGCGCGTCTTGACCGTCACGGGGACGATCTCCTCGGGCAGCCGGCCCTCGTCGGTGGCGGCGATCACGCGCTCGTGGGAGCGCAGCGCCCAGCGGTCCATGTCCGCGCGCGTGAGCTCGAACTCGGCGGCCACCTCGGTCGCCTCCTCGGCCATGTGCTTGCCGCTGAAGGCGCTCGTGAGCCCGTCGTGGATCATCACGTCGATCGCCTTGCCGTCGCCCATGCGCAGGCCGAAGCGCGCTTCGGGCAGCATGTACGGCGCGTTCGACATCGACTCCATGCCACCCCCGACGCCGACCGTGACGTCGCCGGCGCGGATCGCCGAGTCGAGCAGCCCGACGGCGCGGATCCCGGAGGCGCAGACCTTGTTGATGGTCTCCGACGAGACCTCCTTCGGGATCCCGGCGTGGATCTGCGCCTGGCGCGACGGGATCTGGCCCTGCCCCGCCTGCAGGACCGTGCCCATGACGACGTGGTCGACCTCCTCGCCGGCGACGCCGGCGCGCTCGAGCGCGGCCTGGATCGCGATGCCGCCCAGCTCGGGCGCCTTGTAGGTCGACAGCCCGCCGCCCAGCTTCCCGACGGGGGTGCGGGCGGCGCTCAGGATCACGGTCTTGGGCATCGGGGAGCTCCGGTGGACGAAGGGCGAGGGGACGCGGAACATTAGTTCCCGCGCGCCGCCGGTAGCCTCCGCCGCCATGCAGGCCCGCGCCACGACCGACGCCCCCGCCGCCACCGGCGCCGACACGATCGCCGTCGGCGTCTTCGAGGGCGAGGACGTCGCCCACGACCTCGAGGGCGCGCCGCTGCAGGCGCTGCTGGAGTCCGGCGAGGCCAGACGTGGCTTCAAGAAGCTCGCCCTGACGCACGCGGACGGCCGCCGCTGGCTGCTGGTCGGCCTCGGCGCGCGCGACGCCTTCGACGCCGAGCGCGCGCGGGTCGCCGCCGCCGTCGCGCACGGCCGCGCCTCCGAGCTCGGTGCGCGCAGCCTGTGCTGGGAACTGCCCCACCACGTGCCCGACCCGGTCGCCGCGGGCCTCGTGGAGGGGACGCTGCTCGCCGCCTACCGCTACGACGCCTTCAAGTCGGACGCCGGCGGCGACGAGGACGACGCGCGGCTGGGCGAGCTGATCGTCTCGGCGCACCACGACGTGTCGGCGGCGGTCGACCGCGCGGCCGTGCTGGCGGGCGCCGCCAACGCGGCGCGCGACCTCCAGAACGCCCCGGCCAACGAGCTGACGCCGAGCCGGCTCGCACAGCGCGCGCGGGACATCGCGACCGAGCTGGGGCTGGCCTGCGAGGTCCTGGGGCGCGAGCAGATCCTCTACTCCGGGATGGGCGCGTTCTCCGGCGTGGCCCAGGGCTCCGAGCAGGAGCCGCAGCTGATCACGCTGCGCTACGCCCCGGAGGACGCGGTCGGCCCGGTGCTCGGCCTCGTCGGCAAGGCCGTCACGTTCGACTCCGGCGGCATCTCGATCAAGCCCGGATCCGGGATGTCCAACATGAAGTTCGACATGTCGGGCGGCGCGGCCGTGCTCGAGGCGACGGCGGCGATCGCACGGCTGAAGCTGCCCGTGCGGGTGATCTCGGTCATCGGCGCCGTCGAGAACCTCCCGTCGGGCCGCGCGCTCAAGCCGGGCGACATCGTGCGCGCGCGCTCCGGCACGACGATCGAGATCATCAACACGGACGCCGAGGGCCGGCTCGTGCTCGCCGACTGCCTCACCCACGCCCGCGAGCAGGGAGCCGAGCGGCTGATCGACGTCGCGACGCTCACGGGCGCGATGACCGTCGTCTTCGGCTCGGTCTACGCGGGGCTGTTCGCGTCCGACGACGCGTGGGCGGACACGGTGCGCGAGGCGGGGGAGCGCGCCGGCGAGGAGCTGTGGCGGCTGCCGCTGCACCCGGACTACGCCGAGGCGATCAAGGGCCGCTACGCCGACATCGTCAACGCAGTCGAGGACCGCAAGGCGGGCTCGATCGTCGCCGCCGAGTTCCTGAAGCGCTTCACCGGCGACGTGCCGTGGGCGCACCTCGACATCGCCGCCGTCGGCTGGGACCGCGGCCGCGCCTACGCGGCCAAGGGCGGTTCGGGCTTCGCCACGCGCACGCTCGTCGAGGTGGCGACCGCGCTGGCCGAGAACGCCGCGCGGTAGGCGCTCGGCGTCGTCGCGCACGCGCGGCGGAAGTGCTGGCGCAGCGCGGTCGCGGTGCCGAAGCCGCAGCGCGCGGCGACCGTCTCCACCGGCTCGTCGGTCTGCTCGAGCAGCCGCCGGGCCGCGAGGACGCGCTGGGCCAGCAGCCACTGCAGCGGCGTCGTGCCGGTCTCGGCCCGGAAGCGCCGGGCGAAGGTGCGCGGCGCGTAGCCGGCGTGGCGCGCCATGGCCACGACGGTGAGCGGCGCGTCGAGCTGCTCGAGCATCCACGCCCGCGTCGCCTGCAGCCCGCCGCCCGCGACGTCCGGGATCGGCTGCTCGATGAACTGCGCCTGCCCGCCGGCGCGCTGCGGCGCCACCACCATCCGCCGCGCCACCTCGTTCGCGGCCGCGGCGCCGTGGTCGCAGCGGACGAGGTGCAGGCAGAGATCGATGCCCGCCGCGACGCCGGCTGAGGTGACGAGGTCGCCCTCGTCCACCCACAGCACGTCGGGCTCGACCCGCACGCTCGGGACCTGCCGGCGCAGCTCGCGGACGTAGCGCCAGTGCGTCGTCGCCCGGCGGCCGTCCAGCAGCCCGGCGCGGCCGAGGACGAAGGCGCCCGTGCAGATCGACGTCATCCGCGCGCCGCGGCTGGCGGCGGCGCGCAGCGCCTCGAGCACGTCCTCCTCGACGGGGCGCCGGACGTCCTCGACACCGGGAACGACCACCGTGTCGGCCTCGGCGAGCGCGGCGAGCCCGGCCTGCGGGCGCACGCCGAAGCCCTGGTTCGTGCGGACCTCGCCGCGCGCGGCGCAGACCACCGTCTCGTAGCGCGGCGGCGTGGACGAGCCGAACACCTGCGGCGGGGTCGCGAGGTCGAAGGCGACGACGTCGTCGAGGGCGAGCACGGCGACGCGATGCAGCATGGCCGGAATCTTACGGAGATCGGCATTCCTGCCGCTGGCGGTCATCCCGCCGCCGCGCGACCATCGCGGCATGCGAATCGAGATCCCCCTGTTCGACGGCTTCGACGAGGTCGACGCCATCGCTCCGTTCGAGGTGCTCGGCAACGCCGCGTTCGTGCGCGACGTCGAGGTCGAGCTGGTCGGCGCCCATGGTCCCGGCGAGGTGGTCGCCGCGCACGGCATGCGCGTGCTGACCTCGAGCGGGCTGACCGGCAGCGCCGACCTCGTCCTCGTCCCCGGCGGCGGCTGGCGCGAGCTGGCCGGCAGCCCGCGCGCCGTCCGGCGCGAGTACGACGACGGCCGGCTGCCGGCGCGCCTGCGCGAGCTGCACGCGGCAGGCGCCACGATCGCCTCGGTCTGCACGGGCGCGATGCTGCTCGCCCGCGCGGGCATCACCGATGGCCGGCCGGCGACGACGGCCCGGCCGGTGCTCGACGACCTGGCGGCTACGGGCGCCCTCGTCGACCGCGAGGCGCGGGTGGTCGACGACGGCGACCTCCTCACCTGCGGCGGCGTCACGTCGGGGCTCGACCTCGCGCTGCACCTCGTCGAGCGCGAATGGGGTCCGGAGCTCGCGCACGGGATCGCGACGCTGATGGAGCACGAGCGCCGCGGCCCCGTCGCCGTCACCGCCCCCGCCTGAACCACGTTCAGGCGTCGAAGGACATGAGGCGCAGCAGGCGCAGCGCGGTGGCGCGGCGGCCGTCGATGTCGACGTCCCCGCCGATCACGCGGCCGATGGCGGCGCGGCCCTCGGCCCGCATCGGGTTCGGGATCCCGCGCGCCAGCGGCGACGTGAGCAGCGCGACCAGGTCGGGCAGGCTCGCCCGCACCTCGACCTCGGCCTCCGTTTCGTCGTCGTCGCTCACCAGCACGTGCGGGCCGAGCACGACGAGCACGGCCGGCCAGCCCTCGGCGAAGCGCAGCCGGACGCTCGCCGGCTCGCGCGCGAGCTCGGGCCGCAGGCCGGCGCCGCGCTCGACAAGCACCCGGATGGCGGGGGCGATCGAGCCGTCGGCGACGGCGCCGAGGATCACGTCGGGGGCGGTCACGGCGCGCCAGTGTGCCGGACGGCGGGCGCCCGTGTTGGAGAATGGCCCGATGGACTTCGACCTCTCCCCCGACCACGAGCTGATCCGGCGCACGGCCCGCGACTTCGCCGAGCAGGAGGTCGGCCCGGCCGCCGAGCACCTGGACAAGACCAAGTCGTTCCCCTACGAGATCATCAGGAAGCTGGGCGACCTGGGCTTCATGGGGATCCCGTTCCCGGAGGAGTACGGGGGCGCCGGGGCGGACTCGCTCGCGTACGCGATCGCCGTCGAGGAGCTCACGCGGGTCGACTCGTCGGTGGCCATCACGATGTGCGCGCACACGTCGCTGGGAACGCAGCCGGTCTACCTGTTCGGGACTGAGGAGCAGAAGCAGCGGCTGCTGCCGGACCTCTGTTCCGGGCGCAAGCTCGGCGCCTTCGGGCTGACCGAGCCCGAGGCGGGCTCCGATGCGGGCAACGTCCGCACGCGCGCCGCGCTCCAGGACGGCGAGTGGGTGATCAACGGCGCCAAGCAGTTCATCACCAACGCCGGCACCGAGATCTCCGGGCACGTCGCGATCACGGCGCGCACCGGCGACGACGAGATCTCCAACCTGATCGTCGAGAACGGCACCCCCGGCTACGAGCAGGGCGAGCCGTACCGCAAGATGGGCTGGAACGCGTCGGACACCCGGCCGCTGACCTTCGAGGACTGCCGCGTGCCCGAGGAGAACCTGCTCGGGCCGCGCGGCCAGGGCTTCAAGCAGTTCCTGCACATCCTCGACATCGGGCGGATCGGCGTCGCGGCCATGGGCGTCGGCCTGGCGCAGGGCGCGCTCGACCAGGCGCTCGCCTACGCCAGGGAGCGCCGGGCGTTCGGGCGGCCGATCTCGAAGTTCCAGGCGATCCAGGCCAAGCTCGCCGACATGGCCACCGAGATCGAGGCCGCGCGCCTGCTCACCTACAAGGCGGCGCGCCTGAAGGACGCCGGTCGGAACTTCACGCTGACGGCGGCGCAGGCCAAGCTCAAGACGGGCCGCCTTGCGGTCCGCTGCAGCGAGGAGGCCGTGCAGATCCACGGCGGCTACGGCTACATCGAGGAGTACCCCGTGTGCCGCATGTACCGCGACGCGAAGATCCTCACCATCGGCGAGGGCACCGACGAGGTGCAGCAGATGGTGATCGCGCGCGCCCTCGGGGCCTGAGCTGATCCTCCGGCGACGCGGCGCGGCGGCCTGGGTCGCCCTGTGGACGGTCCTCGCCGCCGCGCTCGCCGCGGCCGTGGCCGCCGCGCCGGACGCGGCGGACGGGCTCGCGCCGCACGAGGCGCGCCACCTGCGCGCGGCCGCGGCGATCGTCTCGGACGCGAGCGTCGCGACGGCGGACACCCCGCAGGGCATCGCCCTGCCGCTGCTGCTCGCGCCGGCGCACGCGCTCGGCGGCGAAACCGGCGCCCGGCTGCTGCTGGCGGCGTTCGCGGCGCTGGCGCTCGTGCTCGGTGCCGCCCTCGCGCGCCGGGTGGTGCCCGAGCCCTTCCCGACTCGCGCGGCGCTCGCCGTGGGGCTGTCGGCACCGGCGCTCGCGGCCGCGGCGGTCGTCGACGCCGGCGCCGTCGCGGGCGCGGCGCTGGCCGCCGCGGTGCTGCTCGCGCTGCGCGTGCGCGAGGACGCCCGCCGGCGCGACGCGCTGGCGTCGGCCGCGCTGCTCGCCTTCCTGCCGTGGCTCGGGCTGCAGTACGCGCTGCCGGCGGTGCCGGTCGCCGCGGCCCTCGGGCACTGGACGCTGCGCCACGGCCGCCGGGTCCTCGCCCTGCTGGAGGCCGAGGTGCTCGCGGCGTCGCTGGTCGCCTTCCTCACCGCCAACGACGCGCTGTACGCCCGCGCGATCCCCCGCGACACCGGTCTGGCCGGGCCGGAATGGGTCGCGCGACTGGGCGATTCCGCGCCGCTGTGGCTGCGGGCGCCGGTGCTCGCGCTCGCGGCGGCGGGCGCCTACGCCCTGTGGCGCTCGCGACGCGAGCGACTGGCGCGCGTGGTGCCCGAGCAGCGCGAGGTCGAGGCCGCCGCGGGCCTCGCCGGCGCCGCGGGCGTGGCCGGGGCCGCCGTGGCGGCGCCGCTGCTCGCACTGCCCCCGCTGGTCGCCCTCGTCGCGTGGGGCTGGCAGCGGATGCCGCGGGCAGCCCTCGCGCTGGGGGCGTTGACGGTGCTCGGCTCGGCCGCCACTCTGACCCTCTAGTCGAGGGTAACCTACTGGACGTTCGTCGAGCCTGCGTCAAATGTCGCGCCTGTGCGCCGATATTTCGGTGCGATGGCTCGGGATTCGCTCAATCGCGTGCGCCGTGCGCTCGATGCGGGCCCGCAGCCGTACGCCCATCTGGACGTGGCGCTGGCGACGAGGCTGGGCGGAGCGATCTTCCTGGTCGGAATCGCCTACGCCCTGCTCGTGCTGCCGCTGTCGCCGCCGCGGGGACCGCTCGGCGCCGTCGGCGTCGCCGCCTGCGTCGCGTCCGCCGCCGCGGTGGGCTGGCACCTGCTGCGCCGGCCGTCCCCGGCTGACCCGCGCCTGCTGCTCGCGCTCTGCTACGCCGGGGTCGCGATCGCCACGCTCTACCGCGCCTCCGCCGGGCCGGCGTCGCCCTTTCACCAGCTGCTGTTCCTCGCCGTCATGTACACGGCGGCCGTGCACCCGGCGCGGCGCGCCGCCGGCGTCATCGTGGCCGCCACCGCGTCCGCGGCCTCGCCGATGCTCTACGGCGGCATCGACGGCCACTTCGCCGCCCTCACGGTCAGTCACGTCGCGCTGACCTGGAGCCTGGCGCTGATCATCCTCATCTGGTCGACGCGCGTCCGCCACCTGCGTCGCGAGGGCGAGGCGGCGCGCGAGGAGGCCGAGCGGCACGCCCGCATCGACGCCCTCACCGGCCTCGGCAACCGCCGCGCGCTCGAGGAGGCGCTGGCCGCGGCCGTCGCCGACGCGCGCCGGCACGGCCGCCCGCTCGCCGTGCTGGTCGCCGACCTCGACGGCTTCAAGGGCATCAACGACGCCTTCGGCCATCCCGCGGGAGACGCGATGCTGCGCGCCGCGGCCCGGGCCGTCACCTCCGCGCTGCGGCTGCCGGATCCGTGCTTCCGCTGGGGCGGCGACGAGTTCGTCGCCCTGCTGCCCGAGGCGGACCTGGAGGAGGCGCAGTCGATCGCGCTCCGGGTCCGCGAGGCCGTCGACTGCGGCTGCCGCCGGCCGGACGGGCAGCCGCTCGGCATCACCGTCGGCAGCGCCGAGCTCGAGCCGGCCGACAGCTCGACCGACCTGCTCGCGCGGGCGGACGCGGCGCTGCTGGCCGCCAAGGCCGCGCGCGCCGTCGCGGTCGGCTAGCCGGCTAGCGCGCCGCCTGCTGCTGGTCGTGGCGCGCCGCGTCGGCCGCGTCGACGGCGCCGCGGGCGAGGATCGCGCTGGCCGCGCTCGCCGGGTCCAGCCGCCGCGCGACCACCTCGTCGAGGAGCGCCTGGATGTCGGGGTCCTCGCGCAGCGACGCCTCGAGCGCGTGGCGCAGCCGGTAGGTGGCGATGCCCAGCACCTCGTTGAGCAGGTTGCGGCGCCGGCGCTCGGCGAGCAGGCCGGCGCCCTCCACGTACTCGCGGTGCTCGCGCAGGCGCTCGTCGAGCACGTCGACGCCCTCGCCGCGGGCGGCCTCCGTCCGGACGATCGGCACCCGCCAGCCCTCCTGCGGCCCGAGTGACAGCACGCCGCGGATCTCCCGCACCATCGTGTCGGTCATCGGGTGGTCGGCCTTGTTGACCACGATGATGTCCGGGATCTCCATCACCCCGGCCTTGAGCGCCTGGATGGAGTCGCCCGACCCCGGGATCAGCACGAGCACGACGGTGTCGGCGTGGTCGATGACGTCGACCTCGGCCTGCCCCACCCCCACCGTCTCGAGGAAGACGTCGTCCTTCCCGGCGGCGTCCATGAGGATCGCCGCCTGCAGCGCCGCCTCCGCCAGGCCGCCGAGCGCGCCGCGCGTCGCCATCGAACGGATGAACACCCCGGGATCGAGGAAGTGCTCGGTCAGCCGGATGCGGTCGCCGAGCAGCGCCCCGCCGCGGAACGGCGACGACGGGTCGATCGACAGCACGGCTATCTGCCGGTCGTGCGCGCGACGGGCGCGCACCATCGCGCCGATCAACGTCGACTTCCCGGCGCCCGGCGGCCCGGTGAAGCCGACGACCTGGGCGCGGCCCGTGTGCGGGTAGGCCTCCCGCACGATCTCCCAGCCCTCCGGGTCGTCGTCCTCCACCAGCGAGATCGCGCGCGCGAGCGCGCGCTTGTCGCCCGCCAGCAGGCGCTCGATCAGAGATGAGCCGGTGCGCTCGGACACGGGCGCGGCAGGTTACCCTCCGGTCGCGATGGCCACCGTGCTCGACGCACCGACCGCGCCGCCCGTCGTGCGGGGGGCGCCGCCGCCGCTGCGGGGAGGGCCGCTGACCCTGGTGCGCTTCATGCGCGCGCACGGGATGCTCAACCGCAAGTACGCGCGCCTGGTCGTGCGCTGGGCGTGGCTGAAGCTGCGCTGGCGCGGGCGCCTGCAGACCGACGGCCTCTGCTTCGTGGGGCCCGGCGTGACCTTCGAGATCGGCAGGAACGCGGTCGTCCGGCTCGGCCGCTGGTCGTGGATCGGCCACGGCACGAAGATCCGCGCGCACGAGGGGGTCGTCGAGATCGGCGCCAAGACGGTGATGGGCCAGGAGTGCACGATCTCCGCGTTCCAGCACGTCTCCATCGGGCGCGAGTGCATCGTGGCCGACCGCGTGATGCTGATCGACTTCGACCACGGCGTCGTCGAGGTCGAGCGGGCGGTGCGCGAGCAGGGCATCTACAAGCGCGACGTCCGCATCGGCCACAACGTCTGGGTCGGCTACGGCGCGTGCTTCCTGCGCGGGACGCGCGTCGGCGACAACGCCGTGATCGGGACGCTCTCCGTGGTGACCAAGCCGGTCCCGGAAAACGCGGTCGCGGCGGGCGCGCCGGTGCGGGTGCTGCGGATGCGCGAGGCACCGCGGCGCCTGCGCTGGGAGTAGTCGCAGCAGGGCGATGGCGGGCCTGCGCACCGCCCACACCGCCGATCTCGACGTCGCCACGCTGCGGGCGGCGCGCGCGCTGCTCGACGGCGTCTTCGGCGACGAGATGACCGACGCGGACTGGGAGCACTGCCTCGGCGGGCTGCACTGCCTCGCGCACGAGGACGGCGAGCTGGTCGGGCACGCCGCCGTCGTCCAGCGGCAACTGCTGCACGGCGGCCGCGCGCTGCGGACGGGGTACGTCGAGGGCGTCGCGGTGCGGGCGGACCGCCGTGGCCGGGGCCACGGGGCGCGGCTCATGGCCGAGGTCGAGCGCGTGGTCCGCGCCGGTTACGACCTGGGCGCGCTCGGCTCGACCGAGGAGGCGGCGGGCTTCTACGCGCGGTGCGGCTGGGTGCGCTGGGAGGGCCCGACGTCGGCGCTGACGCCGGAGGGGATCGTGCGCACCCCGGAGGAGGACGGCTGGATCTACGTCCTGCCGGCCGCGGCCGCCCTCGAGCCGGAGGGCGAGCTCACGTGCGACTGGCGCGCGGGCGACGCCTGGTGACCCCGCCCGCGCGCCTCAGCGCGCGCGCCGGCCGCAGTGCGGCCACGGCCGGGTGCCCTCGCGGGCCAGCAGCGCCGCCGCCCGGCGGTCCTGCTCGGCTTCGGGCGCCTTGGCCGGGTCGCCCGTGCCCCCGAGTCCGCGCCAGGTCGCGCGCGAGAACTGGTACTTGCCGCGGTAGCGACCGTCGGGCGAGACGGCGCGCGGGTTACCGCCGGACTCGCAGGCCGCGATGCGGGCCAGGATGCCCGAGCGGTCGCCCGCGGGTGCCGGCGCCGCCGGGGTGCTGCGCAGGCCGAGCGCAGCGAGCGTCACCGGGCCGGCGATGCCGTCGACCGCGAGGCCGCGCTTGCGCTGGAAGATCCGCACCGCCCGCCGGGTCTGGCGCCCGAAGACGCCGTCGGCGGGAATCCCGAGCGCGCGCTGCAGGTGCGCGACGGCCGCGCCCTCGCTGCCGAGCCGCAGCACGCTGACGCCGGTGCGGGCGGTCGGCTTCGCGGGCTGCGCGCTCTGCTGGGCGGCGGTCGCACCGCCGGCGCCGAGCATCATCGCGGCGGCCACCAGCGCGGTGCCGCGGCGGCCGACCCGGCGGCGGGCGGCGGCGCGGGCTTCGGCGAGCCGGCGCCGGCGCGCGCGGGCGCGGGACTGCAGCCAGCGCTCGGGCGCGGCGGGGTCGTACGCGGCCGTGACGGCCTGGTCGTCGGTCACTGCGAACTCCTTCGGTCCTGCGCCTACGAGGTGAGCTGACGGGCTCGCGCTGAACCTGCGCTACGCCGTGCACATGACGGCGATTCGCCCCTGGGACCGGCCTCCCGGCCGGACCCGTTGGGTCCCCCGCTCCCCGCCGGCGTGGCCGTCGGGGACTCGGCGTGTCTTCACGAAGCCGGGAAGCATAGGGCGCCGCCGGACGGAACGCCCTCAGCCGCGGGTCAGCGCGGGGACCGCCAGCCGGGGGGCCAGGTTGCGCAGCGCCGGCTCGGCGCCCGGATCCGTCAGCGCCGCGCGCAGCGCCCGCTCGTGGCCGTCGGCGCGCTCGAGCGGGTAGGGGCCGGCCGTCCCGCGGCTGACCAGGAACGCCCAGTCCGAGGACTGCAGGGCGAGCAGCTCGCGCAGCGCGCGCTCGCCGGCGCGCCCGCCGGCCGCCAGCACCTCGAGCTCGGCCGCGCGCTGGCGCCAGGCCAGGCCGCCGGCGCTCGGCGCGCTCCAGGTCGCGAGCGTCCGCGGCTCGCCCCACGACGTCACCGGTAGCGCGCTCGTGAGCGCGACCGCGTCGCCGACGGCGTCGCCGAGCGGCACGATCGGCACGCCCCGCGCCTCGCACGCGTCGATGGCCTGCGCCAGCCAGAAGACCCCCTCCGGCCACCAGTGCCCCAGCAGCTCGGTGTCGAGCGCGCAGACCGAGAGGCCCCCACGCGCCACGCGCGCGGCAACGCGCTCGGCGAAGTCGTCGGCGTGGGCGCGCAGCTGCGCGCGCGCCCGCTCGGCGTCGTACGGGCGGCCGTCCACCGACCACGCCAGGTGGCGCCGCGTCGTGTGCGCGTGCGTGTCGAGGTACGGCCCGGCGGACGGGTAGCCGGCCGGGCTCCAGACGAGGTCGACGATCGAGCGGTCGATCGGCGCCAGCACCGGGCCGTCCGGCGTGCGCAGGGGCGTCAGCGGGTCGACCCCGTGGTCGGTGAGGTCGACGCAGGCCACGCGCACGCCCGCCTCCGCCAGCCGCTCGTCCAGCCACGGCGCGTGCGCGCACTCCGGCAGCCACAGGCCGCCGTCCCAGTCACCGAAGCGCGCCCGGTGCGACGCGATCCCCGTCTCGAGCTGGAGGCGGATCCCGGCGTCGGTGGCCAGCAGCGGCAGCACCGCGTGGGTGGCCGCCGACGTCCAGCGCACGTGCGGGGCGAACGCGGTCACGAGGTCGCGGCCGCGCGCCTCGAAGTGCTCGGCGGCCGTGCGGTAGCGGGCGGCGGAGCGGTCGAGCTGCGGCGCGACCTCCGGGTGCGCCTCGACGTCCAGGCGGTGGCTCTCGGGCCGGATCTCGTGCATGAACGCCGCGAAGCGCTCGGCCACGCCCGGAGCCGCCAGCTGGTCCGCGAGCACCGGCGTCAGCGACAGCGTGACGCGGCCCGGGCGCTCGTCGAGGACGTCGAGCAGCGGCAGGTAGCTCGTGGCGATCGCCTCCCACAGCCACTCCTCGCCGAAGGGCCACGTCCCGAAGCCCTCCACGTAGGGCATGTGCGTGTGGAGGACGATCGCGAGCCGGCCGCTCACGGCCGCAGGACCGCGAGGAAGTCCAGCGCGCGGTCGAGGTCCGCCTCGCCCTCCCGGCGCAGCGCGAAGTCGCCGGCGGCGATCGCCGGCGTGAAGCGGTCGTAGAAGGGCTTCGTGATCCGCAGCGCCTTGTGCACCCGGTCCCAGCCCAGCTTGAGCGCGAGCTCGTGGACGCGCAGCTTGCGCGCGTGGAACAGGCCGTACAGCTCGACGGAGCCGAAGTGCCGCTCGCACAGCGCCCGGAACTCGCTCGCGCGGTACTCCTTGACGTGCCACGGGTTGCCGGACTTCTCGGCGCCCTCCGGCGCCAGCGTCAGCAGGTTCGGCGTCGACACGTAGGCGACGCCGCCGGGGCCGATCAGCTCGCGGACGTGGTCGAGCACGGCGCCGGGGTCCTGCACGTGCTCGATCGTCTGCAGGAACACCACGCAGTCGACGTCGCCGCGCCAGGTCTCGATCATGTCGCGCTCGAAGGCGACCGTGTCGCTCGTGTACTTCAGCCGCGCGTGCTCGAACGCCTCCGGGTTGGCGTCCACCCCGATCACGGACGCCGCGGCGCGGCCCAGCACCGCCGAGCCGTACCCCTCGCCGCACGCCAGGTCGACCACACGGCGGCCCGCCACCCGCGCCGCGATCCACTCGTAGACCACGAGGTGACGGCGGTACCAGTAGTTCTCCTCGGGGACGTCCGGCAGCGTCCGCTCGCCCGTCAGCTGCAGCGGCGGAACGCCCTCCGGCTGGTCGCGCTGGAGGTACAGGACGGGCTGGTCGGCCATCGCGGCGCGCAATCTATAGTGCCGCTCCGCCATGGCCGCCCCCGCCAGCCCCGACGCGATCCGCGACGTCAATACGCGCTATCACGACGCCGCCGCCGCCGAGTACGACCACAAGTGGGGCATCGACTTCCACGGGATCGGCCAGGGCCAGGTGCTCGGCAAGCTGCGCAAGGCGCTCGGCCGCCGCGACGTCGGGCACTTCCCGCGCGCGCTCGAGATTGGCGCCGGGACCGGCTACTTCTCGCTGAACCTGCTGCGCGCCGGCGTGATCGGGCACGCGACGTGCACGGACATCTCGCCGGGCATGCTCGCCACGCTCGACCGCAACGCGCGCAGGCTCGGGCTGGCCGGCCGCGTCGAGAGCGTTGCCACCGACGCCGAGCGGCTGCCGTTCGACGACGAGTCCTTCGACCTGGTGCTCGGCCACGCCGTCCTGCACCACCTCCCCGACCTCGACCAGGCGTTCTCGGAGTTCCGGCGCGTCCTGCGCCCGGGCGGGACGGTGGTCTTCGCGGGCGAGCCGTCCCGTCACGGCGACCGCATCGCGGCCTACCCGAAGCGCGGGGCCCTGAGGGTGTCGCCGCTGTGGCGGCGCCTCATGCGCGCGCGCCCGGCCCACCACGGCGACGACGGCGGCGCGAGCAACGGCCATGCGCCGGAGGCGACGCGCCGGCTCGACGGCCACGCGCTCGAGCCGTTCGTCGACGTCCACGCCTTCGACCCGCCGATGCTGCGGGAGTTCGCCGTCCGCGCGGGGTTCGCCGACGTGAAGGTCCGCGGCGAGGAGCTGCTGGCCAACTGGTTCGGGTGGGCCAATCGCACCCTGGAGTCGACCGCCGAGCCCGAGAGCGTCCCGTGGATGTGGCGGCAGTACGCCTACCGGGGCTACATCGCGCTGCAGGCGGTCGACCGGGCGCTGCTCGAGCCCCGGCTTCCGGCGGCGATCTTCTACAACCTGATCATCGCCGCGCGCAAGCCGGAGTAGCAGGGGGCGCCCGGCGAGCTTCCGCGCCGCCGACGCGGGCGTATGCTCGGCACATGGCGCTCGAGCGCGACTTCCCGCTGTTCCCGCTGCCGCTCGTCGCGCTGCCGTCCGAGCTCGTCCCGTTGCACATCTTCGAGGAGCGGTACAAGACGATGATGGCGCGCTGCCTCGAGCACGAGGAGGAGTTCGGCATCGTCTGGCTCGCCGACGACGGGCTGCGGGAGGTCGGCTGCGCCTGCGAGATCGCGGAGGTGCTCGAGCGCTTCCCCGACGGCCGGCTCAACATCGTTGCCCGGGGCACGCGCCCGTTCCGGATCGAGGCGCGCCAGGACGACCTCGTGTACCCCGCCGGCAGCGTCGAGTTCGTCGCCGACGACCCCGAGGACGTCGACGCCGGCCTGCTCGAGGAGGTCCACGAAGCGTACGCGCGGCTGGTCGAGCAGGCCACCGACCGCGAGCCGCAGCGCGACGAGATCGCGCGCATGAGCGCCTACGAGCTGGCGTCGACGGTGGAGTTCGGCCTCCAGTCCAAGCAGAGCCTGCTCGAGCTGCGCTCCGAGACCGAGCGCTTGCGCGTGCTGCTGCGGCTGTTCAGCTCGGCCGTGCAGCGCCTGCAGGCGCTCGAGCGAGCGCAGGAGCGGGCGCGCTCGAACGGCAAGATCCGCTTCACGCCGCCGCCCCCCACCCCCTGAACGTCCCGCAATGCGCGCCCCAGCGCGCATTCCGGGACGTTCAGGATGCGGGGCGGCGCATCCGCCAGTGGGTCGGCCCACCGGGCAGCAGCCGGTCGCCGGAGGACAGCGTGGCGAAGCCGAGGCGCTCGTACAGCGCGACGGCGCGCGGGCTCGCCGTCTCCAGGTAGCAGTCTGAGCCGGCCTCGTCGCAGAAGCCGAGCCCGGGCTCGAGCACGGCCGTGCCGACGCCGCGAGCCTGCGCCTCGGGCGCCACGCCGACCACCGCGAGGTACGCGGGCCGGTCGCCGGGGAACGCGGCCTCGAGGTTCGCGCCGAAGCGCGCGAGCCGCGGGAACGACGCGGGATCCGCCAGCGCGGTCCGCGCCAGCCGCGGGAGCGCGCGCGCCCGCCGCCGCGCGCTCAGCGGGAACGCGCCCGGAGGAAGCCACGCGGCGACGGCGAGCAGCCGCTCCCCCTCCGCGACGAGCGAGACGTGCCCGTGCGCGTACGCGTCGGCCACCGGGATCGCCATGAACGCCCGCAGCGCGCGGGCGCGGCGCGCCGGCTGCGGCCACAGCGACCGGTAGACCTCGTCGTCCGCGAACGCCTGCGCCAGGACGGCGGCCGCGCCGGGCACCTGGCGGCGCTCGAGCGGCAGCACGTCCATGGCGGGAACGCTAGCCCCGCGGGCGGCTCAGCTCGCGGGCGGCGTCTCGACGATCCAGATGTGGTTGCCGTCGGGGTCCGCGATGGAGAACATCTTCGGCGCGCCGCCCATCTCCATGGGGGCCGTCGCGATGGTGACCCCGTCGATGCTCGTCAGGCGCTCGTGCTCGGCGTCGACGTCGGGGGTCTCGACGCCGATCGAGCTGCCGCCCGGCTCGCCGCCCATCGGCGGGTTGAGCGCCACGCGGGCGACCGAGCCGGGCGGCGCCACCTCGAGCCAGCGCGACTCCCCGCTCTCGCCGAAGCGCATGTCGCTGCGCACCTCCCAGCCGAGCTTGTCGGTGTAGAAGGCGGCCGCCGCGTCCTGGTCGGCCACCGCGAACATGGTGACGCCGATGTTGTTCACGGTCGTGGGGGCGTGCGTGGAGTTGGTCATGCCCGTATAGACGGCGCGGCCGCCGGAAACTCATCGCGAGTCCCGCGCGCGCGGCGAGGCCGGGTCGCTACGTGCCGGCGTACCGCAGCGGCAGCAGCGGGTGCGCCCACGCGACGCCCTGGTCGTCGGAGAAGTCGTCGTACAGCCCGATGGACGTGTTCGGCAGCAGGATCACGTCCTCGACCGGCGTCCCGTCCGGCGCCGCACGCCGCCCCGACTCGTCCTCCACGGCCGGGTAGAGGCGGTACGTCGGCCCGAGACCCGTCAGGCCTGCCTCGATCTCGAGGAAGCGCTTCCGGTCGTCCCACTCGCACGACGCGCGCCGGCGGCGGATGCGCCTGCGGAACGCCAGGAACCGCGAAGTCCGGTACGGGGGCGCGCCGCGCTGCGGGAAGACGCTGACGAGCACCCCCGCCTCGTCGCGCTCGAGCAGCACGGCCTTCCCGTCCTCCGCGACCCACCAGCCGGTCCAGCTCGCCGGCAGCTCCGCCGGCCCCGCCAGGAGCGCCCTGCCGCTACCGCTCGATGCCACAGAGGCCCTCGACGACCTTCTTCGTGAAGGCCACGGCGCGGTCGAAGGTCCGCGGCCGGCCGCGCGAGGTGTCCGAGAAGGCGACTCGGCCGGCCTCCGTGCGCACGACGTAGCGCAGCGTCGAGTTCTTCTCGGCCGGCAGCTCGATGCTCAGCGCCGCCTGCTTGTCGAGGTCGCGCGCGAGCTGGCGCGCCTCGAGCAGCATGTCGCCCGGAAGCGCCTTCGCCTCGCCGCCGTTGCAGGTGGCCGTGCCGCCGTCGGAGACGACCAGGCGGACGTTCGCCGCGGGGTCCTCGCCCGAGCGGCGGACTTCGAAGAGGTCCGGGGAGTCGGTCCCGCAGCCGGCGAGCGCGAGCGTCGCCAGGGTCGCCAGCGCCGCGCGCCTCACACGACCACCAGCCGCGCGCCGGCCGTCTCGCGCAGGAAGCGCGGGGTCGACATCACGCCGTCGAGGCGCGCCTCGACGGCATCGCGGTCGGCGCCCGTGGTCTCCACCGCGGCGGCGCACGCCCACAGGCGGCAGTCCGGCAGCTCGGCCGCGGTCCGCCTGAGCTCGACGAGCGTGCGCGCGAACGCGTCCTCGCCGGGCGCGGCGTCGGCGAGCAGGACGGGCAGGGCACCGAAGGACACGAGGCCGCGCGCGGCCTCGCCCTCGACCGCGGTCGAGACGAGCAGGGACAGCGCCGTGTAGAGCCGTTCGGGCTCGCCGGACTCGAGGATGGCCGCCAGCATTACCGTGGAGCTTATGGAGCGCGTGCTCGACGTCCGCGGCCTGCGCTGCCCGATCCCGCTCGTGCGCGCCCGTGCCGCGCTGCCGGAGCTGGGCGGCGGAGACCTCCTCGTGGTGCTGACCACCGACCCGGAGGCGCCGGTCGACCTCGGTGCCCTGGCCGCCGACAACGGGCTGCGCGTCGACGTCGAGCCCGAGCCCGGCGGCTGGCGGGTCACGCTTCGACGCTGACCGCGGCGCCGCCGCGGCGCGGGTCGCCGGCGCCCGACAGCGACCCGTCCGGCCGGCGCTGCACGACCTGCGCGCCGCCGAAGAACAGGTTGAGGTCGCGGAAGCGGACCACCTCCCGCCCCGCCGCCTCCAGGGCGTCCACGTCGATCCCGGGCTCGGCGTACAGCACGCCGGCCTCCCAGTGCACGCGCGGTGCGGCGACCGCCCCCGCCGCGTCGAGCCCGCGGTCCACGGCGCCCGAGATGACCTGCAGGATCGCCGAGCGGATCCGGTTGGAACCCGCCGATCCGACCACGAGCTCGACGTCGCCGTCGCGGCGCACGAGCGTCGGCGCCATCATCGACGGCAGGCGCCGGCCGGGCGGGTGGCGGAAGAAGCCCAGCGGGTTGAGGTCCTCCTCGCCGAGCATGTTGTTGAGGTGGATCCCGGTGCCGGGGACCACGACGCCCGAGGCGGCCCCGTTGGACACCGTCACCGAGCACGCCCACCCCTCCGCGTCGAGCACGCTCACGTGGGTCGTGTTGCCGAGCGAGAGGTTCTCGAGGAACTCGGGCGTGCGGCGGGCGTTGGCCCGCTGCATCGCCGCGACGAGCGCCTCCAGCGCCGGCGGCCCCGGCTCGGCGTCGAGCTCGGCGAGCGTCGACGCGATCAGCACCCCGCCGGCCGACGCCGGCGGGTTGAGGACGACGGTGCGCCCGCGGTACGAGACCCGGAGCGGCTCGCGCTCGATCGTCTCGTAGGCCGCCAGGTCCTCGCCGCTCAGCAGCCCGCCGCGCTCGCGCACCCACTCGACGACGCGCGCCGCGACGTCACCGGTGTAGAAGGGCGCCGCGCCGTCGGCGGCCAGCCGCTCGATCCCGTCGGCCAGCTCGGGCAGCGCCAGCAGCTCGCCCTCGCGCGCGGGGCGGCCTCCGATGCGGAAGGTCTCCGCTCCCTCCGGCGTCAGCGCCACGAGGCCGTCGAGGATCTCGAGCACGTACGCCTGCATGGCCGAGACCCGCACGCCCTCGCGCGCCAGGCGGATGCCGGCCGCGGCGAGCGCGGGCAGCGGCAGCCGCGCGAAGCGCGCGTGCGCGGTGCAGATACCGGAGGGCGTGCCGTAGACGCCGTTGGCGGCGGCGCCGCCGTTGAAGCACTGGATCACGTCACCGAACAACACGTCGACCGGCTGCAGGTCCGCCCGCTGCGGCGGCGGCTCGCCGCGGCCGGGCGCCTCGACGAAGAAGTCCAGGACGACGTCGCGCCCGTCCGGCGTCCCCACCAGCATGTAGCCGCCTGAGCCCAGGCCGGTCAGCAGCGGCTCGGCGGCGAACGCGGCCATCATCGCCGCGAGCGCGGCGTCCACGGCGTTGCCGCCGGCGCGCTGCGCGCCGGCGCCGGCCTCGGCGGTCAGCGGGTGTCCGGCGGCGACGACGCCTCGCATGGCGTGGCATTCAACAGCGACCCCCGCCCGCGCTGCGCGGGCGGGGGCCGGCTGTCAGTAGCGAGGGATGAACTCGGGGACGTCGACGTCCGACAGCCCGCGGCCGCTGCGGACGGGCTGCGGCGCCCGCCGCACGCGCGGCTCGCCGACCGGCTCGCGCAGCAGCGAGGTGTCGCGGCGCGGTGTGCGCTGGTCGCCGAAGCCGGTGGCAACGACGGTGATCCAGACCTGCTCCTCGCCGAGGTTCTCGTCGACCATGGCGCCGAAGATGATGTTGGCGTCCGGGTGGGCGGCCTCCTGGACCGCCTTGGCCGCCTCGTTGACCTCCCACAGCGACAGGTCGCTGCCGCCCGTGATCGACAGCAGGATCGAGCGCGCGCCCTCGACGCTCGTCTCCAGCAGCGGCGAGGACACGGCCTGCTGGGCCGCCTCGAGCGCGCGCTTGTCGCCCGTGCCCATGCCGATGCCGAGCAGCGCGCTGCCGGCCTCGGACATGATCGTGCGCACGTCCGCGAAGTCGAGGTTGATGAGGCCCGGCAGGGTGATCAGGTCCGAGATGCCCTGCACGCCCTGGCGCAGGACGTCGTCGGCGACGCGGAACGCCTCCACCATCGACGTCTGCTTGTCCAGCACGGACAGCAGCCGGTTGTTGGGGACGACGATCAGCGTGTCGACCTCGTCGGCGAGCGCCTCCACCCCGATCTCGGCCTGCTGCATCCGGCGGCTGCCCTCGAAGCCGAACGGCTTCGTGACGATGCCGACGGTCAGCGCGTCGAGCTCGCGGGCGATCCGCGCCACGACCGGTGCCGCGCCCGTGCCGGTCCCGCCGCCCGAGCCGGCGGTGATGAACACCATGTCCGACCCGCGCAGCGCGGCCTTGATCTTGTCGTAGTCCTCCATCGCGGCCTGGCGCCCGAGGTCCGGGTTGGAGCCCGACCCGAGGCCGCGCGTGACGTCGGAGCCGATGTGCAGCGTCGTGTCGGCCGCCGACTGCTGCAGCGACTGCAGGTCGGTGTTGAGCGCGAGGAAGTCCACGCCGGCGACCTGCGCCTCGACCATCCGGTTGACCGCGTTGACGCCGGCGCCGCCGACGCCGACCACGCGCAGCACGGGCTGCCCGGACGGCATGGGCGCGCCGTACATCGCCGGCTGCGACGAGCGGGCGTACGGGTCGGAGGGAGCGGGCGCGGGCGCCTGCAGGACGTCGTCGGGGATGTCCGAGGAGAAGGCGGCCCGCAGCCGCTCCTGCGGCGTGGGCGGCCGGCGCTCCGGCGCCGGCTCGGAGACGACGCGCGGCTCCGCGGGCGCGGGCGTGGCGGGCTCCGGGTGCGCGCCCATCGGCGCGCCGGGCGCGGGCTCGGCCGACGCAGGCGCGGGCTCGCCGGCGGCCGCCGGCTCGAGGCCGTCCGTCTCCGTCTTGCGGAACAGCGCGGCCAGCGGCCCCTCGCGCATGCTCGCCCGCTTATGGCCTGCCATTCGAGAGAACCTCCTTCGCCAACTGGCGATAGGCGTCGGCTGCCGTGCCCTTCGGGTCGTACTTGAGCACCGACATCCCCTTCACGGGAGCCTCCGCGAACCTGACCGTCTTCTTGATCCGCGACGCGAACACCCGGTCCCCGAAGTTCTCCTCGAGGATCTCGATCGCCTCCTTGGCGTGCAGCGTCCGCGAGTCCACGAGCGTCGGGAGGATGCCCTCGATGTCGACGTTCGGATTGAGGTTCTCGCGGATCATCGAGAGGGTGTTCGTGAGCTGGATCAGACCACGCATCGAGAGATACTCGCACTGCACGGGGACGATCACCTTGTCCGCGGCAGTGAGCGCGTTGATGGTCAATAGTCCCAGGGACGGCGGCGTATCGATGCACACGAAGTCGTAGTCGTCCCGAATCGCGCGCAGCGCCTTCTCCAGGACGCGCTCGCGACCGATCTTCATCGACAGCGCCATCTCGGCTCCGGCGAGGTCGATCGAGGCGCAGGCGACGTCGATCTCGCGCCGCCGGATCACCTCCCGGATCGACAGGTCGTGCACGAGGACGTCGTACATCGACTGCTCGAGCGAGTCGGGATCGATGCCCTGCGACATGGTCAGGTTGCCCTGCGGGTCCATGTCGATGCACAGGACGCGGTGGCCCTCCTCCGCGAAGGCCGCCGCGAGGTTCAGCGTGGTGGTCGTCTTCGCGACGCCGCCCTTCTGGTTGGCGAACGCGATGACCTTCGCCGTGCTCACAAGTCGCTCCGATGCTGGAAGGGGGACTCCATCGGGAGCGTCTTTCGGGTGGGGCGGCGAGATTCCTTCCGGCGCCGAAGCGCCGCCGTCGCCCGCGCGCGGGTGTAGGTCGGACGTCGCACCTCTTGAGGCCTCTATGGCGACGCCGGGCGCCGGCGCCCCGCGCGGGCGCCGGCGCCGGCGCCGGGCTAGTTGTTCCCGCGCGCGGCGGAGATGTCCGCGAGCGCCGAGTCCTCGTCGCGCTCGATCGCGAGGTCGCCGATGGCGACGATGCCGACCGGGCGGCCGTCCTGCACCACCGGGATGCGCCGGATCGCGTGCTCGCGCATGAGCCGGATCGCGTCCTCCACGCTCGAGTCCGGCGTCAGCGTCTGCGCGGCGCTCGTGCAGATCTCGCCGACCGTCGTGCTCTTCGGGTCCTTGCCCTCGGCGATCGCGCGCACGACGATGTCGCGATCGGTGACGAGGCCCTTGAAGCGGCCGTCGTCGGCGACCAGGATCGCGCCGGCGTCCGCTTCCTTCATCTCACGGGCGGCCTCGACGAGCGGCGCGCCGGAGTCCACCGTCCGCGGGTCGTGGGTCATGACCTCGTTGACCTTCTGGGCTGGCATGTGCCTCCTCTGACTCGTTTGCCTCTTGACGGGGCTGCCCGCCCTCCGGCGCCTCCGAACGCGACTTGCATCGGCGCCGCGGCCGGGCGTATGCTCGGCGGCGTGGACGCGGTCGAGGCAGAGCTGCGGGAGCACGCGGGGCACCATCGCTCGCCCGAGCCGCCCGCCGCGCAGACGGCGCCGGCGCCGTCGCCGCTCGCGCGCCTGGCGGGCGGGATCGGCAACCGCAGCCTGTCGCAGGTCGTCGCGCGCATGGCCGACGGGGAGGGCATCCTCGCCGACGGGGCCGTCCACCCGGACGTGACGCAGGCGATCTCCACGATGAGCGGGGGCGGCAGCCCGCTGCCGGCGGCACTGGCGCGCAGGCTCGAGCCGACGCACGGCGACCTGTCCGACGCGCGCGTGCACACGGGCCCGGAGGCCGCCATGCTCAGCCGCGCGGTCGCCGCCCGCGCCTTCACCGTCGGCAACGACATCTTCTTCGGCGACGGCGAGTGGCAGCCGCACACGCCGGCGGGAGTCGAGCTGGCGGCGCACGAGGCCGCCCACGTCGTCCAGCAACGCGGCGCGCCCAACACCGGCTCGCTGCAGGTCTCCACGCCGGGCGACCCGTTCGAGCGGGAAGCCGACGCGGCGTCGCATGCCGTCGTCGCCTGAGCCGCCCGCGATCTCCTTCGCCTTCCTCGACGCCCGGCTGCGCGCCGCGGTCGAGGAGGCGGTCAAGGGGGATCCGAACCCGGCCGACCCGCTCCGCGGCCTGTACATATCCGACGAGCAGGCGCTCGCGCTCGCGGGCGGCTCCGGCGCGGCCGGGATCGACGGCCGCCTCGCCGACGCCGCCACCCGGCTCGGGCTCGACGCGCTCGACACCGCGGTCGCCGGCGTGTGCGCCGCGCCGGAGCTCGACCCGCGCTACGGCCGCCTCTACGCGTACCTGCACGACGACGTGACCCGCCGGCTCGCGAGCCCGCGGCTGTGCGGCGAGCTGCTCGCCGGCGACGGCGTGACGGCCGCGGACGTCCTGGGCTGCTTCGGGCCCGCCGGTCGCCTCGTGCGCGCCGGCGCCGTCCGCGTGCTCCCCGGCGACGGGACACAGGCGCTGGCCGACCGCGCCGTCAAGCTCGCCGATCGGCTCGCCGCCTTCCTGCTCGGCGCCGGCGCCGGCTTCGGGGACCCGCCGTCGACGCTGCGCCGCTACGACGCGCCGGAGGACGGCGCCGGCCGCGCCGGGTCGGTCCAGGAGGTCGCCCGGCTGCTGGGCACGCCGAGCCGCCTGCCGCTCGTGGTGTGCGGCCCCGACGCGGCGGCCGTGCTCGCGAGCGCCGCCGGCCGCGGCCTGCTGATCGCCGACGTGCGCGAGCTCGAGAAGCCGGAGGCGACCGCGGACGCCGCGCTCGCCGCGGCCCTCGAGGGCCGGGTGCTGTGCTTCGACGGCCTCGGCGGGGTCGACCCGGCCGAGCGCGCGCGGGTCGTCCACGCGATCGGCGCGCACCACGCCCGCGTGCTGCTCGTGTCCGGCTCGCGCCGGGAGGCGCTGGCGCTCAGCGAGGAGACCGTGCTGCTCGTCGAGGTCCCGATGCCCGGCTTCCCGGAGCGGGAGGCCGCCTGGCGGCGTTTCGCCGGCGCCGCCGACCCGCGCGAGGTGGCGGCGAAGTTCCGGCTGTCGATCGAGCAGGTGCGCGACGCCGCCGAGGTCGCGCGCATCGTCGCGACGGCGCGCGGCGCCGAGACGCCCGAGCCCGAGGACCTCGACGCCGGCGCGCGCCACGCGTCGTCGACGCGGCTGGGCGAGCTCGCGCAGCGCCTGCCGCCCGGCTTCCGCTGGGGCGACCTCGTGCTGCCCGACCGCCAGCTCGAGCTGCTGCAGGGGATCTCCGCCTACCTGCGCCACCGCGACCAGGTGCTGTCCGACTGGGGCTACGAGCGCACCGTCGCGCGCACGCAGGGCCTGAAGGTGCTGTTCGCCGGCGAGTCCGGGACGGGCAAGACCATGGCCGCGCAGGTGCTGGCCGCCGGGCTGGGGCTCGAGATCTTCCGCGTCGACCTCGCCACCGTCGTCTCGAAGTACATCGGGGAGACCGAGAAGAACCTCGAGCGCATCTTCGGCGCCGCCGACGGATCCAACGCGATCCTGTTCTTCGACGAGGCCGACGCGCTGTTCGGCAAGCGCTCGGAGGTCTCGGACTCCCACGACCGCTACGCCAACATCGAGGTCGCCTACCTGCTGCAGCGCATGGAGGCCTACCCCGGCGCCGTGATCCTCGCGACCAACTTCAAGCGCAACATCGACGACGCCTTCGTCCGCCGGCTGGACTTCGTGATCGACTTCCCGTTCCCGGAGGCCGAGGACCGCCGGCGGATCTGGCAGCTCGTGCTGCCGGCGGAGGCGCCGGTGCACGCCGACGTCGACCTCGACTTCCTCGCCACGCAGTTCAAGCTCTCCGGCGGAGCGATCCGCAACTGCTCGCTGGCCGCCGCCTTCCAGGCGGCCGACGAGGGCTGCGAGATCGAGATGCGCCACCTCGTGCGCGGCGTCGCGCAGGAGTACGGCAAGCAGGGCCGCCTGACGCTCGAAGCCGACTTCGACCGCTTCCACGAGCTCATCCGCGGCAATGGCCGCGGCGACTGACCCGCCGCCCCCGGCGGTCACCCCGGCACGGCTGGCGGACGACCTGCGCCGGCTCGGGGTCCGCCCGGGCGGGGTGACGATGGTCCACGCGCGCATGAGCGCGCTGGGCTGGGTGATCGGCGGCAGCGAGGGCGTCGTGCGCGCGCTGCTCGGCGCGCTCGGCCCCGGCGGGACGCTGATGGCGTACGCGTCGTGGCAGGAGCACGTCTACCACGCGGAGAACTGGCCGCCCGAGCACCGCGACGCCTACCGCGCCGACCCGCCCGTGTTCCACCTCGACACGGGCGAGGCCGCCCGCGACCACGGCCGGATCCCCGAACGGGTGCGCACGTGGCCCGGCGCCGAGCGCAGCGCCCATCCCGAGGCGAGCGTCGTCGCCGTCGGGCCCCGCGCGCGCTGGCTGACGGCCGACCATCCCGGCGACGACGCCTACGGCGCCCGCAGCCCGTTCGCCCGGCTCGCCGAGGCCGGCGGCCAGGTGCTGATGCTCGGCGCGCCGCTCGACACGCTCACGCTGCTGCACCACTCCGAGAGCCTCGCCCGGGTGGAGCCCAAGCGCCGCGTGACCTTTGGCGTGCGCGTCGCGACACCGGGCGGCGCCGAGGACCGCACCTACACCGACATCGACACGACCCGGGGCGCGTTCCGCTACGAGGACCTCGACCTTCCGGAGGACGCGTTCGCCGTGATCGGGCGCGAGGCGCTCGCCGCCGGCATCGGCGCGAGCGGGACGGTCGGCGCCGCCACCTGCCACCTGTTCGAGGCGGACGCGACCGCCGCCTTCGGCGCCGCCTGGATGGAGCGGACCTTCGGTTAGCTAGCCGTCGCGAGCGGGCGCGAGCAGCCCGACGCCCGCGAGGTCGACGAGCGTGGCGTCGAGCGCGTCGCGCGTCAGCGCCGGGCGGCCGTCGGCGCCGAGCGCGGCGAGCACCTCGTCGCGGTCGCGCGTGCCGTCGAGCAGGGTCAGCAGCCGGCGCTCGGTCTCGCCGCTGACGCCGATCGAGCGGTTGTAGAGCGTCCCGGTGACCCCGCCGCGCGCGGCCTGACGGCGCGCGAACGCGCTCACGAGCGGGCGCTCGGCGCGCGGGTCGCCGATCTCCGGCGGGTCGAGGTGCATCGCCACCTGGCCGCGGTAGGCGGCGTCGTAGAGCGCCCGCGCCAGGGCGCCGGCGTCGCCGCCGGTCGCGGCGTGCAGCTCGGCGAACGGGACGGGGCGCGGCGCGCGCTCGAGCAGCGCCGCCAGCGCCGCTCGCACCGGCTCCGGGTCCTCCTCGCGCGGCGGCGCCTGGATGCGCAGCCGCAGCCGCTCGATGCGGGTGAGGTCGGGGCGGTCGGCCACGTCGCGGCGCGCGTGGCACACGAGCGTCGCCCGGAAGCGCTCGAACCCGAGCACGTCGCCGAGCTGCGTGCGCGCGATCCGGTCGCCGCCGGCGAGCGCGTCCAGGCGCGCCTCGACGCCGTCGGGCCAGTGGCCGTCGCGCAGGCGCTCGAAGCGCGATTCGGCGACGTAGCGCAGGCCGTGCCGCGCGGCGGCCGCGGCGAACTCGTGAAACCACACCGGCCGCCAGTGGTCGCTGAGCAGGTCGTGGATCAGGTAGGTGGCCGACTTGCGCAGCGCGTCGAGCTCGCGGCCCAGCAGCGAGCCGTACGGGTCGTCGGAGGCCCGCAGGTCGTAGAGCTCGTCGAACAGCGCCCGCGCGCGCTCGGCCCGCTCGCCCTCGTCGGCGACGTCGCGCACCCACCACAGCGCCAGGTCGCGCAGCGCGCGGCGGAAGTGCCCGCCGGGCTGGCTGTTGAAGGAGACGTAGGCGACGCCGTGCTCGGAGAGGTGCGCCCGCGCCGCCTCCAGCAGCGCCTCGCGGGTCGCCGGCGGCACCCACGCGTAGACGCCGTGGGCGACGACGTAGTCGAACTCGCCCAGGCGCCCGTCCGCCAGCTCCGCCAGATCGGCCGCGGCGAACGTCGCGTTCGGCGCGCCGACCTCCGCCGCCAGCGCGCTCGCCTCGGCGATCGCCGTCTCCGCGAGGTCGATGCCGACGACCCGCGCGTGCGGGTAGGCGTAGGCCGTGGCGACGGCGTTCGCGCCGCTGCCGCACCCCAGCTCGAGCACCCGCGCGGTCGACGGCCGCGGCGGCTCGAGCCCGTGCAGGACGGCGATCGCCGCGATGCGGTCCGGGTGCGTCTCCTCGTACGGCAGGCTCTCGTAGGGGAACTCGTCGTAGGGCGTCGGGGGCATGACGACCGGAACCTACCGCGACAGGTTTTTTTCCCACAGCCGCGGAAGGGCTGTTTAGGGTCGGGCGGTGCTGGTCGTGGACGTCCCGCTCAACACCTCCCTCGCGGACCTCGACGAGGCGCTGCGGAGCCTGCTCAAGCGCGAGCTGGAGCGGCATGGCTTCGGAGGCGTCGAGATCGCCTTCGAGGCGCCGTCGCGTGAGTGGTCCGGGAAGTTGACGGGCCCGACGGTGAACCTGTTCCTCTACGACCTGCGCGAGGCGGACGGCCAGTCGGCGGTGTCGGTGTCGGAGAACCGGGCCAACGGGCGCGCCGAGATGCGCCCGCCGTCGCTGCGGCTGGAGGCCACCTACGCGATCACCGCCTGGACGAAGGCGATCGAGGACGAGCACCGGCTGCTCAGCCAGCTGCTCTCGATCCTGTACTCGCACCGCCAGATGCCGGCCGACCTGCTCGAGGGGCGCCTGGCGGGCGCCGGCACGATCGAGACGATCGTGGGCAAGCCGATGGAGGAGAAGGCGGACTTCTGGACGGCGGTCGGCGGCCAGTACAAGCCGTCGGTCGACTTCGCGGTGCGGATGTCCATCGAGTCCGGCTCGGTCTACGTGCGCGGCCCGGAGGTGCGCACGCAGAGCACGCGCACGCGCCTGCTCGACGGCCCCCGCGGAACGATGCAGGAGCTGCACCGCTTCGGCGGGACGATCCTCGACGGCGAGGGCGCGCCGATCGCCGACGCCTGGGTCACCATCCCCGAGCTCGGAGCCTGGACGTCCAGCGACCGCGACGGCCGCTACGTCTTCGACCGCGTGCAGCCCGGGAGCCACCGGGTGATGGCGCGCACCGCCGACGGCCGCCAGGGCGAGGCGAGCGTCGAGATCCCCGGACGCGAGACCGATCTCGTCCTCGACGGCGCGCGGGCGCGCAAACGCTGACCGAAGGGGCAACCGACGTGCCCGAAACACTGCCCTGCGCCCCCTGTACCGCCGCACCCCGCGTCGGCGAGGGTGGCTCCGGTGGACCGGGAGCCGTCAACGCCGCGCGTGGTCATCGGCAACCTCGAGCCGATCATGGCGCTCGGGCTGACCGCGGTGCTGACGGAGGCCGGAATCCGGGTCGTCGGCCGCGAGCGCGTGCCGGCGCGGGTCGTGGACGAGGCGAGCCGACTGCTGCCGGACGTCGTGGTGCTCGACCGCGACGACGGGGGATCGCGAGCGCTGTGCGCGCGGGTCCGCCGGGTCTCGCCCACCACCAAGGTGATCCTCTGGGCCCGCGACGAGTCACTGCTCGAGGTGCTCGACCCGGGGTCAGACGCCGCCAGGCTCGTCTGGGCGACCGTCCCGGACGACCTGCGCCGAGAAGTGGCCGCCGGCCGCCAGCCGCTGAAAAGTCCAAGCGAGGAGTGACATGCCGACCTATCTGACCCCCGGGGTCTACGTCGAGGAGGTTCCGTCAGCGTCCAAGCCGATCGAGGGCGTCGGGACGTCGATCGCCGCCTTCGTCGGCCTCGCGCCCGGCGGCCCCGTCAACCGGCCGATGCGGATCTCGAACTGGACCCAGTTCTCGACGATCTTCGGCGACCCGAGCAACCCCGACAACGGGCCGTTCATGGAGGGCGCCTACCTCGCCCACAGCGTCTACGGCTTCTTCCTCAACGGCGGCAGCACCTGCTGGGTGGTCCGCGTGGGCGCCGACGGCAACGGCGCCGCGCCGCGCGCCGCGCTGCCGGCGGCGGCCGACAAGGGCGTCGAGGCGTACACGATCTCGCAGCTGCCCGACGTCTCCGAGCAGGTCCAGGTCGAGGTCTCCGAGGAGCCCACGGCCGCCGACAAGCCGGACGAGAAGAGCTACCGCATCGTCGTCACCGCCGGGCCGGACCGCGAGGAGTTCGAGGGCCTGACGCTCAAGAAGGGCCGGACGAACCTGGCCACCAAGGTCAACGCGTCGTCGAAGCTCATCAAGATCGAGGAGACGGGCGCGTCGCTGCCCGAGGAGCAGCGCGTCCCCGCCACCGGCAGCTACTCGCTGTCGGCGCCCGCGGTCAAGGTCGAGAAGGTCGACTCGGGCGACTTCGAGGGCGACGTCGCGCGCCGCCGCGGGATGGGCAGCCTGGCCGCGGTCGACGAGATCACGATGGTCTGCATGCCCGACGCGATGACGCTCGCGCGCAACGGCGACGACGCCAAGCTGCGCGACCTGCAGGGGAAGATGCTCGCGCACTGCGAGAACATGGGCGACCGGATGGCGATCCTCGACGCGCCGCCCGACCTGCTGCCGCAGGAGATCCTCGAGTGGCGGATGAACGCCGCCGGCTACGACTCCAAGATGGGCGCGCTGTACTACCCGTGGGTCGAGGTCATGGACCCGCTGAGCAACCGGCCGATCACGGTCCCGCCGTCCGGCCACGTGGCCGGGGTGTGGTGCCGCACGGACGCGCGCCGCGGCGTGCACAAGGCGCCCGCCAACGAGGTGATCATGGGCGCCAACGGGCTGGCCTTCCAGATCACGCAGGCCGAGCAGGGCGGCCTCAACAAGGTGGGCATCAACTGCATCCGCTCGTTCCCGGGCCGCGGCATCCGCATCTGGGGCGCGCGCACGCTGTCGAGCGACCCGGAGTGGCGGTACATCAACGTCCGGCGGCTGTTCAACTACGTCGCCGAGTCGATCATCGAGGGCACGCAGTGGAGCGTGTTCGAGCCCAACGACCACCGGCTGTGGATGTCGCTGAAGATCTCGGCGACGAACTTCCTCACCCGCGTCTGGCGCGACGGCGCGCTGTTCGGCACCTCGCCGGATCAGGCGTTCTTCGTCAAGTGCGACGAGGAGACCAACCCGCCCGAGGTGATCGAGGCCGGCCAGGTCATCTGCGAGATCGGCATCGCGCCGGTCAAGCCCGCCGAGTTCGTGATCTTCCGCCTGAGCCAGTTCAGCGGCGGCGGCGGCGAGGCCGAGGTCGCCGAGTAACCGATCCACATCTTCGACTGACGAAAAGGAGAACCCAGCATGCCTGACGAGAGGCACCTTGTCCCCGTCGCGTTCATCAAGATGGACATCGGAGGCGCCGAGGGCGACGGCCTGTTCATGTCGTGCACGCTGCCCAGCGGCACGATCACGCAGGACGCCAAGAAGGTCTACGACCAGCAGGGCGGCAACGAGGAGATCCACGCCCCCGCGCACCTCAACTGGTCCGACATCCAGCTCACCCGCGGCATCGACGACAAGAAGTCGATGTACGACTGGTTCATGAAGATCGCCGAGGAGGGCCCGGCCGGCAACACGAAGCTCTGCAAGCTCGAGTTGCTCGACCACAAGCAGCAGACGGTCATGACCTGGAGCCTGGAGAACGCCTGGATCTCCTCGTACTCCGCGTCGGCTTCGGAGGCCGGCGGCGGCGGCGTGGCGATCGAGAGCATGAGCCTGAGCTACACGACCGCCAAGCGGGAGGCCTAGGCCTCCCGCGACGGGCCGGACGCCGATGCAGACCGAGGTCACCTTCACCCTCCCGCGCGGCCACGTGGACCGCGACGGCCACGTCCACCGCGAAGGTGTGATGCGGCTGGCGACGGCGCGCGACGAGATCGAGCCGCTGCGGGACGCCGAGGTGCGCGCGAACCACGCCTACCTCAGCGTCCTGCTGCTGGCCCGGACGGTCACGCGCATCGGCGACGTCGAGCACGTGACGCCGGATCTGATCGAGGGCCTGTACGCGGTCGACTTCGACCACCTGCAGCGCCTCTACGAGCGCATCAACACGGACGGCGAGGCCGTGGGGGTGGTGGCGTGCCCGCAATGCTCGCACGAGTTCGAGGTCGATCTGACCGAAGTCGAGGACGGTCGATTGGGGGAATGACGAGGCCGTCTCCGGAGGATCTACTCGCGGAGACGGCCCGTCTCGCCTACCACCTGCACTGGCCGCTCGACACGATCCTCGACCTCGAGCACCCGGACCGCCGGCGCTTCCTGGCCGAGGCGGACGCGCTGGCAGGACCGAGCGGCCGCGAGGACTGACCGGATGGACGAGCGCAGCCGACATCGAGACGACGGGACGGCGCCCGAGCGCCCGCGCGTGCGCCTGGTCCGGCGCGAGAGCGCCGCGGCGGCCGGCGCCGGCGCGCCCGTGCCGGTGCGGCGCGTCGGCGGCGCCGGCGATCTCCCGCGGACGCGCCTGGCGCGCCGGGTGGCGCGGCCGGCCGGCGTCGCGCGCCTCGGCGCGGCCGTGGCCGCCGCGCACAGCCCCACGGGCGTGGCGCACCTGAGCGACGCCGTCGTCGCGGCGCGCGCGCCGAAGCACCTGGCGGCGGCGACGCGGCTCGCGCCGCTCGCGCGCCCGCCGCTGCAGCGGCGCGCCGCGGCGCCGGTGGCGGTGGCGGCGCCGGTGGCGGTGGCGACGCCGTCGCATGCGCCGGGCGATGCGGCGCCGGCCGAGCCCGCCGCGGCCGTCGAGGCGTGGGCGGACGTCGACGCCCCGGCCGCGCCGCCCCCGGCCGCCGGCGGCTGGGTGGGCAGCGCCCCCGCCGATCCCGACGCGGACCGCGCGTTCCTGCTCGAGATGGCGAAGCGCCTGTCGCGCGAGGGGCGGGGCGCGCCCGACCGCGGACGCGGCGCGCGCATCGAGGAGGGGCCGGCGCCCGAGCCGCCGGCGCCGCAGCGGCTGTCGCGACGGCCGGCTCCCGAGCGCGCCGAGCCCGCCGAGCCGCGTGCTGCGGAGGCGCCCGAGCCCGTGCCCGAGGCGGCGCCCGAGCCTGCGCCTGCGCCGGAGCGGCCCGCGACGCCGGCGGCGGCGGAAGGCGTCCCGGCCGGCGAGCCCACGGCCCCGCCCGCACGCCGGCAGGTCGCGCGGACGCCGGCGCCCGAGGCCCCGGCCGCGCCTGCGCCCGCGAGACCCGAGCCCGCGCGACCCGAGCCCGCGCCCGCCACGCCCGAGGCACCCGCGCCGCGGGCG
>DATLGB010000155.1:0-4026 GCA_035540675.1 Solirubrobacteraceae bacterium | reverse complement strand
GGGCGACGGCGCGAGCGGCGACCTCGGCGACCTCGCGCTCGCCGCCGGCGGCAGCATCGTGACGTTCGCCTCCGCAGCCTCGAACCTCGTTCCGGGTGACGACAACGGCACGCACGACGTGTTCGTCCGCGACCGGAAGCGGACCACGACGACGCGCCTGACCACGAGCGGCGGCTCGCAGCCGCAGGTCTCCGCCGACGGCCGTCTCGTGCTGTTCATCGCCAACCGCGGCGGCCGCCGCCGCGCCGTCGTCCACGACCGCCGCACCGGCGTGACCCGGACCCTGCCGTTCGGCCGCCGCAGCGTCCCCGCGCGCCCGCTCGTGCTCGTGCGCGCCGCGCTGTCGCCGGACGGTCGCTACGTCGCCACCGTGACGGGCCGCCGCACGGGCTCGGGGCCCGCCGGGCAGGACCTCGAGCGCGTGGTGCTCGCCGTCACCGACCGCCGCACGGGGCGCTTCACCCGGCTGCTGTCGCGCCCGTTCGAGGACGTCGGCGAGATCGCGCTCTCACGCGGCGGCCGCCGCGTCGCGCTCGCCACCGGCGCCCGCCTCGTCCGCGGCGACCGCAACCGCTCCGGCGACGTGTACGCCATCGACCGCCGCAGCGGGCGCCGCACGCGGGTGAGCGTGTCGACCGGCGGGCGCGGCGGCGACCGCGCCAGCGCCGGCGTCGCGATCTCGGCGCGCGGGCGCTTCGTCGCCTTCACGTCGGAGGCGACCAACCTGGTGCGCGGCGACACCAACCGCGAAGGCGACGTCTTCGTCCGCGACCTGCGCGCCGGGAGGACGTGGCGCGCGAGCGTCGGGCCGGACGGGACGCAGCTGCGCGACGCGGCCGCGCTGCCCGCCATCTCCGCCGACGGCCGCCGCGTCGCCTTCCACCTGACCGAGGGCGACGCGATCGGCGACGTCTCCGGGCCGATCGGCGACGTCCTGCTCTACGACCGCGCGACGCGGTCGGCGCAGTACGTCAGTGTCGACGGCGCGGGCGTAGCGGTCGGGCGCAGCGGGTTCCCGGCCATCTCGGCCGGCGGCCGCCACGTCGCCTTCGCATCGGCGTCGGAGCGCCTGGTCGCCGGCGATGCCAACGGCGTCAGCGACGTGTTCGTGCGCGGGCCGTTCTAGCGCCGGCCGCCGGGCACGCGCTGGGCGATCCGCCCGAGCGGCTCGACCGCCGCCTGCAGCGTCGTCACGTCCTGGTCGAGCCGATCCAGCGACGCCATCATCCGGTCCATCAGCTCCGCGAGGCGGATGATCCCGTCCCCCAGCGTCTGCATCGTCTCCGGCAGCTTCGCGAGGTGCTGCTGGACCTCGACGAGCACCGGCATCGCGTGCTCGATGGTCGCCATCCGCTCGTCCATGCCCGGCAGGACGTCCGTCGCGGTGGCGACGGCCCCGAGCCGCTCCGACACGTCGGGCAGCACGCTGGTGGATGCGGCCACGCGAGCCATGTCCTCGCGCAGCGCCGCGAGCGCCGAGGTGTCGTGCCCGACGCCCGCGATCGCATCGCGCACGCCCGGCAGCACGGCGGTGGCCTCGGCCACGGCCTCGAGGCGGTCCTCGACGCCGGGCAGCGTGCCCGTGGAATCCGCGACGCGCCCCATGTCCTCCTGCAGCTCCGCCAGGGTCGCCGTGTCGCGCCCGACGCCCGCGATGGCGTCGCGGACGCCCGGGAGGACGGCGGTGGCCTCGGCGATGGCGTCGAGCCGGCTCACGAGCCGCGGGACGACGCGCAGCGCGTTGAGCAGCTCCGCGGGAACGGCCATCAGGCCGAGCGGGTTCAGCGACGGCACGCGGCGGACCGTACTACGGGCGCGCGCCCTCAGCGGCGCCGGCGTCTGAGCAGGCGGGTCTTGAGGTTGAACGCGGTCTTGGCCGCGCGGTCGCCGGGCGAGCCGTCGGCCGGGACGAACCCGATCTGGCGCGCGAACTGCATCTGGTCGTAGACGACGAAGTTGGACACGACGATGCCGTCGCGCACGACGAAGTGGTCGATGCCGTCGAGCTCGATCCGGCGCCCCGTCGGGTCGATCCCCTGGAACGGCGCGCCCGTGTGCGTGCCGGTCAGGTGCCAGTGCACGTAGACGTCGTCGCCTTCGCCGGTGACACCCACGACGTGCATGTGGAAGTCGGGCATGGCGTCGAAGACGTTCTGGAAGTAGGCGGCGATCTCGTCGGCGCCGCGGCACGTCTTGTCCGGGAAGCGCTCGACGGTGCTGTCGTCCCAGAGCTGGCGCAGAATGCCCACGTCACGGGTGTTGAGCATCTCGAAGGCCCAGCGGATCGTGTCGACGTTCGAGGCTTCGGCGGGAGGGCTCTGGACGCTCATTCGCAGGAGGCTCCCACCCGCGGCGGCGCCGCGCAAGTGCAAGGCTCCATCGCCGCATGCCCGGCTTCGTCCACACCGAGCGCGTCCGCTTCGGAGACCTCGACGCGATGCGCCACCTCAACAACGTCGTGTTCCTGCGCTACTTCGAGACCGCGCGGATCACCTACCTGCGCGAACTGGCGTCCGACCACGATCCCGCGCACCCGGAGCGCGGCGCGTTCGGGCTGATCTTCGCCGAGTGTCACATCGCCTACCGCTCGCCCGTGCAGTTCGACGAGGTCGTCGAGGTGCACTGCGGGATCGCCGACGTGCGGCGCTCTTCCTTCCGGGTCACCTTCGAGATGCGGGTGGCGGAGCGGGTGGCCGCCGAGGGCTGGGGCGCGCTCGTGGGCTTCGACTACGAGGCCCAGCGGGCGCGGGCGCTGCCCGAGCCGCTGCGGGAGCGCCTGGCGGCCGAAGCGGGGCGCTGAAGCGGCGGGCCGCCGGGTGAGGGCGCGGAGGGCCCGCGCGGCGGGCCCGCCGGCGTCAGCTCACTCGTGCGGCTCGAAGTCGGGCTCGGCCCGCCGGTCGCCCTTGACGCCCGCGTCCTCCGGCGCGTCGGGGGCGTCGGGTCCCGCGGAGGGTCCGCCGACCTCGCGGTCGCTGCGCGGGCCGTCGCCCGCGGGATGGCCCTCGTCGAGGCCGGTGTGGGCGCGGCCGCCGGAGTCCTGGCCGACGTCGGTCGTGTTGTCGTCGCTCATGGCGTTGGCCCTCCCCGGCGCGGGCCGCGGCCAAACGGCGGGGGTGCCGCGTGCGAACCGGCGCGCCGGGGTATCCGCGCCTCGATGCCACGCCCGCTGCCGAACGAACTGGGCGAGCGGCTCGAGTCCGCCGCCGTCCTCGACGCGCCGGCGAAGGCCGTCGGCAAGGCCGTCCGCTCCGCCGTCCCCGCCGGCCCCGTCAAGGACGCGCTCAGCGGCACCTGGCTGGGGCACGCGCTGCATCCGCTGCTGACCGACGTGACGATCGGCACCTGGATGAGCGCGGTCCTGCTCGACCTGGTGGGCGGCCGCGCCTCCGAGCCGGCCGCCGAGCGGCTGATCGCGCTCGGGCTCGCCAGCGCGCCCGCCACCATCGCCACGGGCTGGACCGAGTGGGCCGACACGGAGGTCGCCAGCGACGCCGTCCGCCGCTCCGGGATCGTCCACGCCGCGGCCAACGGCGCGGCGCTCGCCGCGTTCGCCGGCTCGCTCGTCGCGCGCAGGCGCGGCGACACCGGCCGCGGGAAGCTGCTCGGGCTGGCCGGGGCCGGGCTGATGAGCGCCGGCGGCTGGCTCGGATCGCATCTCGCCTACACGCGCGGCGTCGGCGTCGACAACACCGTCTTCGAGTCGGGCCCGCGGGACTGGACGCCGGCCGGCGTGCGCGAGGCCGACCTCGCCGAGGGGCGGCCGCACTGCGTGCGCGTCGAGGACACGCCGGTGCTGCTGCTGCGCCAGGGCGGGCTGGTCCATGCGCTGGCGAACCGCTGTACCCACCGTGGCGGGGCGCTGCACGAGGGGGAGGTCGGCGACGGGACGATCACCTGCCCGCTGCACGGGTCGCGCTTCCGGCTCGAGGACGGCTTCATCGAACGGGGCCCCGCCACGGCGCGCCAGCCCGTGCTCGAGGCGCGCGTGCGCGACGGCGCCGTCGAGGTCAGGCGCCCGGACTGAAC
>DATLGB010000154.1:0-19673 GCA_035540675.1 Solirubrobacteraceae bacterium | reverse complement strand
CTGATGGTCGACAACTACGACTCGTTCACGTACAACCTCGTCCAGTTCCTCGGCGAGGCGGGCTGCGAGCTCGAGACGATCCGCAACGACGCCGCGACGGCCGACGAGCTGCTCGAGCGCGGCTACGACCGCGTCGTGGTCTCGCCCGGCCCGTGCACGCCCCGCGAGGCCGGCATCTCGGTCGAGGTGATGCGCCGCTTCCCGGAGGCGGGCGTCCCGGCGCTGGGCGTCTGCCTCGGTCACCAGTCGCTCGCCCAGGCGTTCGGCGGCCAGGTGATCCGCCACGTCCCCGTCCACGGCAAGACGACGGAGATCGAGCACGACGGCCGGGACCTGTTCGCCGGCCTGCCGGATCCGCTGACCGTGGGGCGCTACCACTCGCTCGTCGTCGCCGACGACCTGCCGGACTGCCTGGTCGAGACGGCGCGCGGCGGCGGGGTCCTGATGGCGATGCGCCACCGCGAGCTGCCGGCCTACGGGGTGCAGTTCCACCCCGAGTCGGTGCTGACGCCGGACGGCAGGACGATGCTGCGCAACTTCCTCGCCGCGTAGCCGCCTAAGCTCCCGACCGCCCCGTGCCGAACCCCGTTCTCACCGCGGCAATCGACGCGCTCGCCTCCGGCCGGGACCTGACCGCGGACCAGGCGTCGGCGGTGCTGGCGGAGATCATGGGCGGCAACGCCTCCGAGGTCGAGACCGCCGCCGTGCTGGTGGCGCTGCGCACGAAGGGCGAGACGGTCGACGAGATCGTCGGCCTCGCCGCCACGATGCGGTCGTTCGCCACGCCGGTCCGCGCCGCGCGCGACGGCCTGATCGACACGGCCGGGACCGGCGGCGGCCGGCCGACGTTCAACGTGTCGACGACGGCCGCGCTGATCGCCGCCGGCGCCGGCTGCGCGGTGGCCAAGCACGGCAACCGCAGTGCCACCGGCCCGTCGGGCTCGGCCGACGTGCTGGAGGCGCTCGGCGTCCGCATCGACCTCACGCCCGGCGCGGTCGCGCGCTGCATCGAGCAGATCGGCTTCGGCTTCATGTTCGCCCCGGCGCACCACGGCGCGACGCGCTACGTCGTCCCCGTGCGCAAGGAGCTCGCGGTGCGGACGATCTTCAACTTCCTGGGGCCGCTGACCAACCCGGCCGGCGCCGACCGCCAGCTCATCGGCGTCTCCGACCCGCGCTATCAGGACACGCTCGCCGCGGCGCTGGCGCAGCTCGGCGTCGCGAAGGCGTTGGTAGTGTCGAGCGCGGACGGTCTGGACGAGATGAGCACGTCGGACACCACGCGCGTCGTCGAGGTCGACGGAGGAGAGCTGCGCTCCTTCGACGTCGCACCCGAGGACGTCGGCCTGCGCCGCGCGCGCTTCGAGGACGTCGCGGGCGGCACGCCCGCCGACAACGCGGCCACGACCCGCCGCATCCTCGCCGGCGAGCCGGGCGCCGCGCGCGACATCGCCGTCCTCAACGCCGGGGCGGCGATCTACGTCGCGGGCCGGGCGGCCGATCTCGCCGCCGGCGTCCGCGCCGCCGAGGAGGCGATCGACGGCGGCCGCGCCGCCGCCGCGCTCAACTCGCTGACCGACCTCACCCAGCAGCTCGCGCCGCCGCGGGCGGTGGCGAGCGGATGAACGTGCTCGAGGAGATCGTCGAACGCACCTGCCGGGAGATAGCGCGCCGCCGCGAGGACGTCCCGCTCGCGCGCCTGGAGCAGCAGCTCGGCGAGCGGCCCGAGCCGCGGCCGTTCGCGGAGACGCTCACGCGGCCGGGCATCTCGGTGATCGCCGAGCACAAGCGGCGCTCGCCCTCGGCGGGGGTGCTGCGCGACGGCGCGACGGTGGAGGAGGTCGTGAGCGCCTACGAGCGCGGCGGCGCCGCCGCGCTGTCGGTGCTGACGGAGCCGTTCCACTTCGACGGGTCGCTCGACGACCTGCGCGCCGCGCGCAGCGCGGTGCGGCTGCCGGTGCTGCGCAAGGACTTCGTCGTCGACCCCTACCAGGTGTACGAGTCCGCGGTCGCCGGCGCCGATGCGATCCTGCTGATCGTGGCCGCGCTGCACCCGCAGGACCTGGGCGTCCTGCTGCGGGAGGCGCGCGCGCTCGACCTCGACGTGCTCGTCGAGGTCCACGACGAGGAGGAGCTCGACGTCGCGCTGCACCAGGAGGCGGAGGTGCTGGGGATCAACAACCGCGACCTGACCGACTTCTCCGTGGACCTCCAGCGGACGTTCGACCTGCTGACCGACGTGCCCGCGGGCAAGACCGTGGTCTCGGAGTCCGGCATCGCCACGCGCGAGCAGCTGCAGGAGCTCGAGCGCGTCGGCGTCGACGCGGTGCTGGTCGGGGAGCGGCTCATGCGCGCGCCCGACATGGAGGCCGCGTGCCGCGAGCTCGCGGACGCCACCGGCGAGCGCGACCCGCACGGCGACGCCCCGTAGAGCAACCTTTTCACCGCCGTTTAGGCGCGGTTGAGCGGCGCCGCCGAAGCTTCCGACCCGTGAGGAAGCTGCTCGCAAGTCCGTTCGTGGCCGCCGTGCTCGGCGGCGGCGTCACCGCCGCCGCGCTGCTCGGGGCCGGCGTCGTCGACTCCGGCACGACCACGACGGTCTACCAGCAGGCGCCGCTGGCGTCGACGCAGCCGGCGTCCGACGGCGCGCGGGGGCTGACCGCGCGCGAGATCTACAAGCGCGACGCGCCCGGGGTGGTCTTCATCCGCGCGCAGGCGCTGCAGCCGAGCCAGTCCCCGTTCGACTTCTACGGCGGCTCCCAGGACACGGAGTCGACCGGCTCCGGCTTCGTCATCGACGACGACGGCCACATCCTCACCAACGCGCACGTCGTCGACAACGCCACGAGCGTGAGCGTCACGTTCTCCGACGAGCGCACCCGCCCGGCGAAGATCGTCGGCAAGGACGAGTCCACCGACCTGGCGCTGCTGAAGGTCGACTCCGCACGGGTCGACCTGCGCCCGCTCGAGCTCGGTGACTCGGAGTCGGTCCAGGTCGGCGACCCGACCATCGCCATCGGCAACCCGTTCGGCTTCGACCAGACGCTGACCACCGGCGTCGTCTCGGCGCTTCAGCGCGAGATCCGCGCGCCCGACGGCTACACGATCGAGAACGTCATCCAGACCGACGCCGCCATCAACCCCGGCAACTCCGGCGGGCCGCTGATCGACGCGAGCGGCCGCGTGATCGGCATCAACTCGCAGATCGCCACCGGCGGCAACGGCAGCGGCTCGGTCGGGATCGGCTTCGCGGTCCCGATCGACACGGCCAAGCGCATCATCGACGACCTCAAGGCCGACGGCCGCGTGGAGCGCCCCTGGCTCGGGCTCGAGTTCTACCCGATCGACGCCACGCTGTCGGCGCTCGGGCTGCAGGCCAAGGAGGGGCTCCTCGTCCAGCACGTCACCGCCGGCAGCCCCGCCGACAAGGCCGGCCTGCGCGGCGGCGACAACGCGGTCGACCTCAACGGGCTGCAGGTGGTGCTCGGCGGCGACGTGATCACGCGCATGGACGCCAAGCCGATGCGCAGCGGCGAGGACGTGCGCGGCGTGCTGGCGGCGAAGGAGCCGGGCGACCGCGTGACGGTCGAGTTCCTGCGCGACGGCCGCCGCCAGACCGCCACCGTGACCTTGGGCAACCGCCCCGCCGGCAAGACGCAGGAGTAGCCGGCGCCAGACGTACGCGCGGGGCGGCTCGGGCCGCCCCGCACGTACCCCTGCCGCGCCTAGCATGGGGCGGGTGACTCGCGTGAAGATCTGCGGCATCACCCGTCCCGAGGACGCGCGTCTCGCCGTCGAGCTGGGGGCGTGGGCGCTGGGCTTCATCCTGTGGCCGGGGTCGGCGCGCGCCGCCGACCCGGAGGTGGTCGCCGCGATCGCCGCCGAGCACCGCCGCCGCGTCGAGCTGGTGGGCGTCTTCGTGGATCCGACGCTCGACGAGGTGGCCGTCCACGTCGACGCGCTGGGCCTGACGGCCGTCCAGCTGCACGGCGGCGTCGGCCCGTCCTTCTGCGCCGCGGTCGCGCGCCGCACGGGCGCGAGGGTGATCCGCGCCTTCCGCATCGGGTCCAACGCCGACATCGCCGACGCCCAGCGCTTCCGCGAGGTCGACCTGCACCTCTACGACAGCCGCGTGCCGGGGCTGCAGGGCGGCTCCGGCCAGGCCTGGGACTGGAGCCTCGTGGCCGGGCGGCGCACGAAGGTGCCGCTCGTGCTGTCCGGCGGCCTGACCGCCGACACCGTGGCCGAGGGCATCGCCGCGGTCGAGCCGTACGCGGTCGACGTCGCGTCGGGCACGGAGGCCGAGCCCGGCGTCAAGGACCCCGAGAAGGTGCGCGCCTTCCTGGCCGCGGCCGGCGCGCTGGCGACCGAGGCGGCGCCGTGACGGCGATCGCGCACCGGTTCGGGCCCTACGGCGGCCAGTACGTCCCCGAGACGCTGATGCCGGCGCTGCGAGAGCTCGAGGCGGCGTGGGCGCAGGCGCGCGCCGACGAGGCGTTCGCCGCCGAGCTGGCGGCGCTGCTGCGCGACTACGTCGGCCGCCCGAGCCCGCTGTACCGCGCGCGCCGCCTGTCGGAGGCCGCCGGCCGCACGATCTACCTCAAGCGCGAGGACCTCAACCACACGGGCGCGCACAAGATCAACAACGCGGTGGGGCAGGCGCTGCTCGCGCGGCGCATGGGCAAGCGGCGCATCATCGCCGAGACGGGCGCGGGCCAGCACGGCGTGGCCACCGCGACCGCCTGCGCGCTGCTCGACCTCGACTGCACGATCTTCATGGGCGCCGAGGACATCCGCCGCCAGCGCCCGAACGTCGAGCGCATGCAGCTGCTGGGCGCGACGGTGGCGCCGGTGGAGGCCGGGGCGCGCACGCTCAAGGAGGCGTGCAGCGCCGCGATCCGCGACTGGGTCGCCAACGTCGCCGGGACCCACTACATCATCGGCTCGTCGGTCGGGCCGGCGCCGTACCCGTCGATCGTCCGCGATCTCCAGCGCGTGATCGGCGACGAGGCGCGCGCGCAGCTCCTCGCGGCGGAGGGGCGGCTGCCCGACCGCGTGATCGCCTGCGTCGGCGGCGGCTCGAACGCGATCGGCACGTTCGTGGCCTTCGTCGAAGACGCCGGCGTCGAGCTGATCGGCGTCGAGGCGGCGGGGGAGGGCATCGAGACGGGCCGCCACGGCGCTCCGCTCACCGTGGGCGGGCGGGGCGGCGTCCTGCACGGCTCGTTCTCGGCGATCATGCAGGACGACGAGGGCCAGATCCTCGAGGCCCACTCGATCTCGGCCGGGCTCGACTACCCGGGCGTCGGGCCGGAGCACGCGTGGCTGCGCGACAGCGGCCGCGCCCGCTACGAGGCGATAAGCGACGCCGACGCGCTCGTCGCCTTCCGGCGCACCTGCCGGCTCGAGGGGATCATCCCGGCGCTCGAGTCCTCGCACGCGATCGCCTGGGCGCTCGCCAACCCGGCGCCGGATCCCGCCGGCATCGACCTGATCTGCCTCTCCGGCCGCGGCGACAAGGACCTCGCCGAGGTGCTCGCGCAGCCGTGAGCGACATCGCCGCCGCCTTCGACGCCGCCCGTCGCGACGGCCGGCGCGCCGCCCTGATGCCCTACCTGATGGGCGGGTTCCCCGACCTCGAGGCCTCGCGGCGGATCGGCATCGCCGGCGCCGAGGCGGGTGCCGACCTGTTCGAGCTCGGCATCCCGTACTCCGACCCGCTGGCCGACGGCCCGGTCATCCACGAGGCGGGCACGCGGGCGCTGGCCGCGGGCGCCACGACGGCGGGCGTGCTCGACGTGGGCGCCGATCTGGCGGAGCTCGTGCCCGTGGTGGTCATGTGCTACGCCAACCTCGTCTACGCCCGCGGCGTCGACCGCTTCGCCGCCGACCTCGCGGAGCGCGGCATCTCGGGGCTGATCGTGCCCGACCTGCCGCTCGAGGAGGGCCCCGACTTCCTCGCGGCGTGCGACGCGCACGGGGTCGACCTCGTGCCGCTGGTGGCGCCGACGACCCCCGACGACCGGCTCGCCCTGATCGGTGCCCGCGCCCGCGGCTTCGTCTACACCGTCTCCGTCACCGGCATCACCGGCGAGCGCGCGGGGCTGGCGTCGACCGCGCGCGACGTGCTGACGCGCGTCCGCGCCCACGCGAGCGTGCCGGTCGCGCTCGGGTTCGGCATCGCGTCGGCCGCGGACGCCGCGGCGGCGGCCGACGCCGGCGCCGACGGCGTGATCGTCGGGTCGCGGCTCGTCCGGGCGGCGGCCGAGGCGGCCGCAGACGGGCAGGACCCGGCTCGGGCGGTCGCCCGCCTCGTGGGCGAGCTCTCGGCCGGGCTCAGCGGGTAGGATCGCCCGCGCTATGGGACTTCTCGTGACCTGGACCGCCGGGCTCGTGCTGTGGGTCGTGCTGTGGAGCATCGGCGTCAAGTCGTTCGACGCGTTCATGCTCGTCATGGTGATGATGGTCGTCGCCGCCGCCGCGCACATCATCTGGCCGATGCTGCCGGGCAACCGCAGCGGCGACGACGTCACGCCGGACAACCCGCCCTTCAACTGACCGAGCGCACCCCCGGGTGCGAGGCATCATGCGGCGGTCCGCCCCCAGGATCGGTAGGGTTCCGCGCAATCCCGCGAGGAGGCGGGTTTCCGGTCCGGTCTGAGACCGCGGGAGCGCCCGTCTGCAATCTTTTTGATGAGCGGACGGCGCGAACGTAGAATCGCGCGCCGACACAAGACAATCCCTGGAGGAGGGACCTTGCGAGTACGTTGGATGGCAGTTTGGAGTTGCCTGATCCTGGCGCTCAGCGTCGGCGTCGCCGCGTGCGGCGGCGATGACGGCGGCGGCGGGAACGGCACCGCTGGGGGTGACGGTGGCAAGACCCTGACCGTCTACTCCTCGCTTCCACTGCAGGGTGCTTCGCGCCCGCAGTCCGAGGACGTCATCAAGGGCATCCGCCTTGCCCTCAAGCAGCGCGGCGGCAAGGCCGGCGACTTCACCATCAAGTACGTGTCGCTCGACGACGCGACGGCCGCGGCCGGCAAGTGGGACGCGGGCCAGACGAAGGCCAACGCCCGTAAGGCCGCGCAGGACGACAGCACGATCGCCTACATCGGCGAGTTCAACTCGGGCGCTTCGGCGAACTCGATCCCGACCCTCAACGAGGCCGGCATCCTGCAGGTCTCGCCGTCCAACACCGCGCTTGGCCTGACCAAGGGCGGCGAAGGGGCCGAGCCGGGCGAGCCCGACAAGTACTACCCGACGGGCAAGCGCAACTACGGCCGCGTCGTGCCGATCGACACGATCCAGGGCGCCGCGCTCTGCACCTACATGCAGGACGAAGGTGTCAAGAGCGTCTACATCCTCGACGACAACGAGGTGTACGGCAAGGGCGTCGCCGCCAACACGAAGGGCGCCTGCGAGAAGGTCGGCATCGAGATCGCCGGCGAGGACTCGTGGGAGGGCAAGGCGTCGAACTACCGCGCGCTGGCCGCCAAGGTCAAGGCCTCGGGCGCTGACGCCATCTTCACGGGCGGCATCATCGACAACAACGGCCCGCAGCTCTACAAGGACCTCAACGCGGCGAACCCGGACGCGAAGATCTTCGGCCCGGACGGCATGGCCACGGTCGACATGACCAAGGAGCTGCCGGAGAAGGTGCAGGCCAAGACCTACCTGACCGCTCCGACCGTCTCGCCGGACGAGCTCCCGCCCGCGGGGCAGAAGTTCTACGAGGACTTCCAGCAGGAGTACGGCGAGGCGCAGGACGAGATCGACCCGTACGCCGTGTACGGCTACGAGGCGATGGACGTCGTGCTCGACGCGATCGAGAAGGGCGGCGACGACCGCCAGGCCGTCATCGACGCCTTCTTCTCGACCAAGGACAAGGAGTCCGTGCTGGGCACGTACTCCATCGACCCGGACGGCGACACCACGCTGACCACCTACGGCGGGTACCTCGCCAAGGGCGGCAAGCTGGTGTTCAACAAGGCCCTCAAGGCCGAGGGCGCCGCCTGATCTAGAAGGCATGCTGTTGCGGCACCGGCCGCCCGCGCCCCCGGCGCGGGCGGCCGGTCCGCGCAGCGGCTCTTCCCCTACCAGCGATGGAAGCCTCTTCCGCATCCGCATCCGCGCCGCGGCCGCGCCGCACGCGCGGCGACCTCAGCGACGAGATCGCCAAGTACGTCCTGATCGGCCTCCTGCTGATCATGCCGGTCTACTACGGCATCCAGGACCTCGCCGACGAGGGCGACCTCAGCCGGCTCGCGACCAACATCAAGGACGGCCTGTCCAACGGCGCGATCCTCGCGCTGATCGCGATCGGCTACACGCTCGTCTACGGCATCATCGAGCTCATCAACTTCGCGCACGGCGACGTGTTCATGCTCGGCACGCTCGTCTCGCTCGGCTTCTTCGGCACGATCGGCCTCACCGAGGCCACGGGCGGGGCCGGCCTCTTCCTCGGGATGCTGCTGACGCTGCTGCTGGCGATGGTCGCCTGCGGCACGCTCAACACGATGATCGAGCGCGTCGCGTACCGGCCGTTGCGGGGAGCCCCCCGGCTCGCCCCGCTCATCACGGCCATCGGCTTCTCGTTCATCCTGCAGAACGTCGGCCTGCTCTGGATCGGCGGCTCGCACCGCAGCGTCCCCGACCTCGTGGGCTCGCAGGACCGCCTCTTCGAGTTCGCCGGCGTGACCGTCTCCAACGGCGACGTGCTCGCCGCGGTGGTGACGGTCCCGCTGGTCCTGCTGCTCGTCAACTTCATCAACAAGCACCGGCTGGGACGCGCCATGCGCGCCACCGCGCAGGATCCCGAGGCCGCCCGCCTGATGGGCATCAACGTCGACACGACGATCGGCCTCACCTTCCTGCTCGGCGGCATGATGGCCGGCGCGGCCGGCATCGTCTACGCGCTGTACCAGACGGACGCCTGGTTCTTCCAGGGCTTCCAGGCCGGCCTGCTCGCCTTCACCTCGGCGGTGCTCGGCGGCATCGGCAACCTGCGCGGCGCCGTGCTCGGCGGCCTGATCATCGGCATCATCCAGCAGCTGTCCGACAACCGGATCGCTACGGAGTGGACGCCGGCGATCGTGTTCGCCTACCTCGTCCTCATCCTCGTCTTCCGGCCCCAGGGCCTGCTCGGCGAGAAGGGGAGGGAGGCCGGATGAGCGCAGTCGCCAAGGCCGGGCGAGCGTTCTCGCTGCCCGGCAAGGGCTCCAAGAAGCGCAGCCGCGTCCTCGCGGCGCTCGCGATCCTCGGGGCCATCATCCTCCCGCTGTTCTACGAGAGCGGCTCGCCGTGGGTCGAGGACTACACGATCGCCCTGGCCTACGTGGTCATGGCACTCGGGCTCAACGTGGTGGTCGGCTTCGCCGGGCTGCTCGACCTCGGCTACGTGGCATTCTTCGCCATCGGCGCGTACACGATCGGCTGGTTCGCGTCCGGCCACTTCGCCCAGGTGAACATCCACGTCGGCGTCGCGGAGCAGCTCAGGGACGTCCCGGGCATCCACCTCAACTACCTGCTCATCGCGGTGATCGCGATCGTGCTCGCGGCCGCCCTTGGCGCCATCCTCGGGTTCCCGACGCTGCGCCTGCGCGGCGACTACATCGCCATCGTGACGCTGGCGTTCGGCGAGATCATCCACCGCGTCGCCGTCAACGGCGACGAGGGCGTCTTCGGCATCGGCGAGTTCAACCTCACCAACGGCCGCTCGGGGATCAACCCGATCGACAAGATCGATCTGCCGTTCGTCGAGCGCTTCACCACGCTCGACCTGAGGCCCTGGTACTGGCTGGCGCTCGCCATCGCGCTGGTGATCCTCTTCGTCAACGTCCGGCTGCGCGACTCGCGTCTGGGCCGGGCCTGGATCGCCGTGCGCGAGGACGAGGTGGCCGCCGTGTCGATGGGCGTGCCCACGACGAAGGTCAAGCTCCTGGCCTACTCGATCGGCGCGGCCATGGGCGGCTTGGGGGGCTCGTTCATCGGCGCGTTCTACGAGCAGGTCAACGCCGACCAGTTCGAGTTCTCGTTCTCGATCTTCGTGCTGGCGATGATCATCCTCGGCGGGCTGGGGTCGGTCTGGGGGGTGGTCGTCGGCGCCGTCGCGCTGTCGCTGATCAACACGCGATTGATCCCGGACGTGTTCAACAGCGTCCCGCAGAAGATCGGCCTCGACTTCGACCTCACGCAGCTGGGCTTCGGCATCTTCGGCTTCCTGCTGGTGATCATGATGGTGCTGCGCCCGCAGGGGATGATCCCGGAGAAACGCCGCGCGGCCGAGTTGGTCGACCACATAGGCACGGGCAGCGAATCCGTCTACGAGGTGCGCAAGTGAGCGCCAACGGCAGCATCCTCGAGACGGACGGGCTGACGAAGATCTTCGGCGGCCTGGTCGCCGTCGACGCGGTCACGTTCGCCGTGCGGCGCGGCGAGATCGCGTCGATCATCGGCCCGAACGGCGCCGGCAAGACGACGTTCTTCAACATGCTCACGGGGCTGTACAAGCCGAGTTTCGGCAGGGTCGTCTTCGACGGGCGCGACGTCACCGGCGCGCGCCCGGACAAGATCACCAAGAGCGGCCTGGCGCGGACGTTCCAGAACATCCGCCTGTTCGGCACCATGACCTGCGTGGAGAACGTGCTGGTCGGGCGCCACAGCCGGATGCGCGCGAGCGTGTGGGGGGCGATCCTGCGCCCGCCGTTCGAGCGCCGCGAGGAGGGCGAGGGCCGCGACGTCGCGCGCGAGCTGCTCAAGTACGTCGGTGTCAACGAGCGCTTCCACAACACCGTCGCGTCCAGCCTCCCCTACGGCGACCAGCGGCGGGTCGAGATCGCGCGGGCTCTGGCCTCCGAACCGAGGCTGCTGCTGCTCGACGAGCCGACCGCCGGCATGAACCCGGCGGAATCCGCGGAGCTCACGCAGTTCATGCAGAAGCTGCGCGAGGAGCGCGACCTGTCGATCCTGCTCATCGAGCACGACATGAAGGTCGTCATGGGCGTCTCGGAGCACATCACCGTGCTCGACCACGGCGAGAAGATCGCCGAGGGAACTCCGCAGGAGGTCCGCAACAACCCGAAGGTCGTCGAGGCCTACCTCGGCAAGCAGGAGTAAGCCATGGCCGAACCGCTTCTCCAGGTCGAGGACATCCACACCTACTACGGGTCGATCGAGGCGCTCAAGGGCATCACGATCGACGTCAGCGAGGGCGAGATCGTCACGCTGATCGGCTCCAACGGCGCCGGCAAGTCGACGACGCTGCGCTCGATCTCGGCGCTGACGCCGGCGCGGACCGGCGCCATCCGCTTCCGCGGGCGGGACATCTCGAAGATGCCCGCCCAGGAGATCGTCGCCCTCGGCATCTCGCAGGCGCCGGAGGGCCGGCGCACCTTCCAGCGCATGACCGTCCGCGAGAATCTCGAGATCGGCGCCTACCTGCGCCGGGACGAGGGGATCAAGGACGACCTCGACCGCGTCTTCGAGCTCTTCCCGCGCTTGAAGGAGCGCGAGAAGCAGAAGGCGGGGACGATGTCCGGCGGCGAGCAGCAGATGCTCGCCATCGGCCGTGCGCTCATGTCCAACCCGACGCTGCTGCTGCTCGACGAGCCGTCGCTCGGCCTCGCGCCGATCCTCGTCGACCGCATCTACGAGACGATCTCCGAGATCAACCGGCAGGGCACGACGATCCTGCTGGTCGAGCAGAGCGCGAGCCACGCGCTCGGCGTGTCCCACCGCGGCTACGTGCTCGAGACCGGCAAGGTCGTGCTCGCCGACGACTCGGCCGCGCTCCAGGAGAACCCCGACGTGCAGAAGGCCTACCTCGGAATATGACGACCACGGTTTTCGCGCTGCTCGGCGCCACCGCGCTCTACCTCATCTACGCCTGGCTGGGGTCGGCGATCATCGCCGCGTACCTGTCCAACCGCAAGGGCTACGGCGAGCGCCCGGGCCTGGCCTCCGGGCTGCTGCTCAACGCGATCGGCATCATCGTCTGGCTCGTCATGCCGGCGAAGGAGGAGTCGCTGTGGAAGACGGTCGGGCCGTTCGGTTCGACCGTCAAGGGCGAGCAGCGAGCGATGACGCCGGGCACGCCGGACGCGCCCGACCCCACGCCGCCGGACATCGGCAAGACGGGCAAGCCCTAAGGGGGCAGGCGGGCGGGTGGCCGGTGCCGCCCGCTCAGCCTCGGTCGAGCGCCGACCGCAGCGCCGGCTCGAGCTCACGGTGCGCGAAGTCGTAGCCGAGCTCGAGCGTGCGGTGCGGCACGGCGCGCTGGCCCGTGACGACGATCTCCGCCATCCGGCCGTAGAGCGCGACGAGGGCCGGCTTCGGCACCGGGGCGAACGCCGGTCGCCGCAGCACGCGCCCCAGCGCCCGCGAGAACTCCCGGTTGGTCACGGGCGCGGGCGCGCTGCCGTTGACCGCGCCGGACCAGCGCTCGTCGTCGAGCGCGCGCAGGTAGATCCCGACGACGTCGTCGAGGTGGATCCACGGCATGTACTGGCGCCCGCCGGCCACCGGACCGCCGATGCCGGCCTTGAACGGGGGCAGCATCTTCGCGAGCGCCCCGCCGCGCGCGGCGAGGACGATGCCGTTGCGGACCGTGACGACGCGCAGGCCGTGCGCGGCCGCCGCCTGCGCCTCGCGCTCCCACGCGGCGCAGACCTCGGGAAGGAAGCCGCGCCCGGGCTCGGCGTCCTCCGTGAGCTCCTCGTCGCCACGCGCGCCGTAGTAGCCGACGGCGCTGGCCGACACGAGCACGCGCGGCCGCGGATCCGCCTGGGCGAGGGCGGCGACGAGGTTCCGGGTCCCCGTCTCGCGCGACCGGCGGATGCGCTCGCGCGCCGCCGCCGACCAGCGCTGGGCGATCGGCTCGCCGGCGAGGTGCACGACGCCGTCGCGGCCCGCCAGGGCGACGGCGGGCGCCGGCTCGGCCTCCGGGTCGGCCCAGCGCACGGCCTCGACATCGCCGAGGGCGGAGCGGGCGCGGTCCGGCGAGCGCGTGAGCACGGTCACCTCGTCGCCGCGGCGCTGCAGCGCCGCCACGAGGCGCGCACCGATCAGGCCCGTGGCTCCTGTCACCGTCACCCGCATCCGCGTCCCCCTGCCTCGCCGTTGGAGTCGCACACGGTACGGGAGCCGCGCGGGCCGGGGCTCACCCTGCGGGGTGCGATCCGTCAGGCTGTCCCGCGTGCGCCGCCGCAGCGACCTCGAGCGCGAGCACCTGGCGCGAGCCGCGCGGCGGCTCGAGTCCCTCGGCCTGCGGGTCGACCTGCGCCGCGTCCGCATCGTGCACGCGCCGTGGCTGTTCCGCGTGCCCGGCTTCCGCCGCTTCCACGGCTACGAGATCGGGCCGCTGATCCTCGTCGGGCGCCCGCTCGGCGAGGTCTCCAACGATCTCGTCACGCACGAGCTCGTGCACGTCTGGCAGGACCAGAACCGGCGCTGGCGCATGTGGCTGTCGTACCTGTGGCAGGGCTACCGCGACAACGAGCACGAGGTCCAGGCGCGCGAGGCCGCGCGCCGGACGCGCCACGTCGCGTGACGCCGGCTAGGAGTAGCCGATCTCCCACTCGGCGGTGGCCTGGCCCTCGGCCTTGGCCTCCGCCGCGACCGCCTGCGCCACCGCCGGCGCCACGTCGCGGTTGAACACCGACGGGACGATGTAGTCCTCGCGCAGCTCGTCGTCGCCGACGATCGCGGCGATGCCGTGGGCGGCCGCGACCTTCATCTTCTCGGTGATCGCGCGCGCCCGCACGTCGAGCGCGCCGCGGAAGACCCCGGGGAAGCACAGGACGTTGTTGATCTGGTTCGGGTAGTCCGAGCGCCCGGTGGCGATGATGCGCGCGTACGGCGCCGCCTCCTCGGGCGTGACCTCCGGGTTCGGGTTGGCCATCGCGAACACCATCGCGTCCGGGTTCATCCGCGCGAGTGCCTCCGGCGCCATCACGCGCGCGCCGGACAGGCCGACGAACAGGTCCATGCCGTCGATGACGTCGGCCGGGCCGCCGGCGCGGCGCTCGGGGTTGGTCACCTCCGCGAACCAGCGCTTCAGCGGCGGCATCGACCCGTCGAGGTAGTCCTCGCGCCCGGTGTGCAGAGCGCCGCGCGAGTCGCACCCGACGACGCGGACCACGCCGGCGGCCATCAGGATCCGGGCGACGGCGATCCCGGCCGCGCCGAGGCCGACCACGAGCACGCCGAGGTCCTCCAGGCGCCGGCCCGTGAGCTTGCACGCGTTCAGCAGCGCGGCCAGCACCACGACCGCGGTGCCGTGCTGGTCGTCGTGGAACACGGGGATGTCCAGCTCGTCCTTGAGGCGCTCCTCGATCTCGAAGCAGCGGGGCGCCGAGATGTCCTCGAGGTTGATGCCGCCGAAGCCCGGGGCGATCGCCTTCACCGTGGCCACGATCTCGTCCGGGTCCTTCGTCGACAGGCAGATCGGGAACGCGTCGACGCCGCCGAACTCCTTGAACAGCATCGCCTTGCCCTCCATCACGGGCATGGCGGCCTCGGGGCCGATGTCGCCGAGCCCGAGCACCGCGGAGCCGTCGGAGACGACGGCCACCGTGTTGCGCTTGATCGTGTACTGGAAGGCCTTGGCACGGTCCTCCGCGATCGCCAGGCAGACGCGGGCGACCCCGGGCGTGTACGCCATCGAGAGGTCGTCGCGCGTGGTCAGCGGGTGCTTGTTGCGCTGCTCGATCTTGCCGCCCATGTGCATGCGGAAGGTGCGGTCGGTGGTGTCGACGACCTCCGCGCCGTCGACGGCCTCGATCTTGTCGACGATCACCTGACCGTGGTTGGGCCCCGACGTGTCGACGGTGATGTCGCGCAGGGTGTGCCCGGCGTCGAGCGAGATCAGGTCGATGGAGCCGATGGTGCCGCCGGCCTCGCCGATCGCCGTGGTCACGCGGCCGAGCATCCCCGGACGGTGGGCGATGCGGACGCGGAGCGTGATCGAGTACTGCGCTGACGTGGGGGGCGGCACGGGCGGCGCATGCTAATCGCGACCGCCCCGCGGCGACCGGCCGTGGCCGCCGCTCCGCCCGCCCGGCGCCTAGGCTGTGCGCCGCCATGGCGAGTGCGAACGGCGACCGGAAGACCATCTTCCTCATCGACGGCAACTCGCTCGTCTACCGGGCGTTCTTCGCGCTGCCGGAGTCGATCGCCACCTCCGACGGCCGGCCCACCAACGCCATCTTCGGCTTCGCCTCGATGCTCGTGAAGCTGGTCTCCGAGCACGGCCTGGCACCCACCATCGTCGTCTGGGACGGCGGGCACTCCGGCCGCCGCGAGGTCTACGAGCCCTACAAGGCGCAGCGCACGTCGCGGCCCGACCTGCTCAAGGAGCAGTGGCCCGCGCTCGAGCCGCTCGTGGAGGCCTTCGGGCACCGCAACCTGAAGGTCGACGGCTACGAGGCCGACGACGTGATCGCCACGCTGGCCGAGCAGGCGCGCGAGAAGGGCATCGAGGTGATGGTGGTCACCGGCGACCGCGACGCCTTCCAGCTCGTGGGCGACGGGATCCGCGTGATGGCGACCTCGCGCGGCATCACCGAGACGAAGGTCTACGACCGCCAGGCCGTGATCGACCGCTACGGCATCACGCCCGAGCAGATCCCCGACTTCTACGGCCTCAAGGGCGACACGTCGGACAACATCCCGGGCGTCCCCGGCATCGGCGACAAGACCGCGTCCGACCTGCTGCAGAGGTTCGGCGACCTCGAGACCGTGCTGGCGTCCGTCGCGGAGATCTCCGGCGCAAAGCGCAAGGAGAACCTGCTCAACCACGCCGAGGACGCGCGCGTCTCCAAGCGCCTCGCGACCGCGCAGCGCGACGTGCCGGTGGACTGCGACCTCTCGGCCGAGCTCGAGCGCGAGCCCGACCGCTCGAAGCTGCGCGAGATGTTCCGCCACTACGAGCTGCGCGACCCGCTGCGGCGGCTCGAGGAGGCGCTGGCCGAGGAGGCGGTGGAGGAGCTGCCGCGGCCCGAGACCGCCGCCGCGCTGCGCCTGGGGGTCAAGCTGGGGCTGCCGGGCGAGGTCGCCGCTCTGCCCGGGGACGAGCTCGCGCTCGCCGCGGCGCCGCCGGTGGTGCCCGAGGGGGAGCTGCTGGCGGCCGACACGCGCTGGCGCTTCGGGGCCTGGGCCGGCGTCGGCGACGCCCTCGCCGGGCCGTGCGACCACCCGTCGGAGCTCGTCGCCGCCGCCGGAGCGCGCCCCGTGATCGCGCACGACGCCAAGGCGCTGCAGGCCGTCCCCGCCAACCTCGCGTTCGACACCGAGGTCGCCGCCTACCTGCTCGACCCGGCCCGGCGCGGCTACCCGCTGCACGAGATCTGCGAGGAGCGGGGGATGGCGGTCGAGGCCGAGGACGACCTCGCCGCCGAGGCGGCGCTGACGCTCGAGCTCGCGCGCCGCCAGCGCGAGCAGATCGCCGAGCGCGGGCTCACCGGCCTGCTGAACGACGTCGAGCTGCCGCTGGTGCGGGTCCTGCGCTTCATGGAGGAGGCGGGGATCAAGCTCGACACCGGCCGGCTGGCGGAGGTGGCGTCGCGCATCGACGAGCAGTGCGTGACGCTCGAGCGCGAGATCTGGGAGCTGGCGGGCGAGGAGTTCGTCATCGGGTCCCCGCAGCAGCTCGGCGCCGTGCTGTTCGACAAGCTGCAGCTCTCGCGCAAGCGGCGCGGCAAGACCGGGTTCTCGACCGACGGGCGCGTGCTGCAGGCGATCCGCGACGAGCATCCGATCGTGCCGAAGATCGAGCGCTTCCGGGAGCTGTCGAAGCTCGCGCAGACCTACCTCGAGGCGCTGCCGGCGCACATCGACCCGCGCGACGGGCGGCTGCACACGACGTTCCAGCAGACGGCGACCGCGACGGGCCGGCTGTCGTCGATCAACCCCAACCTCCAGAACATCCCGATCCGCACCGAGACCGGCCGCGAGATCCGGGCCTGCTTCATCGCCGAGCCCGGCAACGCGCTGCTGTCGGTCGACTACGGGCAGGTCGAGCTGCGCGTGCTGGCCCACATCGCGGGCGAGGACGTGCTGCGCGACATCTTCCACCGCGGCGGCGACGTCCACACCGAGACGGCGTCGAAGGTCTTCGACCTGCCGCCCGAGCAGCTCGACGTCGGCATGCGCTCGAAGGCGAAGATGGTCAACTACGGGATCGTCTACGGCCTGTCGGCCTTCGGCCTCGCCGACCGGCTGGGGATCGCGCAGGAGGAGGCGCAGGAGTTCATCGACCGTTATCTCGAGCGCTTCCCCGCCGTCGCGCGGTTCATGAAGGAGGCGGTCGAGCAGGCCGAGCAGCACGGCTACGTGTCGACGCTGTTCGGGCGCCGGCGCCAGATCCCGGAGCTGCGCGCGCGCAACTGGCAGACGCGCAGGCTGGGCGAGCGCCTCGCGGTCAACACGATCATCCAGGGCACGGCTGCGGACATCATCAAGGTGGCGATGGTCCGCTGCCACGACGCCCTGGCCGCCGCCGGGCTGAGCACGCGCCTGATCCTGCAGATCCACGACGAGCTGCTGTTCGAGGGCCCGCGGGAGGAGATGGACCGCGCGCGCGAGATCGTCTGCCGCGAGATGGTCGGTGCCTACGAACTCGACCCGCCGCTGGCGGTCGACGCCGGCGTCGGGCCGAACTGGCTGGAGGCCAAGTAGATGGACCGCGGCAGCGCGGTCCTGCTGACCGCGCTCACCGGCGGCCTGATCGCGCTCCAGGCCCCGATCAACTCCGGCCTCGGCAAGCAGATCGGGACCTTCCAGGCCGCGTTCTTCTCGTTGCTGGTCGGCACGACGCTGCTGTGCGGGATCGCCGCGCTGGCCGGCACGGGCGGCCTGTCCGCCCTCGCCGGCGTCCGCGACGTCGGCTGGGTCTACCTGCTCGGCGGCCTGCTGGGCGCGGCGTACGTGACCACGGTGCTGGTGACGGTGCGGACGCTCGGGGCGGGCGGCATCGTCGCCGCGACGATCAGCGGGCAGCTGACGATGTCCGTGATCGTCGACCAGTTCGGCTGGCTCGGCGTCGAGCGGGCGCCCGCCACGCCGTGGCGCATCCTCGGGCTCGTCCTGCTCGCCGCCGGCACGTTCCTCGTCGTCCGCGAAAGCCACTAGCCCGTCGCACCCCTTACCGGTAGGTTCGGCAGATGACCAGACCAGCTATGGCGGGAGTCGCGGCGGCCGTGGCGTTCGCCGGGTCCGTGGCGACGGCCGAGGCCGCCGAGGTGCGCGCGACCGGGCCCGACGGCGCGGAGTACGTGGTGGGCTCGAGCCGCGACGTCGAACGCGTCGACGGACGGCGCACGGTGATGTTCCAGATCGTCGCCAACACGCCGGCGACCGGTTCCGGGCCCCACGTGGGCGGGCCGGCGCTGGTCGCGCCCGTGGCGCTCGCGCCGCGCCGGCACACGACCATCGGCGGGTACCTCCAGTGCACGCAGGCAAGCGGCGGCAGCTTCGTCTTCGGCACGGGCGGCCCGGGCGTGCGCCGGGTGGTCGCGGTGTTCGCCGACGGGCGCCGCGCGACGCTGCGGCGCTTCCGCGCCCCCGCCCGCTGGCGGTACGGCGGCTCGGTCTTCCTCGCGATCCGGATCGCGCGCGTCGGCCTGCTCGAGGTGCGCGCCTACGACTCCCGCGGGCGGCGCCTCGAGCGCCGTGAGTACCGCCCGGCGCCGCCGTGCCGCACGTCGGGCGAGCCGCGGCCGCCCGAGCCCACGGCGATGGAGCACCATCCGGACCCGGACATCGTCACGGGTCGGGTCGCGGCGCAGCTGGCGCGGGCGGAGCGCCGCTGGCGCCGGGCGCGCATCCGCGACTACGACTTCGAGCACCGGCTCATCTGCTTCTGCGGGCCGCCGGCCCGCCGCTGGACGGACTCGCGCGTGCGCGACGGCCGGCCCGTCGGGCGCGGAAGCGCGACGGTCCGGCAGCTGTTCAGGCTGATCCGCGACCTCATCGAGGACCGCCCGGCCGCCCTCGAGGTCGAGTACGGGCGCTTCGGCGTGCCGAAGGTGATCGACGCCGACGGGGACCTGCGCCTGTCGGACGACGAGACGACGGTCCTCGTCCGCCGCTTCCGCCGGCGCTGACGGACCGGCGGCGGCCGGCGGGCGGGCGCCCGCCGGCCGCCGGCCGTTGCGGTCGAAGCGCCGTCGAGTGGGGGCGAGCCAGCCGGCACCAGCCAGGGTGGCGGCGAGCGTGGCGGCGACCGCACAGCGGCTCGCGGCGGACCTGTGCCGCCGTGAAGCGCAGCACGCGGTAGCCGAGCGCGGTCAGGCGGGCGTCGCGCGCGCGGTCGCGCTCGAAGGCGCCGCGGGTGCCGTGGGCGGCCCAGCCGTCCGTCTCGACGATCACGCGCCCCCACAGGAAGTCGACCCGGCTTCCGTCCACGCGGGCGTTGCGCTCCGGGATCGGCAGCGCCGCCTCGCGGATCAGCGCGAACAGGCGGTCTTCGAGCTCCGAGCGCGTGAATCCGGCGGCGGCGTCCTCGAGCAACGCGTTGAGCGGCGCGGCCCCGTGGCGGCCGCGGCTCTCCGCGACGAGCGCGGCGAGGCGCGGCCGGCTGACGAGGCGCAGGTACTCGGCCTCGTTGAGCACGCGCGTGAGGTCGGAGAGCGGCAGGACCTCGGCGAGGTCGAGGATCGTCCGCTCCGGCGTCGTCA
>DATLGB010000153.1:0-2115 GCA_035540675.1 Solirubrobacteraceae bacterium | reverse complement strand
CGGCCGTGGCGCGGGTGCGGTTGAACACGGCGAGGTCGTGCCCCGCGCGCGAGAGGTTGGCGGCCTGCCGCGACCCCATGATGCCCAGGCCGAGGAAGCCGACCTGCACCCGTCAGCTCCCGCGGATCAGCGCGGCCACCTCGTCCGGGCGCTCCTCAGGCAGCCAGTGGCCGGCGCCCTCGAGGACCTCCGTGGTCATGTTCGGCGCGTTGCGCTCGAGGTTGGCGAGGCGGTCCGGCGTCACCGCGGGGTCGCCGCTGCCCGTCGCCAGCACGCCGGGGACCTCGAGCGTCCGGTTCGCGTAGCGGCCGGCGACGAACTGCGGCAGCTCGCGCAACAGGAAGGTGCGGTACAGCGCCGAGGCGGCACGCGCGTGCGGGCCGCGGCGGAACGCGCCGGCGTAGAGGTCCAGCGCCTCGTCGTCCCACTCGAAGCCGCTGCCGGAGCTGGCGCGCAGCAGCGCCTGCAGCGCCGCGCCGCCGACCTTCTGGGCGAGCTCGCCGACGTAGGGGGTGGCGAGCACGTACTGGTAGGAGGCGCGCACGACCGCGCCGGGGGTCGGCGGGGTGAGGTGCACCCACGGGTGGATGATGCTGAACGCGGCCAGCCGCTCCACGCGCTCGGGCTCGCGCAGCGCCGCCAGGAAGCCGACGAGGCCGCCCCAGTCGTGCCCGGCCAGCGTGCACGTCTCGAGCTCCAGGCGGTCGAGCAGCTCGACCACGTCCGTCGCCAGGCCCATCTTGCTGTAGGCGCCGCCGGGCGCGTCGCTCCAGCCGAAGCCGCGCAGGTCGGGCGCGTAGATGCGGTACTCGCCGCGCAGGCGGTCGATGACGTGGCGCCAGGCGTAGAAGTGCTGCGGCCAGCCGTGCAGGAGGACGAGCGGCGGCGCGCCGTCCTCGCCGGCGATCGCGACGTGCCAGCGGGCGCGCCGCACCTGCACGTCGGTGTGCTGCACGCCGTCGAGCGGCGGGGGGACGTCGGGGAACACGGTCGGTTGTCTACCGCATCGCCGGGACCGCCGCCGTATGAGAGGCTCGCGCGGTGACGACGTTCGCGTTGGTGCACGGCGCGTGGCACGGCGCGTGGTGCTGGGCCCGGCTGGTTCCCGCGCTGGAAGCCCACGGCCACAGCGTCATCACGGTGGACCTTCCCAGCGACGACCCGGCGAAGGGCTCCGATGACTACGCGGCTGTCGTCGTCGACAGGCTCGAAACCCACGGAAGCGGCGACGTCGTCGTGGTCGGCCACTCGTCGGCCGGGCTGACGATCCCGCTCGTCGCGGCACGTATCGCGGTGAGCCGTCTCGTGTACCTCTGTGCGCTGGTGCCGGTGCCGGGTGCGAGCTTCATCGACCAACTCCGGACCGAGGACGTGGTCGACCGCGGCTACATGGGCGGCCTGGGCGCCGCCGACGCGGATGGGCTCCGCGGGTGGGCCGACGAGCGGCTCGCCCGCGACTACCCGTACGCGGACTGCGAGCCCGAGGTGGCAGCGGACGCGATCGCCCGGCTGCGGCCGCAGGCCGAGTCTCCGTACGTCGCGCGAGCGCCTCGGCGCGGATCTGGTGGAGATGCCGGGTGGCCACTCGCCGTTCCTGTCGCGGCCCGGCCACCTTGCCGGCGTGCTCCACCACGCCGCGCTGCCTCGGTCATAGACGCAGTTGTCACAGATTCGATGGAGTTCTGGCTCCGCGGAGCCGCTTCCGCACCTGCTTCGAAGCGGGATCCGGGGACGGTCGTTGGCGATGGCCAGCCGCCGCAGTTGAGCGCCGAGGATCGCGGCGCGTTCGGCGCGGCGCAGTGCTCCGAGCCGGAGCGCGGCGATGATCCGAGCAGGCACCCCGGCGACCAGCGCGCGCGCCGGACGTCTCTGGTGACGACGGCACCTGCGGCGACCACCGCGCCGCGCCGATGGCGATGCCGTCGAGGTCGTCGTCGAGGCGTTCTGCCGCAGCAGCCGCTCATCCTCGATCGCCCTGGCGGCACGACGACTGATCGCCGGTCGGTCGGACCGCGAACCCACGCGAGCCTGGACTGCTGCCGTCGCCTCGATGCTCGTGGCCGGGAATCTCGCGGCGCTGGCGTACGATGCGGGGCCCTCTTCCCAGTCCCAGAC
>DATLGB010000152.1:0-12046 GCA_035540675.1 Solirubrobacteraceae bacterium | reverse complement strand
GGCGGCGGGCGGCGATGGCGCCGACCTGACGCTGCGCGCCGGCGCCCTGGACGGCTTCCTGGCGCTGCACCTCCCGACCCCGGCGGCGGCCGACGACGCCGAGCTCGCCGCGCTGGCCTTCGACGAGCGCGTCGCCGGCGTCGACCGGCTGCGCGCCCGCGCCGTGGTGATGCCGGCGGCGCCCCTGGCGCCGGACGACCTGCGGGCGCCCATCGGGGCGGGCCATCCGCTGCGGGTGGCCGAGGCGGTGGCGCGGCTCGGCGGCGACCCGACCGATCCCTCCAGCGCCGACGAGCTCGACCAGGCGCTGGGCACGCTGCTCGGCCCGGAGGCCGCCGGCGCCGCCCGGCCCCACGAGGACCCCGATCCCGCGCGCCGCGTCGCCCGCCGGATCCTCCAGCGGCTCGCCGGGATGGGCAAGTGGGGCGGCTACCACACCGAGTTCGCGCACCTGCCGCGCGGCTTCGCCGGCAACGACCGCGCGCTCGCCGTCGAGGTGGGGGAGGCCCTGCTGGCGGCCGGGCTGCTCGCCGAGAAGCCGTCGGTCGGCCAGCGCCACGTCTACCTCAACCCGCGCCGCGCGGGCGAGATCCACCGCTTCGTCGAGGCGGGGGAGCCGCCGCGCGGGCTCGTGCTGCCCGCGAAGTGAGAACATTCGTCTCATGTCGATGACGGGGCGGGTCACCACCAAGCTGCAGACGCTCATCACCCTCGCCGAAGCGGGGATCCTCCGGCCGGCGCGCCCGGACCGCCTGCTCGCCCTGGCGGGCGCGCTGCTGCGCTTCGGCCCGACCCCGGCCGCCGGCTACACGGCGGCCGCCCTCCGCTACCCGGACGAGCTGGGCATCATCGACGAGCTCGGCACGCTCACCTTCCGCGAGGTCCACGAGCGCACCAACGCGCTCGCCCACGCGCTGTCCGACGACGGCGTCAACGAGGGCGACAGCGTCGGGCTGATGATCCGCAACCACCGCGGCTTCGTCGAGGCGCTCGTCGCCTGCTCGAAGCTCGGCGCCCACGTCCTGCTGCTCAACACCGCGTTCTCGGGCCCCCAGCTCTCAGACGTCGCCGACCGCGAGAAGCCGAAGGCGATCCTCTACGACGAGGAGTTCGCCGAGGTGCTCGCCGAGGCGGGCAAGCGCCGCAAGCGCTACATCGCCTGGCACGAGCCGGACGGCGACTCCGGCGACCCGACGCTCGAGTCGCTGATCGAGCGCGGCGATCGCTCCGACGTCGTCGCGCCCGCCGAGCCCGGCCGGACGATCATCCTCACGTCCGGGACGACGGGGACCCCCAAGGGCGCGTCGCGGTCGCAGCCGAAGTCGCTCGACCCGGCGGCCGCGCTGCTGTCGAAGATCCCCCTGAGGGCGCGCGAGCGGACGATGGTCGCGGCGCCGCTGTTCCACGCCTGGGGCTTCGCGCAGTTCATGCTCGGGATGAGCCTGGCGTCGACGATCGTCCTCAAGCGCAAGTTCGACCCCGAGGCCACGCTGTCGCTGACCGCGCAGCACGAGTGCACGACGCTGGTCGTGGTGCCCGTGATGCTGCAGCGCATCCTCGAGCTCGACGACGACGTGCTCACGCGCTACGACCTGTCCAAGCTGCGCTGCGTGCCGGTCTCCGGGTCGGCGCTGCCGGGCGCGATCTCCACCCGCTGGATGGACCTGTTCGGCGACAACCTCTACAACCTCTACGGCTCGACCGAGGTCGCGTGGGCGACCATCGCCACCCCCGAGGACCTGCGGGCGGCGCCCGGCACGGCGGGCAAGCCCCCGCGCGGCACCATCGTGCGCATCTACGACGATGACGGCAAGCCCGTCGAGGCCGGGCAGAGCGGCCGCATCTTCGTCGGCAACGAGATGCAGTTCGAGGGCTACACGGGCGGCGGCAACAAGGACGTCCTCGACGGCCTGATGTCGTCCGGCGACGTCGGGCACTTCGACGAGAACGGGCGGCTGTTCATCGACGGCCGCGACGACGACATGATCGTGTCGGGCGGCGAGAACGTCTTCCCGGCGGAGGTCGAGGAGCTGCTGGCGGGCCACGAGAAGGTCGCCGAGGTGGCCGTGTTCGGCGTCGAAGACGAGAAGTTCGGGCAGCGCCTGAAGGCGGTCGTCGTCCCCAAGAAGGGCGCCAAGCTGACCGAGGACGAGGTCAAGAAGCACGTCAAGGCGAACCTGGCGGGCTACAAGGTCCCGCGCGAGGTCGAGTTCATCGACGAGCTGCCGCGGACGTCGACCGGGAAGGTGCTCAAGCGCGAGCTGCAGGAGCGCTGACGCGCCCGCGCCCGCGTCTACCCTGGGGCCATGCCCCAGCGGACGGACATCTTCGAGTTGGAGCGGCTCAACCTGCGCTCGGGCGAGGGCCGGCGGATCGACCTGCACGTGGGCATGGACGCGTTCTCCTTCGGCGGCACGGGCTGGACCGTGACGCCGCAGCCCGTGCCGGTGCGGCTGGAGGTCTCGCGTACGACCCACTCCGGCTACGCGCTCCGGCTGCGCTTCTCGGCCGGCCTGCACGGGGCGTGCATGCGCTGCCTGGAGGCCGCGGACCCGACGTTCGAGGTCGACGCGCGCGAGGTGTCGCAGCCGGCCACGGCCGAGGAGCTGCGCTCGCCCTACGTCGACGAGGCCGGCGACCTCGACCTGCGCGCGTGGGCGCGCGACGGGCTGGCGCTGGCGGTGCCCGACCAGATCACCTGCCGCCCCGACTGCGCCGGGCTGTGCCCGGAGTGCGGCGCCGACCTCAACGAGGCGGGGCCGGAGCACCACCACGAGCGCGCGCCGGATCCGCGCTGGGCCAAGCTGCGCGAGCTCAAGCTCGACTGAGCCGCTGCTAGGCTTCCCGCCTCATGGCCGTCCCGAAGCAGAAGCAGTCGCACGCGCGCACGACGAAGCGCCGGTCGACCCACAAGGCCGCCGTGCCGACGCTCAACGAGTGCCCGCAGTGCCACAAGCCCCGGCGCCCGCACCGCGTGTGCCCGAGCTGCGGCTTCTACGCGGGTCGCGAGGTCGTCGCTCCGGCGATCGACCACCACCACGACCACGACCACTAGCCCGCCCGGCGCGTGACCGAGCCCGCGGTCACGGTGGCGCTGGACGCCAACGGGGCCGACGCCGGCCCGGCCGAGGTGCTGCGCGGCGCCGTCGAGGCCGTCCGCGCCGATCCCGGCCTGCGCGTCGTGGTCTACGGCCCGGGCGGGGAGCTGTCCGCCGCGGGCGCGCACGAGCGCGTGCACGTGGCCGACGCGCCGGTCTCGATCGCCAAGGCCGGCGACCCCGCGCGGGCGGTCCGCGCGACGCCGGAGTCGTCGATCGTGCAGGCCGCGCGCGCGCTCGGCGGCGGGGCCGCCGACGCGCTGGTGTCCGGCGGCTCGACCGGCGCCGCGCTGGCCGCGGGCCTGTTCCACGTCAAGCGCGCCCGCGGGATCCACCGGCCGGCGCTGGCCATCCTCGTTCCCGTGCCCGGGCGGCCGTTCCTGCTGCTCGACTGCGGCGCCAACGTCGACGTGCGCCCCGAGCACCTGGTGCAGTTCGCGCACATGGGCGCGGCGTTCATGCAGGCCGTCGCCGGTGTCGAGCGGCCCCGCGTCGCGCTGCTGTCCAACGGCGCCGAGCCGACGAAGGGGACCGCCGACGTCGTGGCCGCCCATGAGGCCATCGCCGCCGCGCCGGGCGCGCTGAACTTCGTGGGCAACGTCGAGGGCTTCGCGATCGGCAGCGGCGACGCCGACGTGCTCGTCGCCGACGGCTTCACCGGCAACGTCGCGCTGAAGGTGATGGAGGGCACCTCGAAGGCCCTGCTGGACGCGATTCGCGCCGCCGCCATGTCCAGCCCGCGGGCCAAGGCCGGCGGGCTGCTGCTCAAGCCGGCGCTGCGCGGCCTGCGCGACGAGATCGACCCCGAGCTGCAGGGCGGCGCCGTCCTGCTCGGGCTGCGCGGCCTCGTCGTCGTGCCGCACGGCTCGTTCGGCGCCCGCGGCTTCGCCGCCGCCGTCGCGGTGGCCGCGCGCGGCGTGCGCAGCCGGGTCGTGGCGCGCACGCACGCGGCGCTCGAGGCGGCGGGGGCGCTGCGGCGCGCGCCGCTGGCGTCCGAAGAGGCGGCTACCGTGACCGGACATGACGCGTGAAGAGGTCTTCGAGCTGATCCGCGACCATCTGGCCGACGAGCTCGAGCTCGATCCGGGCCGGATCACGGAGCAGACGCGCTTCAAGGAGGACCTCGACGCCGACTCGCTGGACCTCTACACGCTGGTCCAGGAGCTCGAGGATTCCTACGGCGTGAAGATGTCCGACGAGGAGGCCGCCGGGATCACCACCGTCGGCCAGGCGCTCGACTTCGTGCTCGCCAGGGCTCCCTCGGCCTCCGCCTGAGGGGCCGTTGCAGCGACTCCGCGAGCTCTACGAGGCGCTGCCGGAGGAGCTGGCGCGCCAGGCGGTCACGCACTCGTCGTGGGTCGAGCGGCGCTCGGACTCCTACGAGCGGCTCGCCTTCCTCGGCGACTCCGTGCTCGGCCTCGCCGTCACGACGCACCTGTGGCCGCGGCTGGAGCCGGAGGCCTTCGGGGCCGGGCGGCTGACGAAGATCCGCGCGCAGGCGGTCTCGGGCCGCTCCTGCCGCGTGGTCGCCGAGCGGCTCGGCATCCCGGAGCGCATGCGCGGGCTCCAGCCCGACGAGTCGCCGGCCAACGAGTCGCTCGCGCGCACCGAGCGCGTCCTCGCCTCGATCATCGAGGCCGTCATCGGCGCCTGCTACCTCGAGCACGGTTACGAGCGAACGGCGGCCGCGGTCGTCGACGCGTTCGGGCCGGAGATCGAGCGGGCGCTGTCGGAGCCCGCCGACTACAAGTCCGCGCTCCAGGAGCGCCTGGCGCGCAAGGGCGCCACCGTCGCCTACGAGGTCAGCGAGGAGTCGGGGCCGCCCCACGACCGCACGTTCGAGGTGGTCGCGGTCATCGGCGGCGAGGAGGTCGCGCGGGGGTCGGGACGGTCCAAGAAGGACGCCGAGCAGGCGGCGGCGTCCGCCGCGCTCGATTTGATGTCGGGACCGCCGGCGGACGAGCCGGCGAGCTGACCAGCTCCCCATGCACCTCAAGTCGATCACGCTCAAGGGCTTCAAGTCCTTCCCCGACCGCACGCGCCTGGAGTTCAGCCCCGGCGTGTCGGTGATCGTCGGGCCGAACGGGTCCGGCAAGTCCAACATCACCGACGCGGTGCTGTGGGCGCTTGGCGAGCAGTCGCCGCTCAACGTGCGCGGCGCGTCGATGCAGGACGTCATCTTCGCGGGCGCCCACGGCGTGCAGGCGCGCACCGAGGCCGAGGTCGAGGTGGTCATCGACAACGGCGGCGGCCGCGTCGACCTGCCGCTGTCCGAGATCGCGATCGCGCGCCGGCTCGACCGCGCGGGCGACGGCGAGTACCGGATCAACGGCGCGCGCTGCCGGCTGGCCGACGTGGCCGAGGTGCTCTCCGACACCGGCCTGGGCAAGGAGATGCACTCCGTCGTCTCGCAGGGCCGGGTGACCGCGATCGTCACGTCCAAGCCCAGGGACCGGCGGGTGCTGATCGAGGAGGCCGCCGGCCTCGGCAAGCACCGCAAGCGCCGGCGCCGCGCCCAGCTCAAGCTCGACCGCACGCAGGACAACCTCGACCGCGCGCTCGACGTCGAGCGCGAGGCGCGCACCCGGCTGCGGCCGCTCAAGCGCCAGGCCGAGGCCGCCGAGCTGCACGAGCGCCTGGAGCGCCAGACGCTCGAGGCGCGCTGGGAGCTGGCGCGCGACGGCGCCCGCGCGGCGCGCGCCGCCCTGGCCGACGCCGAGCGCGCGGCCGCCGCGGCGCGCGCGGCCGCCGCGGGGGTCGAGGCCGAGCTGGCCGCGGTCGCGCAGCGGCGCGAGGCGGCCGAGGCGGCGCTGGCGTCGCGTGGAGCCGAGCGCGAGGAGCTCTCGAGCCGCTTCCACGCCGCCCGCTCGGCGGCGGAGCGCATCGAGGCGCGCATGGAGGCCGCCCGCGACGGCGCGGCGAGCGTCGCCGACCGCGCGGTCCGGCGGCGGGCGCTGGTCGAGGCGCTCGAAGCCGAGGCCGACGGCGACGCGCCCGACGACTCCGCCGAGCAGCGGATCGCCGAGCTCGAGGCCGAGCTCGAGCAGCTGGCCGCCGATCGCGCCGACCGGCTGGCGCGCGAGCTCGCCGACATCGAGGAGCGCCGGGTCGCCGCGGCCGCCGAGGCCGAGCGGCTGGCCGCCGTCGCCGCCGAGCGCGCCGCCGCGCGCGCCGAGGCCGACGCCGCGGCCGAGGCCGCCCGCGCCGCCCGCCGCGAGGCCGAGACCGGCGCCGACCGCGCCCGCCGCGAGGCCGCCCGGATCGGCGCCGACCTCGCGTCGGTCAACCAGTTCCTGCGCACCCACGCGGGCGCCCCGGGCGGCGCCCGCGCGCTGGCCGACGCGCTGCGCGCCGAGGCGGGCTACGAGCTCGCGCTGGCGGCGGTGCTCGGGCCGCGGCTGCGCGCCGCGGTGGCGGCCGACCTGGCGGAGGCGCGGACGCTCGTGGAGCGGACGGGCCGCGACGGCGGCGCCGCGCTCGTGGCTCCGGCCGCCGGCGCGCCCACGGCCGGCGACGCCGGCGGCGACCCGCTGCTCACCCATGTCCAGGCCGCCGACGAGGCGGGCGCCGCGGTGGCCGCGCGGCTGCTGGCGGGCGTGCGGGTGGTCGAGTCGCTCGACGCGGTGGATGCGAGCTTCGACGGCGTCGCCGTCACGCGCGAGGGCCTCGTCTACGACGGCCGCGCCCGCGAGCTGCGCCGCGTGCCCGTGGGCGGCGAGGACCGCGTGCTGGCCGAGCGCAACCGGCGCGACGCGCTGATCGCCGAGTCCGAGCGTGCGGCCGGGGCCGAGCAGGCCGCCAGGGCGGCGCTCGAGGCGGCGGTGGCGGCGGTCCGGGAGGCAGACGCCCGGCGCGACGAGGTCGACCGGGCGGCGCGCGAGGCCGCGCGCGCCCACGCCGACGCGCAGGAGGCCGAGCGGCACTGCGTGCGGGCGGCCGAGCAGCGCCGGCGCTCGCCCGACGACGAGGCGAGCGCCACCCGGCGCGCGCAGATCGGCGCCGCGCTGACCGCCGAGCGGCGGCTGCTCGAGCGCGCGGCGCGCGAGCGCGAGGCGCGCGTGCGGCGGATCGAGCACGAGCGGGCGCGCGCGGCGGCCGACGACGCGCTGCTGCCGCTGGCCGAGCGGCTCGGGGCGGCGCTGGCCGCGGCGGTGGCGGCGGTGCGCGAGCGCGTCGCCGCCTTCGAGGCGGCGCTGCGCGCCGAGCGCGAGGCCGGCGACCGCCTGGCGGGCGAGCTGCGCGCGTGCGCCCAGCAGGAGGCGCAGGTCCAGGCGCGCCTGAAGGCGCGCGGCGAGGACGTGACGCGGGCCGAGGTGCGCGCGCAGCAGGCGCGCGACCAGGCGGCCGAGGCGGCGCAGGAGCTGTCGGCGCTGGCCGACCGGCTCGGCCTGGAGGCGGAGCCGGCGGCCGAGCCGCTGCCCGCCGACGAGCGGGCGGCGCTGAGCGGCCGGATCGAGCGCCTGCAGCGACGGCGCGAGCAGCTCGGGCCGGTCAACCCGCTCGCCAAGCAGGAGTACGACGAGGCGGTGGCGCACGTCGAGGAGCTCGAGCACCAGCGGGAGGACCTCGAGACGGCGATCCGCGAGCTGCGCGGCGTCATCCGCGACACCGACCAGAAGATCAAGGACGCCTTCGAGGAGACCTTCACGGCGGCGGCGCGCAACTTCGAGGACGTCGTCGCGCAGCTGTTCCCGGGCGGCCGCGGCCGGCTGCGGCTCGTGCGCGAGGACGCCGGGCCGCGCCCGGTGCTCGGCGGCGGCGACGAGGACGCGCCGGCGCCCGAGGCGGTGGAGGAGGCGCTCGAAGCCGCTGCCGAGGCCGAGGAGAAGGGCGCCGAGGACCTGATGGGCGTCGAGATCGAGATCACGCCCGCCGGCAAGGCGACGAAGCGGCTCAGCCTGCTCTCGGGCGGCGAGAAGTCGCTGACGGCGCTCGCGTTCCTGTTCGCCGTCTTCCTCGCCCGGCCGTGCCCGTTCTACATCCTCGACGAGGTCGAGGCGGCGCTCGACGACATCAACATCGACCGCTTCCTCACCGTGCTGCGCCAGTACTCCGATCGCGCGCAGTTCATCGTCGTGACCCACCAGAAGCGCACGATGGAGGCCGCCGACTGCCTGTACGGCGTCTCCATGGGGGGCAACGGCGTCTCGAAGGTGGTGTCGCGGCGCCTGCCGCGCCCGGCGGCCGAGCCCGCCGAGCCCGCCGCGGCGTAGCCCGCCGAGCTCAGAGCACCTTCTCGCCCCAGAACGACGCCCACGGGTTCGCGTTGTAGTTGCCGATCTCGCGGTAGCCGCTCGCGCGGTACAGCGCCTCCGCCTCGGGCTGCTGCGGCCCGGTGTCGAGGCGCACGCGGGCGTAGCCGAGGTCGCGCGCGGCGTCCTCGAGCGCGGCGAGCAGCGCCCGGCCGAGGCCGCTCCCGCGCCGGTCGGGCACGACGTACATCCGCTTGAGCTCCGCGACGTCCGGGCCGAGGCGCTTGACGCCGCCGCCGGCGACGGCGCGGCCGGCCTCGTCGTAGAGCGCGACGAAGCAGCCGCCGGGCGGCGAGAAGTCCTCCGGGCTCGCGCTGGGCCCGCCCGACAGGTCGGGGACGTCGTAGCCGACCGCCACCTCGGCGACCATGGCGTCGACGAGGGCGAGGGCGGTGGGGGAGTCGGCGGGGATGCGGCGGGGCTCGGGCACGCCACTATCTTGCCGGGGCCATGGCCCGAGACTGGTACGACCTCTTCATCGTCGACGGCGGCCGGCCGGCCGGGGCGCCCGACGAGCCGGCTCGCGACGAGGAGCGCCGCGGCTTCTTCCGGCGGCTGCGCGAGAACATGCGCAAGACGCGCGAGGCGCTGCAGGCCGAGGTCCAGGCCACGCTGTTCCAGGGCGACCTCGACGAGGAGACCTGGGAGCGCCTGGAGGAGGCGCTGATCTACGCCGACGTGGGCGCCCGCACCACCGCGCAGGTGGTCGAGCAGCTCGAGCGCGAGGCCGAGGACGGCTCGCTCGTCGGCGGCGAGGCGCTCAGCGCGCGCCTGGCGGAGCTGCTCGCCGAGATCGCGCGCACCGGCGACGACCACATCGACCTGCGGGCCAGCCCGACGGTGATCCTCGTCGTCGGCGTCAACGGGACGGGCAAGACCACGACGATCGGCAAGCTCGCCTGGCACCTGCGCAAGGAGCTCGGCCGCACGGTGGTCATCGGCGCCGCGGACACCTTCCGGGCGGCCGCGGTCGAGCAGCTCGAGCGCTGGGCCGAGCGCGCCGGCTGCGACTTCGTCCGCGGGCCGGAGGGCTCCGATCCCGGCGCGGTCGCCTTCGACGCGATCGCCCGCGGCCGCGAGCAGGGCGCCGACGTCGTCATCGTCGACACCGCCGGCCGGCTGCACACGCAGGACAACCTGATGCAGGAGCTGACGAAGATCCGGCGCGTGATCGCCAAGCAGATGCCCGACGCGCCGCACGAGACGCTGATGACCGTCGACGCCACCACGGGCCAGAACGGCCTGCGCCAGGCGAAGATGTTCGGCGAGGCGGTCGACGTCACGGGCATCGTCCTCACGAAGCTCGACGGCACGGCCAAGGGCGGCATCGCGCTGGCGATCGCCAACGAGCTCGACCTGCCGGTCAAGCTCATCGGCATCGGCGAGCAGCTCGAGGACCTGCGCCCGTTCGACGCCGACGAGTTCTCCCGCGCGCTGCTGACATGACCCTGCGCGCGTCGTGGGACCGCGAGGCCGCCGACTGGGTGCGCTGGGCGCGCGACCCGGCGCTCGACCACTGGTTCTGGCGCGTGACGCTGCCGGCGCTGCTCGACCTCGTCCCGCCGCCGAAGCGGCTGACCGTCGACGTCGGCTGCGGCGAGGGGCGCGTCGCCCGCGAGCTGATCGCGCGCGGGCACCGGGTCGTGGGGGTCGAGGGCTCGCCGGCGCTGGCGGACGCCGCGCGCGCGGCCGACCCGTCGTTCGAGGTGCACGTCGCCGACGCCGCGGCCATGCCGCTGGGCGACGCGGTCGCCGACGCCGCCGTCGCGTCGATGTCCCTGCTCAACATGGACGACCTCGACGGCGTGCTTCGCGAGGTCGCGCGCGTGCTGGAGCCCGGCGGGCGCTTCGCGTTCACGATCCCGCACCCGTCGCTGTCGGCGAAGCCGCTCGGCGACGACCCGCGCGCCGGCGACTACTTCGCCGAGTACGAGTACGCCGAGGTGCGCGAGCGCGGCGGGCTGCGGATGACCTTCCACGACCGCCACCGGCCGCTCGAGCGCTACTTCGGGGCGCTCGAGGCCGCGGGGCTGCTGGTCGAGGCGCTGCGCGAGCCGCGGCCCGAGGGCCGGCGCGAGCCGATGTTCCTGGCCGTGCGGGCGCTGCGGCCGTAGGGGCGGGGCGCCCTCGTCCCGCGCCGGCCGCGGCGAAAGACCGGCGGCGGCGGGTTGGCATTGAGGGGTAGGCACGAGCGTCGGCGCGCTTGTCGTCTATACGACGACAAACGCGCCGACGCGGCTGGTGAGGGAGGTGTCACCAGCCGTCGTTCGTCCCGCGCCACCCGCGCCACCCGCACCGCGCCGCGCCACCCGCGCGCCGCCGCTAGGTCGTCCCGTACAGCCGGTCGCCCGCGTCGCCCAACCCCGGCCGGATGTAGCCGCGCTCGTCGAGGCGGTCGTCGACCGCCGCGCAGGTCATCGGGACGTCCGGGTGCGCCTCGGCGAGCGCGCGCACGCCCTCGGGGGCGGCGACCAGGCAGACGAAGCGCAGCCGCCGGGCGCCCAGCTCCCGCACGCGCGTCAGGGCCGCGACGGCGCTGCCGCCGGTGGCGAGCATCGGGTCGGCGACGACGACCTCCGAGCCCGGGAGGTGCGGCGGCAGCGACTCGTAGTAGCCGACCGGGCGCAGGGCGGTCTCGTCGCGGAACATGCCGAGGTGGCCGACGCGGGCCTCGGGGACCAGGCGCAGCGCGCCGTCGACCATGCCGAGGCCGGCGCGCATGATGGCCACGACGACGATGTCGTCGGCGAGCCGGTGGGCGGGCGCGTCCTCGAGCGGCGTCGGGACCGGCTCCTCTCGGACGCGCAGGTCGCGCAGGGCCTCGTAGAGCAGCAGCATCGACACGTCCGACAGCGTGTGGCGGAAGGTCGCCGAGTCGGTCGCGCGGTCGCGCAGGACGGCGAGGTGGCGGGCGACCAGCGGGTGGTCCACCACGGTCAGGCGCGGGTGCACGGCGCGGGACCCTACCGCTAGGTTGCCCGCCGTGGCCCGCAACGTCGAGCTCAAGGCGACCGCTCCCGACCCCGCCGCGACGATCCGCGCCGCGCTCGATCTGGGGGCCGAGGACCGCGGGACCATCGAGCAGCGCGACACGTACTTCGCCGTCCCGAACGGCCGGCTGAAGCTGCGCGAGCAGACGCCGGGGCAGGACGAGCTGATCGCCTACGAGCGGCCGGACGACCCGGCGGTCCGGCTGTCGACCTACCACCGCATCCCGGTGGCCGACGCGGCGGCCACGCGCGCCGGCCTCGCCGCCGTCTGCGGGGTTCGCGTCGTGGTCGAGAAGCGCCGCCGGCTGCTGCTGTGGGAGGACGTCCGCATCCACGTCGACGCCGTGTCCGGCCTCGGGGACTTCCTCGAGCTCGAGGCGGTGGCCGCGGACGACTCCGACCTGAGCGGCGAGGAGCGCAAGGTCGCGCGCCTGCGCGAGGCGCTCGACATCCGCGACGAGCACCTGCGCGCCGGCTCGTACTCGGACGCGCTGCTCGCCCGGCCGGCGCCCGAGCTCTTGCAGGCGGCGCGCGAGGCCGCCGCCAATGCCTACGCCCCCTACTCGCGCCTGCGCGTCGGCGCCGCGCTGCGCACCGCCGACGGGCGCACCTTCGCCGGAGCCAACGTCGAGAACGCGTCCTACCCCGAGGGGCATTGCGCCGAGACGTCCGCCATCGGCGCGATGGTCGCCGCCGGCGGCGAGCG
>DATLGB010000151.1:0-5335 GCA_035540675.1 Solirubrobacteraceae bacterium | reverse complement strand
GCGTCGGGTTGGGGCCCGCGAGGGGCCCGGGCGGCGCGAATATACCGCGGGTGCCACGGCCGCTCGACGCGCCTCCCGCAAAACGCGCCCATTTGTTTCGGCGGCCCTGTTCACGGCTGTCGAGCGGCTGTGCACAACCGGGGCCGCTATCCTCCCGGACCCCATGAAGCGGACCTACCAGCCCAAGAAGCGCAAGCGCGCGCGTGCCCACGGCTTCCGCAACCGGATGAGCAGCCGGGCCGGCCGGCTCGTGCTCAAGCGGCGGCGCGACAAGGGCCGCAAGCGCCTCACCGTCTGAGGCCATGGCGGCCAAGCGGCGCCGGCTGTCGCGCAGCGCCGAGTTCGAGCGCGTCTACCGGCAGGGCCGCTCGAAGGCCAACCGCTATCTCGTGCTCTACGCGTTCCCGCGCGGCGAGGACGACGCGCAGGACGGCCCGCGGCTCGGCCTGTCGGTGTCGCGCAAGGTCGGCGGCGCCGTCGACCGCAACCGCGTGAAGCGCTGCCTGCGCGAGGCGTTCTGGGCCGAGGCCGAGCGCCTGCCGGAGGGCTCGGACTACGTCGTCGTGGCGCGCCCCGACGCGCGCGACCTGGCCGAGCGCGAGGGGATGCCCGGCGTCCGCGCGGCGCTGGCGGAGCTCGTCGACCAGCTCGGCGGCCGGAGCGCGTCGTGAGGCTGCTGCGGGCGCTCGTGACGGCGCCGATCCGCTTCTACGCGCGGGTGATCTCGCCGGCGCTGCCGCCGCGCTGCAAGTACCACCCGTCCTGCTCGGCCTACGCTCTGCAGTCCATCGAGACCTTCGGCATACTGCGCGGCTCCGTGCTCGCGGCCTGGCGAGTGCTGCGCTGCAACCCCTTCAGCCACGGCGGCTACGACCCGCCGGAGGCGCAGACCCTCTTCCGCGCCCGCGCCACCCACTCCTGACCATGATGCTCCTCGCCGCCAACCCGCTCCAGCCGCTGATCGACTTCTTCGAGGCGATCCTCAAGGTGTTCCACGGCGCCGGGCTGAGCTGGGGCTGGTCCATCATCGCCCTCACCGTGGTCGTGCGCGCGGCGCTGCTGCCGCTGACGCTCAAGCAGTTCAAGTCGATGCAGTCCCTGGCGGCCCATCAGCCGGAGCTCAAGCGCCTGCAGGAGCGCTACAAGGGCGACCGCGATCGGCTCAACCAGGAGATGATGAAGTTCTACAAGGAGAACAAGATCAATCCGCTGGCGTCATGCCTGCCGATGCTGGCGCAGCTGCCGGTCTTCATCTCCCTGTTCTACCTGCTGCGCGAGGACCTTCGGTTCGAGATCTGCCGGCAGACCGAGCGCGCCTGCGGTTCGACGGCGGCGTCGGAGTTCTTCTTCATCCCGGACCTGACCGGCCGCGCCACGGGCGGCGTCCTGGCCACGCTGCTGATCCTCTACGTGGGCTCGCAGCTGCTGTCGTCCGCGCTGTCGTCGGTGACCGCGGACCGCAACCAGCGGCTGCTGATCTTCGCGCTGCCGCTGTTCTTCGTGCCGTTCGTCTACACGTTCCCGGCCGGCCTGCTCCTGTACTGGATCACCACCAACCTGTGGACGATCGTGCAGCAGACCATCGTCCGCCGCCGCCTCGGGCCGCTGCGCCCGGTGGCGGACGGCGAGGAGGCGAGCAAGGCCACGGGCGTCGCCGGCCTGCTGGGGCTGCCGTCGAAGGAGGAACGCGAACGCGTCAAGCGCGAGCGCGAGCAGGTCAAGGCGGGGGCGGTGGCGGCGAGTGCGGGCGGCGCCGGATCCTCGTCGCGGGCGCCGTCGCGGCCGACCGGCCCGCCGCCGGCGCCGCCGCGCAAGAAGAAGAAGCGCTCGGGGAGGCGCCGGTGAGCCGCGCCGGCACTCCCGAGGAGCGCGTGCGTGACCTCGTCGAGGAGATCGTCGACGCGCTGGACCTGGACGCCGACGTCGAGGTCGAGCGCCGCGGCGAGGAGATCGACGTGCGCGTGGAGGGCGACGACCTCGGCGCCTTCATCGGCCGTCACGGCGCCACCATCGACGCCGTGCAGCACCTGGCCTACAAGGTCGCCTCGACCGGCGACGCCGCCGGGCCGCGCGTCAACGTCGACGCCGCGGGCTATCGCGAGCGCCGGCGCGAGATCCTCCAGCGCCAGGCCGACGAGGCCGCCGAGCGGGCGCAGCGCGACGGCCGGCCGGTCGCGCTCGAGCCGATGAGCGCGATCGAGCGAAAGGTCGTCCACGAGTACCTCAAGGAGCGCGGCGGCGTCGAGACGTGGTCCGAGGGCGCCGAGCCCGACCGGCACCTCGTCGTCGCGCCGCTCGAGTAGTGGCGCCGTCGCCGGCGCTCGAGCGCCTGCTGGACGCGCTGGAGGAGCCCGAGGCACCCACCACCGTCCACGCGCGCGCGGAGGCGGCGGACGTCCACCTGGCCGACTCGCTCGCGGGGCTCGAGGTCGCGGCGCTGCGGTCGGCGCGGCGCATCGCCGACCTCGGGTCGGGGGCCGGGCTGCCCGGACTGGTGCTGGCCGCGGCGCTGCCCGACGCGTCGGTGGTGCTGGTGGAGAGCGCGCGCCGCAAGGCCGAGTGGATCGCCGCGACCGCCGAGCGCATGGGCGTGCCGAACGCGCGCGCGCTGTGGGCGCGGGCCGAGGAGGTCGATCCGGGCGACGGCTTCGACGCCGTCTGCGCCCGCGCCCTGGCGGCGCTGCCGGTGCTGTGCGAGTACGCGGCGCCGCTGCTGCGCCCGCGCGGGGTGCTCGTCTGCTGGAAGGGCGCCGTGCCCGAGGACGAGGCGGCCGACGGGCGCGCCGCCGCCGCGCAGCTCGGGCTGTCGGCTCCGGAGGTGATCCCGGTGAGGCCGTACGCGCGCTCCCGCAACCGGACGCTGTGGGTGTTCACGCGCGTGGGCGACGTCCCGCCGGGCTTCCCCCGCCGCCCCGGCATGGCGCTCAAGCGGCCACTCGGCGTGAAGAATCGCGCACCCTCCGCAAAAGCTTCGTGACCGAACCGCGACGTCGTGGTGGTTCGGGGCCGAATCCGCCGCCCCGCCGGATACCGTCGGACCCCGCATGAGCACCGTCTACGCCATCGCCAACCAGAAGGGCGGGGTCGGCAAGACCACCACGGCCGTCAACGTCGCCGCCTGCATCGCCGAGGCCGGCTACCCGACCCTCGTGGTCGACGTCGACCCGCAGGGCAACGCCACGACCGGCCTCGGGCTGGTGCGCGAGGCGCCGGGGCTGTACGACGTGCTCAGCGGCGGAGTGCCCGCGGCGGAGGCGGTGCGGCCGACGAGCGTGCGCAACCTCTCCGTGCTCGCCTCGACGCCCGACCTGGCCGGCGCCACGATGGAGCTGCCGCGGCTGCCGGGATCGGAGGCGCGGCTGCGCGATGCGCTGGCGCCGCTGCGGTCGCAGTACGCGTTCGTGATCCTCGACTGCCCGCCCTCGCTCGGCCCGCTCACGGTCAACGCGCTGGTCGCCGCCGACCGCGTGATCGTCCCGGTGCAGACGGAGTACTTCGCGCTCGAGGGTCTGGCCGGGCTGCTCGACACCCTCAGCCTCATTCAACGTGAGCTCAACCCGAGGTTGACGGTCGCCGGGATGCTGCTCACGATGCACGACGCGCGGACGAAGCTCGCGCAGGACGTCGAGCAGGAGGTGCGCCGCCACTTCCCGTCGCTGGTGTTCGACACCGTCATCCCCCGCAACGTGCGGCTGGGCGAGGCCCCGAGCTTCGGCCGGCCGGTGATCCACCACGACCCGCACTGCCCCGGGTCGGAGGCGTACTTCGAGCTGGCGAAGGAGGTGGCCGCTCGTGGCTGAGCCGACGCGCGGCATGGGCCGCGGCCTGGCGGCGATCCTGACGACGACCGCCCCCGCCGCCGGCGAAGCGCCCGAGAGCGGCGAGCTGCGCCAGCTCCCGGTCGAGCTGATCGTGCCGAACCCGAACCAGCCCCGGCGCCGCTTCGACGAGGAGGCGCTGAGCGCCCTGGCGGGATCGCTCGGCGAGCGCGGCGTGCTGCAGCCCGTCCTGGTGCGGCCGGTTCCCGGCGGCACCTACGAGCTGATCGCCGGCGAGCCGGGCTGGAGACCGTGCCCGCGCTGGTGCGCCCGCACGACGACGCGCAGTCGCTCGAGCTCGCGCTGATCGAGAACATGGCGCGCGAGGACCTCAACCCGGTCGAGGAAGCGCGCGCCTGCGCGCTGCTCGTCGAGGAGCTGGGCCTCTCGCGCGAGGAGATCGGGCTGCGCGTCGGGCGCTCCCGCGTGGCCGTGTCGAACCTGATGCGGCTGCTCGACCTGCCCGACGAGGCGCTGGACCTGATCGCCGACGGGCTGCTCACCGAAGGCCACGGCCGCGCGCTGCTGCTGGCGGGCGACCACGACGCCCGCCGCCGCCTCGCCCGCCGCGCCGCGGAGGAGGAGTGGACCGTTCGGCGCACCGAGGACGCCGCCCGCGCCGCCAACGGCGAGCGCCCCGCCCCGTCGCCGCGCCGCCGGCTCGCCGGCCCGCATCCCGACCACGAGGCCGCCGCCGCCGAGATCGCCGACACCCTGAGCCGGGCGCTCGGCGCCCCCGTCCAGGTGGCCCCGCGCGGGGAGGGCTACCGGGTGACGCTCACGGTCGACTCCCACGACGCGGCCCTCGCGCTCGCGCAGCGCGTGGGGGCGCCGGCGCCGGCCTGATCGGCACCTCGCGCCGCCGCTCCCACGGCCCGCTGGGCGTCTCCGCCGCCGCCAGGCGGCCGCTATCATCGCGGGCGCTTCGGGCGATTAGCTCAGTCGGTTAGAGCGCTTCTCTGATAAGGAAGAGGTCCCAGGTTCGAGTCCTGGATCGCCCACCTCCGGGACGGCCCGCTACGGCGGGCTTTCTTGGTTTGCGAAGGTCGCGCCGCTCCCAACGGCCGTGTCCTTCGCCGAGGCGGTGAGCGGGCGGCTCAGAGCGGCGTGGTGCCGATGGCGGCGGAGGAGTGCGGTGCCTTCGATGACCAGCAGCAGCAGCGCGTTCGCAGCGCCGAGCTGGAAGCCCGCGTCAACACCGGGGATCGTCCCGAACGCGGACGCGGCATCGACGGGCACGCGCAGGTGGCCGGTCCCGCCGCACCGGCGTCTTCGGTGATGGCGCAGGCGGTCACGGCGCGCCCCTCGCCCGGCGCGGCGCCGGCCGTTCGGCGATGATCGACGGCATGGTGCTCGACGACGACACGAAGGCGGTCCTCCTGGCGGCGGGGCTGATGTTCCTGTGGGCCCTGGGGCTCGGCGTCGTCAAGTACCGCCAGATGGCGACGTCCGAGACGGCGCTGGCGCACCCGTACATCGACACGGCACACCGAGCGGCGCTGCTCTACTCGTTCGCC
>DATLGB010000150.1:0-4474 GCA_035540675.1 Solirubrobacteraceae bacterium | reverse complement strand
GGCGAAGAAGTTCGTCGCGTAGACCCGTGCCGGGCCGCGATGCCCCGGCCTCGGCGCATCGAAGCCGATCCCGACCCCCACCTGCGAGACCTCGGGGCGCAGGATGTTGCGCCGATGTCCCGGGCTGTTCATCCAGTCGCGCACGATCTCGCGGGGTGACCCGAGATAGCCCGTGCCCCAGTGGATGTTCTCGGCCACCGTGGTTCCGTAGGGCGGCAGGCCCTGCGCGTAAACGCGGTCGCTGGGCCGCCCTCCGTCGGGATCGGTGTGGTCGTAGAAGTTGCGCCGGCCCATATCGTCGGCGTGCAGTTGCGACGACTGCGTGAGCCGCGCATCCATGGCCAGCGCGGGGAGGCCGTGGTCCGCACGCTCGCGGTTGATGAGGCACAGCGTCGCCGTGCGCGCTCGCTCGACATCGTCGGGCATCGGGATCCGGTCGCTGGCGGGGCACCCGCCGTCGCCCTGCGCGTAGGCCCGCAGACGCTGCGGTCCGCCGATCGCCGCGACGACCATGACGAGCGCGACGAGCGTCATGCCTACGACGTGTCGTCGGGAAAGCGCCACCACCCGATCCGTCGGACGCTGACCGGACGAGCTTGAACCTCCGCTGCGCGGCGTGGACGCAGCGCGGGGTCCGTTCGCCGCTCGCCGAACGCACGCCGGCCGTGCCGTCGCAACCCTGGGGGTGGGGCGCGGTTGTCACGGGCATGAGCCCCACGTCCCGCAGCGCCGCTCTCATCGGATCATGCGCCGCCGCGCTGGTCGTCGCCTCCCCCGCCGCCGCAGCGTGGACGGCGCCGCAGGAGCTGCCGAACACCGCGGGTCGCGACCCGGTGTTCGCCGCCTACGGTGCCGGCGGACTCGCGACGATCGGCATGTACGGCCCGCTCGGCCTCGTTCCCGGCACGCCGCAGACGCCGCTGGCGATCTCATCGGTCGGTGCCGGCGCGGGGGCCGTCAGCCCGGCCCCGAGCGCGCTGCGCGACGGGCTCGGCGCACCGATCGCGGTCTCCCCGAACGGCACGATGCTCGCCGTCGGCGGGCCGCGCAGCCCGCTGGACTACTTCGGCCTCGAGTCCGCGCGGTCGCGGCTGCGCGCGGCCATCGGGCCGGCCGGTGGTGCGCTGCGACGGATCCCGACCGGCAGGATCGTCGGCACGGCCACGCTCGCGACCGCTGTGAACGACCGTGGCGACGCGGCGGTCGTCTTCTCGCGGTGCCTCACGACGAGTTGCTCGCGACGGTCGATCCTGGCGACGTTTCGCCGCCGGGGGCGCAGCTTCACCAAGCCGGTCGTGCTCGCGAAGCGCACCGGCCGACCTGCGGCGGCCGTCGCCCTCAATGCGCGCGGCGACGCGATCGTCGCGTGGGCCCAGCCGCGCGCGAACGGGCGCCGCGACGACGTCCGTACGCGCCTGCGGCGCGCGAGCGGGGCGCTGACGAGGACGAGGGTGGCCGGTCCGACGCTGCCGGTGCCGACGATCGCCGTGACGCTGTCGCGCGGGCGCGCGGGTGCGGTGGCGTGGTTCAGCCAGTATCCCCGCGGCGGCCCGCTGACCGTCTCGCGATCCACCGTCGGCTCGCGCGGCACGATCGGCTCGCGTGTCGTGCTCGACTCCGCGACCACGCCTCGGGGCGTCCGGGGCCCGCGGCTACGCGCGATCCTCGGTGCCGGCGGCGTCACGACATTGGCGTGGACCGGCTTCGTGAACGGGCGCCACGTGGTGCGCGGCGCGCTGGCCCGCCGTGGCGTGGCCGGGATCGAGACGATCTCGCCGGCCGGCAGCGACGCTCAGCTCATGGACCTGTCGGGCAACCCGCGCGGCGACGCGCTCGTGGTCTGGGCCACGCTGCCGGGCGCGCCGCTGCGCGGCGTCGCCGCGGTCATCCACCGCAGGGGGGCCGTGACGTTCGACGCGCCGCGGCTCGTGCTCGCCGGCGCCGACGCCAGCGGCTCCGCTGCCGGCGCGATCGCCTCCGACGGCCGGGCGATCGTCGCCGGCGGAGCGGCGCGGGCGGCCGGGCCGAACGCCCCACCCGTGCGCGTGGCGCAGATGACCGGCTAGCGCCGATGGGCGCCGGCCGGCCGCGCGCCGCGCCCGGTCACGCGACGCTCGGCTGGGCAGCGTGTTCGACCGCCCACGACAGCGCGTAGTCGGCGACCTCTTCCCACCCGTGACTGGCGGGCAGGAGGTGCGGGCCGGCGAACTCCTTGATCTCGGTGAGCGTGTCGGACTTGTAGTGCTTGGCGTTTGACCGCTGGATGGCCGGCGGCATGAGATGGTCCTCGCTGCCGGAGATGAACAGCAGCGGTGCGCGGCCATTGTTGTGGTAGTCGACCGCCGTGTCGTGCATGCCCCGCTTGAAGTTCGCGGTGACGCTGTCCCACAGGATCTGACCGGACGCCGGGACGTGGTAGCGGTCGTACAGCTCGCGGGCCTGTTCCTCCGGGAAGCCGTTCGTAAAGGCGTACCGCCAGCCGTCGAACGTGTAGGCGAAGGCTCGGTGGTGGTTGGCAGGGTTCCCGATCGCCCTGAAGGTCGCCTTGGCCTGCGCGAACGGGACGACCCTGACGCCCTCGGTCGGCGCCGAATTGATCGCCACCCCGGCAGCGCCGAACCCATGGTCGAGGAGGATCTGCGTGAACGCGCCGCCGGCGGAGTGGCCGATGATGATCGGCGGGGAGTCCAGCTCGCGCACCACCGACTCGAGCTTCTCGACGATCAGGGGCACGGTGAGGGCCTCGACCGGGCTTGGATCCGCGTTGAGCGCCTCGACCTCGACCTCGAACCCCGGGTAGGCGGGCGTTATCACCCTGTAGCCGCGGCTCTCGAAGCGGGCAACCCAATGCTCCCAGCTGCGCGGCGTGACCCAGAAGCCGTGGATCAGGACGATCGTGTCGGGCGTCGATCGGTCGGTGCTCATGTCGTGCCGTCCTTTCGGGGCGGGGTGGAGGCGATGAACGACGTTATGTCCGAGCCCGCCGCGGACGCATCGGTCATCCGACGGTCATGTGGCCGCCGCGCGCGGCAGGGTGTGACTTAAGTCGCTGCGCCAGGCGCGCGCCCCAAGACGCTCACATCACACCGATGCCCGCAGGTAGGCTCCGCGGCACATGGCGCTGACGGGCCGCGAGCGCGAGCTCGCCGTCATAGACGGGCTGCTGGGTCGCCTCCACGGGGGCGGCGGCGCGATGCTGCTGCGCGGCGAGGCGGGCATCGGGAAGTCGGCTTTGCTCGAGGAGGCCGAACAGCGCGCGAGCGAACGCGGGATCACGATCCTCAAGACGGCCGGCGTACCGTCCGAGCGGCAGATGGCGTTTGCCGGTCTGCACCGGCTGCTGCGGCCGTACAACGCCGGGATCGCCGATCTTCCGGCCCCGCAGGCGGCGGCGCTGGCGTCCGCGTTCGGCGGCGCAGGGGGCGCACGTGCCCCCGATCTCTTCCTCATCGCGCTGGCCGCGCTCGACCTCCTGGCCGAAGCGGCGGCCGACGCGCCTCTGCTGCTGGCCGTCGAGGACGCCCACTGGCTCGATCCCGACACCTGCGAGGTGCTGGCGTTCGTCGCGCGCCGCGTCGACCTCGAGCCGATCGCGCTGCTCTTCGCGCTGCGCGACGGCCATCCAAGCCGTCTGGACGACGCGCGTCTGCCCGAGCTCTCGCTCGCGACGCTCGACGGGGAGGAGTCCGCGCGGCTGCTGGACGCGCACGCCCCCGAGCTCACGCCGGAGCTGCGCAGGCGCGTGCTGGACGTCGCCGGGGGCAACCCGCTTGCGCTCCTCGAGCTGCCGCGCGCGCTGTCGTCGGGGCAGCTCGCCGCATCGGCTCTCACGCCGCTGCCGATCACCGATGCGCTCGAACGAGCCTTTTCCGATCGGGTGACCGAGCTGCCCGCCGCCACTCGGTCGGTCCTGCTCGTGGCGGCGCTCGGCGAGGCGTGCAGCCTGCAGGAGATCCTCGCTGCCGCCTCGCACTATGAAGGCCGTCCGGTGTCGACCGACGAGCTGGGCGCCGCGGAGGCAGCGGCGCTCGTGACGGTCACCGACGCCGGCGTGCAGTTTCGTCACCCCCTCGTACGCGCCGCCGTCTACCACGACGCGCCGACCGCGGCACGGCACGCTGCCCACGTGGCGCTCGCCGAGGCTCACGCGGCGGACCCCGACCGCAGCGTCTGGCACCGGGCCGCCGCCTGCTCGGGCCCCGACGCTGCGGTCGCATCAGAGCTCGAGGCCGCCGCGGCGCGGGCGCTGCAACGCGGAGCGACGACCCTTGCCGCGGCGTCGCTCGAGCGTGCCGCGCAGCTCACGCCCGATCCCTCGGCGCGGGGCGGGCTGTTGCTGCGGGCGGCCGAGATGGCGTTCGAGCTGGGCCGCAGCGATCTTGCGGGCAAGCTCCTCGACCAGGCGCGGCCGCTGCCGCTGCGCGAGCCGGAGCGAGCCCGGCTGGCGCTGCTCCTCGAGGCTGCCGACGAGGAC
>DATLGB010000149.1:0-10671 GCA_035540675.1 Solirubrobacteraceae bacterium | reverse complement strand
GTACGCCGAGCAGCTCGGCGTCAAGCCCGGCGCGGTCTTCCTCACGCTGCGCGTCGCGATCACCGGGTCTCGCCGCAGCCCGCCGCTGCACCCGGTGATGAACGTGCTCGGCGAGGCCGAGGTGGAGCGCCGCCTCGGGCTGGCGCTGGCGGCGCTCGTCTAGGACCGCCGGCCGCGGCCGAGCCTGCGCGGCGAGCGCCCCGGCGCCCGTATGATCAGGCCATGGCGACGCAAGGCACCGACGTGGGCGGGCGCGCTCGCATCCTCGACTCCATCCTCGAGACGATCGGCGACACGCCGCTGGTGCGGCTCTCGCGCGTCGAGCCGGAGCTGCGCTGCCAGCTCGTCGCGAAGGTCGAGACGTTCAACCCGGGCGGCTCGATCAAGGACCGCGTCGCGCTGCGGATGATCGAGGCCGCCGAGAGCGACGGGCGGCTCAAGCCCGGCGGGACGATCATCGAGCCGACGTCGGGCAACACGGGCGCCGGCCTCGCGATCGCGGCGCGCCTGCGCGGCTACCGCGTGATCGCGGTGATGCCGGACAAGATGTCGCGCGAGAAGATCGACCTGCTGCGCGCCTACGGCGCCGAGGTCATCGTCTGCCCGACCAACGTGGATCCCGACTCGCCCGAGTCCTACTACTCGGTCTCCGACCGGCTGGCGCGCGAGATCCCCGGGGCGTTCAAGCCCAACCAGTACGCCAACCCGGCCAACCCGCAGACGCACTACGACACGACGGGCCCGGAGATCTGGGAGCAGACCGGCGGGCGGATCACGCACCTCGTCGTCGGCGTGGGCACGGGCGGCACGATCACCGGCTGCGCGCGCTACCTGCGCGAGCGCAACCCCGACCTGCAGGTGATCGGGGCCGACCCCGTCGGATCGATCTACTCCAGCGACGAGGTCAAGCCGTACCTCGTGGAGGGCGTCGGCGAGGACTTCTGGCCGGAGACCTTCGACCCGTCGGTGGTCGACCGCTACGTCACCGTCTCGGACAAGGACTCGTTCCTGATGACGCGGCGGCTGGCGCGCACCGAGGGCATGCTCGTCGGCGGCTCGTGCGGGATGGCGGTGCAGGCGGCGGTCGAGGTCGCGCGCGACATCGAGGACCCGGAGGCGCTCGTGGTGGTCGTGCTGCCCGACGGCGGCCGCGCCTACCTGTCGAAGATCTTCAACGACAACTGGATGGCCCAGCACGGGTTCCTGCCGCGGACGGGCGACCGGACGGTGGGCGAGGTGCTGCTCGACAAGCACGGGATCGGCGAGATCCCGCCGCTCGTGGTCGTCGAGTCGTCGCAGAAGGTGCGCGACGCGGTGGCGCTGTTCCACGAGCACCGCGTCTCGCAGCTGCCGGTGGTGTCCGCGCACGACCGCGAGTCGATCGTCGGCTCGGTCGGCGAGCGCGGGCTGCTGAAGTTCGCGATCGGCGACGCCGCGGCGCTCGACTCCGAGGTCGTGGACGTCATGGAGGCGCCGTTTCCGTCGGTCTCCGTCGAGGACTCGGTGCGCGACGCGGTCGAGCTGCTGGCCGGCGACCGGCCCGCGCTGACGGTGCTCGAGCACGGCCGGCCGGTGGGCATCGTGACCCGCTCGGACCTGCTCGAGTCGCTCGCGCGGTAGTGCGCCTGCGGCCTCCGGACCCGGCCGCCGACGGCGAGGCGGTGCTGGCGGTGATGGCGGCGCGCGACGTCGCCGACATCGGCCGTCCCGACGTCGAGCTCGACGACGTGGTCGGGGATTGGGCGAGGCCGAGCGCGGACGTCGAGCGCGACTTCGTGGTGGCCGAGGACGAGGCGGGCGCGATCGTCGGCTACGCGTTCGTGGGCGGCCCCGGCGCGGTGGTGATCGTCCACCCCGAGCACCAGGGTCGCGGCATCGAGGAGGCGCTCGTCGGCGCGACCGAGGCGCGCATGCGCGAGCGCGGGCAGCCGCTGCAGCAGATGCTGACCGCCACCTACGAGCCGCTCGCGCGCGTGCTGCGCGAGCGCGGCTACGAGCGCGTGCACGTCTACCAGCGGATGCGCGCGCAGCTCGACGCGGTGCCGCCGCCCGACGCGGCAAACGTGCGGACGTTCGACCTCGGCGCCGAGGGTGAGGCCGTCCACGCGCTCATCGAGGAGGCGTTCGGCGAGATCGCGGGGAACGTCCCCGACCCCTACGCCGACTGGCACGCGCTGCAGGAGCGCTCCGAGCCGGCCTTCCGGCTCGCGCTCGACGACGAGCAGGGCCTGGCGGCGGCAGCCGTCGGCGATCGCTGGGAGGGAGGCATCGGCTACGTCGCGCAGCTGGCGGTCGCCCGCCGCGCCCGCGGCCGCGGGCACGGGCGCACGCTGCTGCTGGCGCTGTTCGACCGCTTCCGGAGCGCCGGCCTGACGGTCGCGGACCTGTCGGTGCACGGGGCCAACGCGCCCGCGACCGGCCTCTACACGTCGGTCGGGATGGCGCCCGACTACACGCAGGAGCGATGGGAGCGGCCGGGCCCTGCTCAAATGTCGGCATGAGCCGCGTTCCCGACTCCGCCCGCCCCGCCACCAGGATCGTCCACGCCGGCCTCGACCCCGACCCGTACACGGGCGGCGTCGTCCCGGCGATCCACCAGGCGACGACCTACGTCCAGCGGGCGCCGGGGGAGTTCGTCGAGGGCTACGACTACTCGCGCGCGGCCAATCCGACGCGCGCCGCGCTCGAGACCGCGCTGGGCGTGCTCGAGGGCGGCCTCGGCACCGCGTTCGCCAGCGGCATGGCGGCCGAGCACGCGCTGATCACCGCCCACTGCTCGGCCGGCGACCACGTCGTGCTGCCCGACGACCTCTACGGCGGCACCTACCGGATGACGGACAAGATCCTCAAGCGCTGGGGCCTCGACTACACGATCGTCGACCAGAGCGACCTGGCCGCCGTCGAAGCCGCGGTGCAGCCCGGCCGCACGAAGCTGGTGTGGGTCGAGACGCCGACCAACCCGACGCTGAAGGTCGTCGACGTGGCCGCCATCGTCGAGCGCGCCCACGGCGCGCTGGTCGCGGTGGACAACACCTTCGCCACGCCGGTCAACCAGCGGCCGCTCGAGCTCGGCGCCGGCGCGTCGGTCCACTCGGCGACGAAGTACCTCGGCGGCCACTCCGACGCCGTGCTCGGCGCGGTCGTCGTCTCCGATCCGGAGCTGCACGAGAAGATCCGCTTCGTCCAGCTGTCGCTCGGGGCGGTGCCCGGGCCGCTGGACTGCTTCCTCATCCACCGCGGCATCCGCACGCTGCACCTGCGGATGGCCCAGCACGCCGTGACGGCGCAGGCCGTGGTCGAGTTCCTGCGCTCGGCCGGCGTCGAGCAGGTCTTCTACCCCGGCTACGGCGGGATGGTGTCCTTCCGTCACCCCGACGCGCTGCGGATCGCGGCCTCGACGCGCATCTTCTCGCTGGCCGAGTCGCTCGGCGGCGTCGAATCGCTGATCGAGGTGCCGCAGGCGATGACCCACCAGTCGGTGGAGGGGTCGGCGGCCGCCGTGCCGCCCGACCTCGTGCGCCTCTCGTGCGGCATCGAGGCGGCCGAGGACCTGGTGGAGGATCTCCGCCAGGCCCTCGGCGCCTGAAGCTGCGCCGGCTAGCGGACGCGGACGGTGCGCGTCTTCGCCTTGCGGGGCAGGAGCACCTTGTTGCCCTGGAAGTTGGCGATGAACCGGAGGCTCTTCGTCTTGCCGAGGCGCTTGCGGTTGCTGATCGTGAGGCGGCTCGACCAGGTGCAGTCCGGCTTCACTGCCGTACGCCGGTTCGAGATCGTCTTCTTGCCGGCCTTGACCTGGACCGCCACGCGGCCCTGGCACGCGTCGCTCTGCGAGACGCCCGCGGGCGGAACGATCTTGCCCTTGGCCGTGAACTTGAACGGCGGCTTGGCGTCCCGGCTGGGAGTGACCGAGGCCTCGATCTGCGGCGCCTGCCGCGTCGTCGTGCCGCCGCCACCGCCCGGGGCCGGCGTCGGGGTCGGCTGCGGGCTGCCGCCGCCGCCGCCCGGGTCCGGGGTGGGCTGCGGGTCGCCCCCGCCGCCACCGGGCACCGGCGTGGCGCCCTCGATGCTGGCCGTGCCCTTGTACGTCCCGTTGTTCGTGTCGTAGTAGACGACCACGATCAGGTAGTAGCCCGGCGGCGCGTTCTCGACGGTCGCGGACTCGGGAAAGCCGTGGAACCAGCCCGAATCGCCGCCGTCCAGGAAGGACGGGTGCAGCTCTTCATCCGACGTGGCCTTGCCGCTGGCGTCGGCGGGGTAGATGTAGAGGTCGAAGTCGGACGTCGGCGGGGAGTAGCTGCCGATCTCGGCATGAAGCGTCACCGGGCCGCCGCTCTCGACCTTGAGCAGCGTCTGGTCGCAGTGGTTGGACTCTTCCTTGGTGCACGCCGACGGGCCGTCGTAGCCGTCGACCAGCGGGAGGATGTGCCCGGTGCCCGGCGTGCCGTCCCAGTTGACGGAAGCGGTCGAAGCCGACAGCGTGAACGAACGGTCGGGTGCGGCGAACGCGACGGCCGCGACGAGCAGAACCGCGAGCGCGGCGCCGACCAGCGCCCAAGAGGCCCTACGGGCCGGGCGTGTACGGAGCGACATGGTGGGCAAGTGCCTCCTGCATAGGAAACCGGGTGGTTGCGCGCTGAAACGGCGCCCGCTGCCAAACCTCGCGGCAACCCGCGGGAAGTGCAACCCGGCTGCGGTCATCGTGCGGACCGGTGCCCTGGCGCTCGGGTCCGAGGTGACGGTTGCATCCGCGGCATCGCGTTGAATGGGCGCCGTGGACGACGACAGCATCCGCAGCCGCCTGGCGCTCCTGCGCCCCACGCACATCCCGCTGCACCTCAGCGTCAACGTGACCGACGACTGGCTCGAGGCGGTCGAGTTCGGCGCCGTGGTCGACGGCCGGCCGGCGTCGCAGCTGGTCGAGCTCACGCCGGACGTCCGCTACGTGCTGCGCAGCGCCCGCGGCCCGGTCGCCGGGTTCACGGTCCACAAGTTCTCGACGCTCGACGTCGAGTCGCTCGGCGCCGCCGCCTTCGACGGGCCGCGCTTCTCGATCCCGCTGCTGGGGATGGACGCGGCGTCGCTGGGCGAGGTCGTGCTCGCCGTTCGCGCGCGGTTCGACATCTCGACGGCCGACGTGTGCTTCTTCATGCTCGCGCTCGCCTGCGCCGAGGACGAGGGCGACCTCGAGGCCGCGGCCGGCCACTGGCTCTCGTGCGTCGAGGCCGGCGACATGCGCGGGCACTTCGGGCTCGGCTACACGCTGTACGACCTCGGCCGCCACCGGGAGGCCTACGGGCACCTGCGCCGGTACACGGAGCTGGCGCCCCACAACTCGTGGTCCTGGCTGTGGCTCGGCCGCGCAGCCGAGTCGATCGGCGAGCTCGACGAGGCGCGCGCCGCCTACCGCCGCGCCATCCGGCGCGAGCGGGAGGGCTCCTTCCGCACGGACGCGCCCGAGCGCCTGCGCGAGCTCGAGCGCCGCGTCGGCGAGAAGTCCTAGCGCCGGCCGCGCCCAGGCCCGGCGCCGCCGGACGTTCGTCTACCGGGCGCGCTGACCTGCCAACTTCAGCCCGCTTGCCGTGTTTAACCGGGCATGAAGCGACTTTTGATCGTCGCCGCCGCGGCTCTCGCCATTCCGGTTTCCGCGGCCGGCGCCCAGGACTACAACCTTCCGCCGTCCAAGGCGGCCTCGGCCGCGTGCAAGGCCGAGCGCCAGCAGATGGGCGAAGCCACCTTCAAGCAGACGTACGGGACCAACAAGAACCGGTCCAACGCGTTCGGCAAGTGCGTCTCCAAGCGCACGAAGACCGAGAAGGCCAACCAGGACAGCGCCGCGAAGGCGTGCCGCGCCGAGCGCGACGACGCGAACTTCGCCGCCTCGCACGACGGCAAGACGTTCGACGAGTTCTACGGCACGGGCAAGAACCGCAAGAACGCGTTCGGCAAGTGCGTGTCCTCCAAGAGCAAGGCCGCGTCCAAGGCCGACGTCAAGGCGAGCGTCAACGCCGCCAAGAGCTGCAAGGCCGACCGCAAGGCCGACGCCACGGCGTTCGCGGCCAAGTGGGGCACCAAGCGCAACGCCTTCGGCAAGTGCGTCTCCGCCACCGCCAAGGAGAAGCAGGCCGAGGAGCAGCAGGCCTAGCCACAGCTCCCGCCGGGCCTTCGGGCCCGTCCGCACCCGCGGCGTCCGTGACTCCTGTCACGGGCGCCGCGGTCGTTTAACGGCCGGCCGCGCGGCGCCGCCGCACGCGCGCCGCCGCGGCCAGGGCCCCCAGCGCGGTCAGGGCGAGCGCAGCGGCCGCGACCGCCCGCTCGCGGCCGTCGCACGCGCCGACGCGGCGGCAGGCCAGCGCGCAGGCCCGGGCGGAGGCGGCGAACGCGGCCGGATCCGACCAGCGCACGCCCTGGAAGGCGGGGCCGCGCGGCGAGTCCTGCTCGCCCGGGACGGCGCCCGCCCGGCTCGCGCCCCAGCGGCCGGGCCAGCGCATCCAGCGCGGCGAGCGCGCAGTGACCGGCACGACCCGCGGGCGCACCACGAGCCCGTCGCCCCTCGCCTCGTCGTTCGGGTCCGGCCACATGCGGTCGCGCACGCCCGGCCGGAAGTAGCCGGCGTGCGAGCCGTTGGCGACGAACACGTGCGGGTGCGTGCCGTCGCGCCGGACGTCGCTCCACCCACAGCGCTCCGCGCCGGAGTGCTGCGAGGCGACGACCTCCAGCGGGCGGCCGCGACGGTCGAGGCCGACCTGGACGAGCTCCCAATCGCCGGCGTGGCGCCCCGTGCGGAGGATGCCGCGGTCCTGCGGGTTGTCCGGCGAGAACAGCCAGTACTGGATGAAGCGCCGGCCGCCGGGCGCCGGAACCGCGCGCGCGTACGCCTCCGGGCCGCCGCGCGGCGGCAGGCCGGGGACGGGCGCCCGCGCGCCGGCGACCGAGGCGAACGGTGCGCGGTCGCGGCCGTCGTGCACCAGCACGGGCGCGAACGCGTCGAGCGGATCGGCCACGGCCGGAGCCGCCGTCGACAGGGCGGCGAGGGCGGCGAGCACGACGGCGGGCGACCGCATGGGGTGGGCACCCTATGGCGCCCGGCGCCGCCCGGCCGATGACAGGAATGCGAGCTTTTCCCTCCTGAGCACATGGGGCCGCTCCGCCGGCGCGAGTCAAGCGCCCGCCGCCTGAGGGCGCGCGCCGGCGGGGCGGCTCGAGCTCGTTCGGCGGTCTGGACGCGGCCCGGCCGCTGCGAATAGGGTCGCCGCCATGCGACCCATCCCGGCTCACCGCATCGGCCACGCCCACGGCCTCCTGCGCGCGCTCGACCAGCGCGGCCGGCTGCGGCTCGACGAGTTCGTCACCGACTTCGCCGAAGCCGACCTGTTCCCGGCCGACGCGGAGAGCGACACGGGCCGCACGCGGCAGTACCTCTCCTACGCCGGCGCCGCCGGGCTGATCGTCGCCGACCGGGGGACCGTCGAGCTCACCGACCTCGGCCGGCGCTACATCCGCGCGGGCGATCCCGCCGACGTGTGGTCGGTGTCGCCGGGGCAGGCGGAGTGGCTGCGCCGGCAGCTGCGGGAGAAGCACCTCACGCCGAGCATCTGGAACGGCGCGGCCATCGGGCTCAGCCTGTACGCGACGCTGCGCCCCGGCGAGCGCGTCGCGCTACGGGACTTCGGCCGGGCCGCGGCGCACCTCGGCCGGGCCGGCTGGGACAACGAGAACACGTTCCGCAGCCAGGGCGAGCGCTTCACGCGGCTGTTGCAGGACATGGAGCTGCTGGGGCCCGACGGTCGCGTGACGCCGGTGGGCGAGCAGACCAAGGCCGAGCTGCGGCTGCCGGTCCACGTCGGCCTCAAGGAGCTTGCGGTCCAGCTCAACCCGGGCGGCCCGGCGGCCGTCGACGCCGAGGCCGCGGCCGACTGGCCCGGCGCGGCGCCGCCGGCGCCCGGACCCGTCGCACCGCCGCCGGGGGACCCGCTGCCGGCGCTCGACGAGGGCACGGGCGAGTGGCTGGAGGTGGGGGCCCAGTCGCCGGAGCCCGTCGCGCCCGCGCCCGAGCCCGCCGCGCCGGCGATCGGTCCGATCGAGGCCGCCGCGCTGGCGGCGACCCCTGCGCCCGCGCCGCCCGCGCCACCCGCGCCCGACTTCCGCGTCCTGCGCCCGACCCAGGCGGTCACGGCCCTGCGCCCGGAGGACATCGCCGCGTGGCAGGCGCAGCAGGAGCAGGAGCCGCCGCCCGCGACGGGCGACCCCCCGGCCGGCGCCGGCGCGTTCCTCGACCTGTCGGACGTGCGCGCGGTCGCCGAGCGCCGCGGGCTCGTCCTCGACGACGGGGTGTACGCGGCCGCGATCGCCGCGCTCGCCTCCGGGCGCCACCTCGTCCTCACCGGCGGCGCCGGGCAGGGCAAGACGACGCTCGCGCTCGCGCTCGCCGAGGCCGCCGCGCGCCAGGGTCGCTGCGCCGGCGTGACCTTCACGTCGGCCGGCGGCCGCCTCGGTTCGCGCGAGATGCTCGGCCGCCTGCGCCGCGCGACCGACGGCGGCGGCGCGTTCGAGCCGGGCCTGGTCCCGCGGACGATCGGCGAAGGCCGCTGGCTGGTCCTCGACGAGCTCGACCGGACGGATCTCGACCGGGCGCTGGGGCGGGTCTCGACCGTCCTCGGCGGCCATCCCGTCGACCTGCCGGGCGGCGGCGAGCTCGCGCCGCCGGAGGACTGGCGCGTCATCGCGACCATGGCCGACCTCTCGGGCGTCGCGCGCACCAGCGCCGCGCTGCGGCGGCGCTTCGTCTTCGTCGAGGTGCCGGTGCTCGAGCGCGCGGCGCTGGACGACCTGGTCGCGCGCTGGGCCGGCGGAGACGCGGTGGCGGAGGCGGTCGGGCGACGGCTCGTCGCGGTCAGCGACGTCGTCGCGCTCGGCCCGGGCCTCTACGCCGACGCGATCGCCTACGTGCGCGCGCGCCGTCGCCTGGCACCGGCCGACGAGGCGGCGCTGACGCTCGAAGCCCTGGCCGGGTTCGTCCTGCCGCAGCTGGAGGGCATGGACGACGAGCTGGCGGGGCGCGCCGTCGCGGCGGCCGGCCTCGCGTAGTTCCTAGGCGGCGACGTCGCCCTCTTCGGCGAGGACGGCCTGCCGCGCCCCGCGGAACCCGATCTTCGAGTGCGTGCCGTCGCAGAACGGCTTGTTCGTCGACCCGCCGCAGCGGCACAGGAAGATCGTCGACCGCGTGGTCTCGATCGGGTTGCCGTCCTGATCGACGAGCTCGAAGTCGCCCTGGACCTTGTACGGGCCGTTCTCGGTGGCGGTGATGCGCGCGTCGCTCATGCCGGGGCCGTTACCCGGCGGCGCGCGCGGGTGAACGCGCGCCGCCGGAGCGCCGCTCAGCGGAGCTTGAAGACGTACTTCTTCGTGCGCAGCGCCTTGTAGGGCGCGTCCACCGCGAGCCGGCCCCACACGCGCCACTTGCCCGGCCGGCGCGCGGCGTACGTCAGGCGGACCGGCTTGGAGATGCCCTTGGTGAAGCGCGAGTAGGGCTTCCAGCGCCCGCCGGTGCGGCGCTCGAAGAAGATCCGCAGGCGCCCCTTCGGGTCCTCCGGGAAGTCCAGGGCGCGCTGCACCCGCGCGCTGACGCGGACCTTGCCGCGGCCGACCTTCTTGGCGGCGAACGCCAGGCGCGGCTTGTAGGTCCCGGTCGCCTTGTCGGGGTCGACCTTCGTGACGACCTTGCTGGCGCGAGCCACGTTCAGCGCCTCGTCGTAGGCGCGCAGCTCGATCGTGTGCTTGCCGTAGCCGAGCTTCGTCGACCCGAACCAGTCGTTGTTGTAGGTCGGTCCGTCGCCGTTGGCGCCCTCGACGCGCTTGCCGTCCACCCACAGCTCGATCTTCTTGATCGGCGTCGTGGGGTCGGTGGCCGAGCCCCTCACCACCAGGCGGGTGAAGTACTGGTCCGGCACGTCGATCTTCGCGCTCGGCAGGTCGCGGTCGACCTTGCCGCCGCAGAACGACGGCGTGATCCCGCGGGCCACCGTCTGCATGGCGCCGAAGGACGGGCGCAGGTTGCCGTTGAAGTCGACGAGGCCCATGCGCGAGTCGTAGGAGTGGTACTGCCGCGTGGCGTCCTGCAGCGAGAACCAGGCCGCGGCGCGGACGTAGCCGTCGGAGGCCAGGCACTGGTAGGCCTCGGTCAGGAAGCGCGCCTGCTCGGCCTCGGTGACGCCCGACGGCCCCTTCTTGTTGCCGACGTTGCAGGGCTGGTCATGCGCCGTCGACCACCCGATCTCCATGAAGATCGGCTTGTCGCCATGGCCGCGGTCGGCGAGCGACTGGTGCACCTCGCGGTACGCGGTGAAGTAGTACTTGTCGATGCGCCCGTTGTCCTGGTTGCGCTCGTAGAAGCCGGGGCCGGGGGTCAGGCAGGCGGTCGACATGTGCGTGCCGACGGCGTCGAAGGAGTCGCCGGCGCCGTGGCGGTACAGCGACTCGACGAAGTAGAAGTCGTTGTGGACGAGGCCGCCCGTGACGACGATCGCGGCGGGATCGGCCGCCTTGATGCGCGGGTAGGCGGCCTTCAGCAGCGCCGAGTAGCGGGCCGGCTCCGGGCCGCCGATCCAGAACACCCCGGCGTTGGGCTCGTTCCACACCTGCCAGGCCGCCACCTTCAGGTTGAGGCTCTTCAGG
>DATLGB010000148.1:0-24927 GCA_035540675.1 Solirubrobacteraceae bacterium | reverse complement strand
CCCACGGAGAGCTTCTCGACGACGCAGGAGCGGACGGTCGCCTTCTTCTTCGCGTCCAACGAGGCGGGCACCACCGAGTGCCGCTTCGACGCCGAGGTCAACTTCACCACCTGCACGTCGGGGATCTCGAGGACGTTCAGCAGCGAGGGCGACCACACGATCTACGTCCGCGGCCGCGACTTCTCCGGTCAGGCAGGGCCGGCCGTGTCGCGAACCGTGAAGGTGATCGACACCGCGATCACGGGGGGGCCGCAGGGGCTGACGAACGATGCGACCCCGACGTTCACCTTCACCACCGGAGCCGGCACGAGCTTCGAGTGCTCGCTGAACTTCGCCCCGTACGAGCCGTGCCCGAGCGGGAAGACGTATCAGCCCCTCGCCGACGCGATGCACACGTTCCGCGTGCGCGCCAAGCACGAGGGGTGGTTCGACCGTATCCCGGCCCAGCGCACCTTCACGGTGGACACGGTCCCGCCGGAGACGACCTTGGGCGCGCACGGCGAGACGCCGGGCGAGGGTGCGATCGTCACGACGACGAGCGCGACGTTCGTGCTCCAGGGCGGCAGCAGCTATGAGTGCCGGCTCGATGCCGCGGCGTTCGCGCCGTGCACGTCGCCGCACCGGGTCGAGAACCTCGCCCCGGGCCCGCACGCCTTCGAGGCGCGGGCGATCGACCTGGCGGGCAACGTCGACCCGACGCCCGTGCGGCGCGCGTGGACGGTCAACCCGCCCGACGGCGACGGTGACGGCTACCACGCCGGGCAGGACTGCGACGACGCCAACCCGAACGTCAACCCGGGCAAGCCCGAGATCCTCGACAACGACGTCGACGAGAACTGCGACGGCGAGAAGGGCATCAACTACGACCGCGACGGCGACGGCTCCAACCGGCCGGCCGACTGCGACGACAACGACGCCCGCCGCACGCCGGGCAAGACGGAGATCCTCGACAACGACGTCGACGAGGACTGCAACGGCGTCGCCGACCGCAACCTCGACCGCGACGGCGACGGCTCGACCGTGCCGGCCGACTGCGACGACGGCAACGCGGCGATCCGGCCCGGTGCCGTCGACGTGCCCGGCAACGCGCTCGACGAGGACTGCGCCAACGGCCCGGCCGCGCTGACGATCGCGGCCAGCCTCACGCACGCCTACAAGGCGTTCGCGACGTTCACGCGCTTCACGAAGCTCGGCGTGAAGGGCGTGCCAGCGGGCGCGACCGTCGTCGCCACCTGCAAGGCGGGCGGCAAGGCCTGCAAGGGCAAGGCCGGGAAGACCGTCACCGTCACCGGCAAGTCGGGCACGGTGCTGTTCAAGAGCTTCACCAAGCAGAAGCTCAAGCCCCGCACGACGATCACGATCACGATCACGCGGCCGCACTCGATCGGCCGGGTGATCGTCGTCACCATCCGCAAGAAGCGCGCGCCGAAGATCACGACGCGCGCCGCGTAGGCGCTCAGCGCACGAACAGCACCAGCCGCTGGGAGCGCGCGACCTCGCGATAGCCGAGGTCGCGCACCCAGCCGGCGTGGGGCTCCTCGCCGCCGCGGCGCGCGGGGATCCCGGTCCCGATCAGGACGGCGTCGTAGGCCCCGCGCCGGACGGCGCGCTGGAAGGCCTTGCGCTCGCGCCACTGCACGAGCAGGTGGTCGCGCTCGCGCCCGAGGTACTCCACGCGGTTGTCCAGGCGCGGGCCGAACGCCGCCAGCGCGGGCGCGAGGCCGTGCAGGTCCCACGTGCCGGCCAGCCCGACGGCGCCGCCGCTCGGCACGCGATCGAGCAGCGCCCGCACCGTCGGCTCGAGGGGCCGGTAGTCGGCCGGACCACCATTCGCGCGCAGCACGGCGCCGGTGAGCAGGGCGAGCGCCAGCGCCGTCGCGGCGAGGACCGGCCGCGGCGCCCGGCGGGCCAGCGCGACGGCGGCCACGACGAGGGCGCCGGCGAGCAGCGGGCCGGCTCCCGCCTCCGGCGCCCACTGCGCGACGCCGGCCACCACGGCCGCGAACAGCAGCGCCTCGACGAGCGGCCGCGCGCGCGGCACGGCCGCCGCCAGCCATGCGGCGAGCGCCGCGGCACCCATCACCGCCGGGACGAGCCAGCGGGCGTTGGCGCCGACGAGGTACGGCTGCCCCTCGGGCCCGAACGCCCCGAACGGCAGCCGCGAGTAGACGAGCGCGATGAGCACGACCGCCGCGGCCACCAGCGCGGGCGCCGCCGCGCGCCGCCGCAGGGCCACGGCCGCGGCGGCCAGCGTCGCCAGCACCAGCAGGGGCCCCCCGACGCCGAAGCTGCTGCGGTAGGCCGGCACGTACCAGTCGCGCCAGATCGCCGGGTCGAACAGGTAGTCGGAGACCTCGTGCGCGGCGAACGCGTACAGCGCGTTGCGCGGGGCGTCGAACAGCGGCGGCACGGCCGCGGGATAGACCGGGTTGCCCGCGAGCACCCAGTTGCGCAGAAGCCAGAAGCCGCCCAGCAGCGCGAGCGGCACGAGCAGCAGCGGCGACCGGCGCAGGATCGGCAGCCAGGCGCCGTCGCGGCGGCGGCGCGCGAGCAGCCACAGCGCGACGAGCACCGGGACGTACGCGACGGCGTACCACTTGGTGCCGAACGCGAGGCCGAGGCCGATCCCCGCCAGCAGCAGCTCGCCCGGCTCGGGCCGCCGCGCGGAGCGCAGCAGGAACAGCGCACCGGCGCCGAACCACGCCCACATGGGTGGATCGACCTGCGCGTCCTCGAGGCTCGGCAACACCACGGACTGCATGGCGACGACGGCGGCCGCGGCCAGCGCGGCCGCGCTGCGCGGCGCCCCGAGCTCGCGCGCGAAAGCGAACACCGCCAGCGCCGCGACGGCCATGAGCGGCGGGCCGACGTAGCGGACCGCGAAGGTGCTGTCCCAGGGCAGCGTCACCGCGGTCATCAGCAGCGTGCCGTTGTGCGGGTAGGTGGCGTAGGTCAGCTCGGGCGCGTGCAGGACGAGCTCCCACAGCGACCCGGTCTGGATCCAGTGCGCGACGGTCGGCAGGTGGACGGTCATCGCGTCGACCGCCGTCACCGGCACGCCGGCGCGGCTGCGCAGGAAGCCGAGCACCGCCACCGCCGTCAGCAGCACCGCCGCCCAAGCCAGCGCCCGCGACGCGCGCGGCTCGCGCCCGGCCGCCGCGGGGTCGGGCGCGCCCGCGGCCAGCGGCCGCAGGAGCCGCGCGGCGCCGAGGACGAGCGCGCAGGCCACCAGCACCGCCGGGCGCGAGAGCACGCCGAGCGCGGCCGGGACGAGGTGGGTCAGCACGAGCGCCGCCGACGCCCCGAGGAAGCCGCCGAGCAGCCGGACGAGCCCGCGCAGGTGCGGCGCCCGGCGCTCGACCAGCGTCATCCCGGCGGCCGCGCAGGCGGCGAGCACGACGGTCAGGTACGCGAAGCCGGCCAGGTATTCCGCGATGCCGAGCGTCACCCGCGGCGACCCTACCGGCGCCCTGGGATACTCGCCGCCGATGCCGGCCTCCACGCCGCTGCGCGTGGCGCTGCTGACGCCGCGCTTCTGGCCGGAGGTGCGGCGGGGCACGGAGCGCTACGTCCACGACCTCGCCCGCGGGCTGATCGCGCTCGGGCACCGCCCGCTCGTGGTCACGACGGCACCCCGCCCGGGCCGCGGCGTGGAGGAGGGCGTTCCGGTGCTGCGGCTGCCGCGCGCGCCGGAGCGGCCGCTGCTGCGTGCCGGGCGCGACCCGCACGCGCTGCGGCAGCCGGCGATGCGCGTCGCGCTCGCCCGGCTGCGACCCGACGTCGCGCACGCCTTCGACCTCGGCGAGGCGCTGGCGGCGACGGCCTGGGCGCGCCGCAGCGACGGCGCCGCCGTCTACACGCACATGGGGATCCCGGACGCCGCCGACCTCGCCCTGCGGCCGGGGCGGCTGCGGCGCACGCTGCGCATCGCCGACGGCGCGGCCGTGCTCACGCTGAGCGCAGCGGCGGCCGCCGCCTACCGCGCGAGCACGGGGCGCGACGCGCGGGCGATCGCGCCCGGGGTCGACCTCGCACGGTTCCCGCTCGGCACGGAGCGCACCCCGCAGCCGACCGTGGTGTGCGCCGCCGACGCCCGCGAGCAGCGCAAGCGCGTCGCCCTCCTGGTCGACGCGTGGCCGCGCGTGCGGGAGGCGCATCCGCAGGCGCGGCTGCTGCTCGACCGCCGCAGCGCCGGCACGTTCGCGGCGGCGCCGGGCGTGGAGCTCGCCGACCTCGACGACACGGCCGAGCTCGCGACGCGGACGGGGCGGGCGTGGGCGGCGGTGCTGCCGTCCGAGCACGAGGCGTTCGGGCTGGTGCTGCTCGAGGCGCTGGCCACCGGCACGCCCGTGGTCGCCGCCGAGGGCGAGCTCGTCGACCGCCCGGGGATCGGGCGCCGCTTCCACGGCGGCGCCGGCGAGCTGGCGGAGGCGATCCTCGCCGTGCTCGCGCTCGCGGGCGACCCGACCACGCGCGGAGCCTGCCGGGCGCGCGCCGAGGAGCTGCGGCTGGAGCGGACGGTGGCCGCCCACGCCGAGCTCTACACGCAGCTCGTCTACAGCAGGAAGCGCCGGTAGCGCAGCGCCCCGCGCAGCAGCGCCACGTGCAGGGACGCGTCGTAGATCGCGGTCTGGACGATCCGCAGCGGGCGCAGCGGGCGCAGGAAGAACGGGACGTAGGGCAGCGCCAGCAGGCGCGCCGCCGGGACGCGGCGCCCGAGCGCGAGACCGACGGCCGCGCCGAAGAAGGCCGCGCTGCGGCGGTCGAAGAACACCCGCCCGAACAGCAGCCGCCGGCGGATCTCGGGATAGCGGCCGACCACGCCCGCCAGGTTGCGCTGGCGCTGCTCGCGGCGCACCTTCCACCAGAAGCCGGGGTAGGTGACGTCGTGGCGCACGAGCGCGTCGGGAGCCCAGCCGGCGCGCCAGCCGCGGCGCAGCAGGTCGAACCCGGCGGCCGTGTCCTCCCAGCCGTCCCCGACCACCTCGTCGAAGCCGGCCGAGTCGCGGAAGGCGTCGGCGCGGAAGAAGACGTTGCAGCTCTCGAAGCGCCAGCTGAACTCCGGCACGGCGACGTAGGCCGCCCACGGCCGCTGCGGGGGGTGCTCGGGGATGGTCCTGCCGCAGACGACGCCGCAGCCGGGATCGGCGTCGAGCGCGCGCACGCCGGCCGTCAGCCATCCCGGCGCCGGCAGGCAGTCCGAGTCGGTGAAGGCGAGCGCGCGCCCGCGCGCGAGCCGCGCGCCCGCGTTGCGCACGCGCCCGAGCGTCCCGGACACGCGCTCGACGCGCACCGGCACGCGCGAGCGCGCCGCGACGGCGCGGCAGGCGTCGCCGGTCCCGTCGGCGGACTCGTTGTCGAGCACGACGATCTCGTAGCTCGGATGGTCCTGCGCCAGCAGCGCGTCCAGGCAGCGCAGCATGCGCTCCCGGCGGTCCCTGACCGGCACGAGGACGGTGACCTCCGGGGCGTCCATCGATCAGATCAGCAGCGAGCGGTAGCGGGCGCTCCCGCGCAGCATCGCCACGTGCAGCGCGAGGTCGAACACGAGCAGCCGCGCCATCTCGCGCGGATGGCGCACGCGCAGCAGGAACAGCGCGTACGGCAGCACCGCCCACAGCGCGCGGCGGCGGCGGCGGCCGGCCGCCAGCGCGCCGAGCGCGAGCAGGCAGGCGGCGCTGCGCATGTGGAAGAAGACGCGGGCGAACAGCAGCCGCCGCCGCACCTCGGGATAGCGGCGGACCACGCGCGCCAGGTTCTGCTGGCGCTGCTCGCGGCGCACGTGCCACCAGAAGCCGGGATAGGTGACGTCGTGGACGACGACGGCGTCCGGCAGGAACGCGACTCGCCAGCCGCGCGTGAGCAGGTCGAAGCCGGCGGCGGTGTCCTCCCAGCCGTCGCCGATGACCTCGTCGAAGCCGGCCGACGCGCGCAGCGCCTCGGCGCGGAAGACGACGTTGCAGCTCTCGAAGCGGTACGAGAAGCGCGGCACCTGGACGGTGCGCGCCCACAACTCGACCGGCTCCTCCTCGGCGACGGTGCGGCCGCAGACGAAGCCGAGCCCCGGGTCCTCGTCGAGCGCCCGCACCGCCGTCGACAGCCACGACGGCCGCGGCATGCAGTCGGAGTCGGTGAAGGCGACGTAGCGACCGGCCGCCAGCTCGGCCCCGCGGTTGCGGATGTACCCGAGCGTCCCCTCGATGCGCACGACGCGCACCGGCACGCGCGCGCCGGCCGCGCGCGCCAGGCAGGCCTCGCCGGTACCGTCGGTCGAGCCGTTGTCGAGCACGAGGATCTCGTAGCTCGGGTGGTCCTGCGCGAGCAGCGCGTCCAGGCAGCGCAGCATCCGGTCGCGGCGGTTGCGGACGGGGACGATGGCGGTGACGTCGACGCTCATCGGCTCAGGCGGGCGCGGCGATGACGTCGAGGTCGGAGCCGACGAGCACGCGGCCTCTCGTCAGCCGCGCCGCCGTGTCGGCCACGCCGGCCCACGCGTTCTTGATCCGCACGGACACCGCCCCCAGCTCCGGGTCCTCGACGACCGGCACCTGCGGCGGGACGAGCACCACCGGCGCCCCGGGCACGAAGCCGGCGTCGCGCAGCGCGCGGTCCATCGTCCGCGCGCCGAAGTAGACGACGTGGTTGAGCGGCCCGAGCTCCACGGGCTGCCCGAGCCGGCGCCGGACGCCGTAGACCGGCAGGACGTAGGCGATGTTCGGCGTGCGGATGAACAGCCGGCCGCCGGGGGCGAGGGCGGCGCGCAGCTCGCGCAGCAGCGGCAGCGGGTCGTAGACGTGCTCGATGACGTCCCACATCGTCACGAGGTCGAAGGTCCGGTCGCCGATGATGCTCGCGGCCTCGCCGTGGCTGACGCGCTCGGCGCCCACGCGCTGCTGGGCCAGGCCCGCCCAGTGCTCGGACGTGTCGCAGCCGTAGACGTCCCAGCCGCGGCGCTGCGCGCGCGCCAGGAAGGCGCCGATCCCGCACCCGACGTCGAGCAGCCGCCGGCCGGCGGGCGGCCCCATGAGGTCCAGGAACCGCTCGTGCACCGCCTCGCGCGCGGTCTCGTAGAAGGCGAGCGTCGCCTGGTCGAGCCGCGACTCGTCCCACGCGTTGTGGCGCGCGGCGAGGTAGGTCTCGCGCGTGACGTCCGCGTAGACCATCGCGCAGCGCGTGCAGCGCAGGTAGCGGTAGCCGATCTCGTGCCACAGCGGCCGGCCGCGCGTGTACCCGCACAGCGGGCAGGTGCGCTGCGCGCTCACGCCGCCTCCCCCGTCCGCACGGGGATCCGCCCGGCGCGCACGCCGGCGACGCCGGCCACGCGCGAGGCGCCCGCGACCAGCGCCCAGGCGGCGCAGCGCGGCGTGCGGCGCACGATGTCGCTGACCACCTGCGCCCGCGGCCGCCGCAGGCCGGCGCGGGCGAGGTCGCGCTCCACCTGGGCCTGCTGGACGCCGACGGCGAGCGCCAGGGCGCCGGCGGCGACCGCCCGAGCGCGGCCGGCCCGCAGCGCCCCCGGCGCGGCGAGCGCGGCGAGCACGGCGCTGCGGATCCGCGCGCGCGCCAGCGGGCGGCGCAGCGGCGGGAGCGCCTGCGGGTGCAGGCGCTGCAGGGCGGCGTCGAGCTCGAAGTAGCGCGCCGTCCGCAGGTACCCGCGCAGGTCCACCTCGTCGACGGGGTGGCGCACCACCACCTCGGGGTCGAAGACGACGGGCCCCGCGGCGCGCTCGAGCCGCAGGCCGAGGTCCGTGTCCTCCCGGAACGGGACGTTCCAGCGCGGCGCCGCGTCGGCGCGCAGCGGCAGGAAGCCGCCCGCGGCGTCGAACGCGGCGCGCCGCACCACCAGGTTCGCGGTCAGGAACGCTCCGCCGGAGCGGTTGTCGACCACGCGCGCGCGGGCGGCGTCGAGCGGCGACTCGGGCAGCGAGGGCAGCACGGCGCCCTCGACCGCGGCGGCGGCGGGCTCCGCGTCGAGCCGCGCCAGCGCGCGCACCAGCCACGCGGGATCGGCCTCCGTGTCGTCGTCCGTGAACGCCACCACGGGCGCCGACGACGCCGCGACGCCGGCGTTGCGCGCCGCTCCGGGCCCGGCGCCGCTCGAGCGCAGGTAGCGCACGCCGCCGCCGAGCGCCTCGGCGACCGCGCGCGTGCCGCCGTCGCCGCCGTCGTCGACGACGACCACCTCGACCGCGCCGCCGACCTGCGCCGCCGCCGCCAGCACCCGCTCGAGCGAGCGCGCGAGGCGCTGCGGCCGGTTCCGGGTCGGGATGACCACCGCCACCGCCGGCTCCTCAGCCACGGCTCGCGCTCCGGCGCGCCCCGACCGCCCGCGCGGCCGCGAAGAAGCCGATGACGTCCATGAGCGTGAACGCGACGGCGTTCGGCAGCGACCCGCGGAACAGGATCACGGTCCCGGTCGCGGCGCCCACCAGCGCGAGCAGGACGTCGAGGCGCAGCCGCGGGTGCAGCAGGCGGTCGATCAGCGACGACATCAGCCCGAGCAGCCCGCACAGCACGACGATGCCGGCCAGTCCGAGCTGGATGAGCCCGACCACGGGCAGCGGCAGCGCGTTGCCGGTGTCGGCGTAGCCGAAGAAGGCGGCCTGCAGCGCCGGCGCCCGCGACAGCTCGGGCCGGATCCCGCCGGGGATCGGCTGCAGGACGACCCGCACGAGGTCCTTGCCGTACTCGTAGCCCGCCTGCTCCGGCACGACGGAGCGGGCGATCATCCCGAGCCGGATCGCGTCGGCGTACTGGTTGACGAAGGTCGCGGGGAACCGCTCGATCCCCGTCTCGGCGAGATACGCCGGAAACGACGTGCCGGTGTTGAGGCTCTGCCAGCGCCGCAGCTCGCCCAGGCCGACGAAGACGACCAGCAGGACGAGGGCGGCGGGCAGCAGCCGCTTCCACGCCAGGGCGCTCGGCGGGCGCAGGACCAGCCACAGGAACCCGACCTGCAGGACGGCGATCATCACCAGCAGCCGCGCGCCGACCGCGCCGACCGCCAGCAGCGACAGCACGAGCAGCGCCTTCTGGGCGCGCGTCGCCCCCTCGCCGGCCTGCCAGCGCAGCCCGATGCGCGCGAGCACGAGGTACTTGCCCGCCAGCACGCCCCAGATCAGGTAGGTCTTCCCCGCGGTCAGCGCGCCCGTGGAGTCGAGGTTGCGGAAGTAGAACGCCGGGCCGCCGACGGACGCGAGGAAGGCGACGAAGGCCCCCGCCGGGACCGCCGCCAGCAGCAGCTTCCGCCGCAGCGACAGCGGCGGCACCGCGACCGCTCCGCCGAGCGGCGGCTCGCGCCGCACCGGCAGGGCGGAGCCGAGGCGCACGCCGGCGACGATCGAGAACAGCCCCACGGCGTACAGCGCGAGCGATGCCTGCAGGCTGGTGCCCGGCAGGCCGATCAGGCCGGGATCGGCGGCGACCAGCAGCGCCGGGATCGCCACGAGGAAGCCGACGCCGGTGCCGAGCAGCGCGGTCGCCGACGCGCCGCGGCGCAGGCACAGCCCCTCGGCGAGGAGCCAGGCCGCCGCCAGCGCGACGGCGACGCTCATGAGCGCAGCCGCGAGATCCGGGTCGCTCGCGGCCCACGCGCCGAGCAGGCAGCCGGCGCCGGCGGCCGCCGCGCCCGCGCGCCAGGGCGCGGCGCCGGCGCTCGCGGCGGCGAGGCCGCGGATCCCGGCGCCGGCGCCGTGGGCGCCCGGTGCGGTCACGGCTGCGTGGCCGCGCCGGCGGCGGCCGCCACTTCCTGCAGGTAGCGGAGGTCGTCGACGCGCCAGCCGTCCGGATCGCGGACCATGACGATCGTGCGGCCGATGCTGGGCCCCATCCGCGGCCGCCGGAGGGCGAGCCGGACGCGCGCGGTCGCCGGCGTCCGCCGCATCACCGAGACGACGCGCGGGATCCCGCGCAGCCCGTCGGCCGCTCCCGACGCCAGCTCGGCGAACTCGGCGGCGCCGATGCGGGCCCGCAGGCGGCGGCTGAGGTTGCGGTACGCCAGCGCCGGGTCGTTGAACTGCATGTCCTGCCACCAGGTCATCAGCACGCGCTCGGGCGAGTTCTCGGGGTGCGCGAGCACGTAGGCGTCCGACAGGAGCGCGTCGCCGCTGTCCGGCACGGCGGGACCCGACGTCGCCGGGGCGGGCGCGGCGGCCTGGCCGGGCGCGGGCGGGGCGGCGGTGCCCGACGTCGAGGCGAAGAGGATCGCGGCGGCCACCAGGCACACGAGCGGGGGCAGCACGAGTGCCACCAGGCGCCTGCTCGGCGGGCGAGCCATCGCGGGTTAGGCTACCAATCCCCCATCGGCCATCGCGAGGTCTCACTGCGGATCGGGATTGACGTCCGGGCGCTCGCCCGGGGACTCGGCATCGGGAGCTTCATCGGCGCGCTGGCCCCGAGGGTCGCGGCGCTTCCGCACCACGAGGTCGTCCTGCTCGGGGATGCGCGGGCGCGCGGCGCGCTGCCCGCGGCGCTGCGCGCGTACCCGCTGCTGGACACGCCGGCGGGACGGCTGCTCGCCCGGCGGCTCCGGCTCGACGTGGTTCACTTCACCGCCAACTCCGGCTGGACGGCGGCCGGGGCGCCGCCGTTCGTCCTCACCGTCCACGACGTGATCTTCCTGGAGCGCACGCGCGAGCGCCGCCTGCGCCAGCAGCTCGGCCACCGCTACTGGAGCTGGAACCTGCGCCGCAGCGCGGCCGCGGCGGCCGCCGTCGCCTCGCCCAGCGCAGCGGCCGCGGAAGCGGTCGCGCGCGCGCTCGGCCTCGACGAGCCACCCCTCGTGATCCCGAACGGCGTCGACGTGCCGGCGGCCGCGGCGCCGCCCGGAGCCGGCGACTACGCCGTCGCGTTCGCGGGACGCGACCCGCGCAAGCGCCTGGACCTCGCGATCGCGGGCTGGCGCACCGCGGGCTGGCCGCGCGAGCTGCACGTCCTGGCGGCCGCGGGGCTGCCGCCGGACTTCGAGGCGCTGGCCGGCGACGACGTCGCCGCCGGCCGGATCCGCGTCGTCGGCCGTCAGAGCCGCGCGGACCTCGACGCGCGCGTGGCGGGCGCGGCGGCGCTGGTGTACCCGAGCGAGCACGAGGGCTTCGGCCTGCCCGTGGTCGAGGCGATGGCCGCGGGGACGCCGGTGATCACCGGCCTCTGCGCGGCCACGCGGGAGGTGGCGGGCGACGCCGCGCTGCCGATCGACGGCGGGGACCCGGTGGCGGCGATCGGCTCCGGGCTGCGGCGCCTGCGCGACGACCCGGCGCTGCGGGAGCGCCTGGCCGCCGACGGTCTGGAGCGCGCCCGCGGCTACAGCTGGGACTCCTGCGCCAGCGCCTACGTCGCGCTCTACGAGCGCGCCGCCGCGGCCGCATGAGGATCCTGATGATCTGCGCGCGCTACCCGGCGCGCGCCGCCAAGGGCGACCAGACGCGCAGCCTCGCGTTCCTCCGCGAGCTCGGGCGGCACCACGAGGTGACGGTCCTGACGGCGGGGGCGGCTCCCGACGCCGCCGCCGCGGCCGAGCTGCAGGCACACGCCGCGAGCGTCGTGGTGCCGCTGAACCGGGCGCAGCGGGTGCTGGCGGCCGCCGGCGCGGTGCTGCGCGGCGTGCCGGCGCAGGTCGGGTGGATGATGCCGCCACGGGCGTGGCGGCACGCCCGCCGGGCCGCGCGCGACCACGACGTCGTGCTCGCGATGACGGCGCGCAGCCTGCGCGGGCCGCTCCCCCGCCCGGTCGTCCTCGACCACGTCGACGCGCTGAGCCTCAACATGACGCGCCGCGCGCGCGGCCCGGAGGCGTGGCCGGTGCGGGCGTTCGCCCGGATGGAGGCGGTCCTGCTGCGCCGCCACGAGCGCCGCGCGGCCGCGTGGGCCGCGGCGCAGCTCGCGACCTCGCGCGAGGACGCCGACCACCTGCCGGCCGCGCCCGCCGTCGACGTCCTGGCGTCGCCGTGGGACGGCCGCGTCGAGGCGGCGGTGCTCGAGGCGGAGCGGACGATCGACGTGATGCTCTCGGGCAACATGGCGTACCCGCCGAACCGCGATGCCGCCGAATGGCTCGCGCGGGAGATCCTGCCGGCGGTGCGGCGGCGGCGGCCGGACACGTCGGCGTGCGTGGTGGGGCGCGCGGCGGCGGCGCTGGCGTTGCCCGGGGTGCAGGTGGCCTCGGACGTGCACGACGTCGGGGAGTGGCTGCGGCGGGCGCGCGTGGCCGTCGTGCCGCTGCGGCTCGGCACGGGGTCGCCGAACAAGCTGCTCGAGGCGGTGGCCGCCGGTGCGGCGGTGGTGGCGACGCCGTGGGCCGCCGCGCGCTTCGACCTGCCGTGCGCGGCCGGGAGCACCGCCGAGGAGCTCGCCGCCGAGATCGTCCGGCTCCTCGACGACGAGGCCGCGCGCGGGCAGCTGGCCGCCGGCGCGCTCGCGCGGCTCTCCGAGCACGGCGCCGGCCGCGCCGCCGAGCGCCTGGAAGCCATCCTGTCGGCGGCGTGCCGGTGAACGCCGGGCAGCGGCTGCGGCGCGCCATCGCGTCGCGGGTCGTCTACCTGGCGATCCAGGGCGGCAGCAGCCTGGCGATCTTCGCCCTGCTCGCGCGCAGCCTGTCGGTGTCGGAGCTCGACGCGGCGGCGACCGCGCTCGCGGTGTTCGTCACCGTGCAGGCGATCTGCGACCTCGGCCTCAGCCACGTCGCGACCTCGCAGATCCCGCGCCACGCCCGGCGCGACCCGGCGGAGGCCACCCGGGTCGCGGCGGCGATCGCGCGCATGGCGGGCGTGACCGCGGCGGCCAGCGTCGCGATGACCGCGGCGGCCGCGCTGCTGGTCCCCGCGAGCGCGCGGCCGTCCGTGCTCGCGATCGCCCCGGCGGCGGGGGCGGCGGTGGTCGTCACCGCGGCCGAGAGCCTGGCGCGGGCGCGCGACGACGTCGTGACGCCGATGCGGCTGGCGCTGACGAGCCGCTGCGCGTTCTTCGTCGTCTCGCCGCTGCTGCTGCTGCACCCGCCGCCCGCGGCCGCCGTCGCGCTGTTCACGGCGTCGATGCTCGTCGGGTCGATCCCGGCCTTCCGGCGCGTGGCGGCGGTCGGCGCCGGCCACCCGGGCGCGCCGCTGACGATCATCGCCGGCACCGCGCTGGCCATCGGCTGCGCGGGCGCGCTCGTCGCGATCGGCACGCGCGGCGTCGTCGTGGTGCTGGCCAACGTCGGCGGCACGGGCGCCGTCGCGGCGTTCGAGGCCTCCTGGCGCGTCTACCAGGTGTTCATGTACGCGGCCGGCGCCGTCGCGACGGCGATCGTCCCGTACGCCGCCGGCGCGCTGGCGGCCGGCGGCGTGCGCGGGCTGCGGCGGGCGATCGCGCCGACGCTCGCCGCCCTCGCCCTCGGCGGGCTCGCCGCCGGCGGGCTGGTCTACGCGCTGGCCGCGCCGTTCGCCGCCGCGATGCTCGGCGAGGACCTCCCGGCGGCGGAGCGGGCGACGCGCGCGCTCGCGCTCGCGCTGCCGGCGTCGTTCGTGCTCTACGGCATCCAGACGGCCGTCGCCGTGCCGCTCGTGCGCCTGCGCGCGCTCCTGCTCGGCGGCGCGGCCCTGTGCGCGGTCACCGTCGGGGTCACCTTCGCGCTGGCGCCGGACGAGGGCGCGGCAGGCGCCGCCATCGCGGTGCTCTGCGGCCAGCTCGCGATGCTGGCGGTGCTGGCGGTCGACCTGCTCGCCGGCCGCCCGTCACAGCCCGCGGCCGCGCAGGACGGTGCGGACGGTGGCCGCGAGGATGCGTAGGTCGAGCTGCAGGCTCTGGTGCTTGATGTAGAAGAACTCGAACTGGAGCTTCTCGAGCGTGCCGGCGTCCGAGCCGCCGTAGCCGTGGTTGACCTGCGCCCACCCGGTGATTCCGGGCCGGACGTGGTGGCGCGCGCCATAGAACTCGATCTCGCGGGTCAGCCGCTCGACGATCGCCGGCTGCTCCGGCCGCGGGCCGACGAGGCTCATCTGGCCGCGGACGACGTGCCAGAGCTGGGGCAGCTCGTCGATCCGGAAGCGCCGCAGCACGCGACCGACCGGCGTGATGCGGTCGGCCTGCTCCGGCGCCCACGACGGCTCGGCGTCGTCGGCCGGGCGCATCGTGCGGAACTTCGTGAGCATGAAGATCTCGCCGCCGCGGCCGACGCGGGCCTGGCGGAAGAGGACCGGCCCCGGCCCGCTCAGGCGCACGGCGGCGGCGACGAGCGGCAGCAGCGGCGCGGTGACCAGCAGGACGGTCGCGGCGAGCACCGTCTCGAACACGCGCTTGACGGCGCCGTACAGGCGCGGATCGTGGATCTCCGCGACGTCGAACAGAAACCACGACGGCGACAGCTCGCTCAGCGGGATCTTCGCGAACTCGCGCTCGTAGAACTCGTCCAGGGGCCGCACGCGGAGCCCGCGCAGGTTCAGCAGCGAGGCCATCGCGACCAGCGACTCGCGCCGGATGGCCTCGCCGGAGAGCACGAGCGTCGTCGGCCGCGCCGCCAGCACCGCCGAGACCAGCGCGTCGACGTCGCGCCGCTCGGCGTCGAGCCCGAGGTGCCCGACGAGCTGCAGGTCGCCGCGCCGGGCGATCTCCCGCCGCAGGTCCGAGAGGGCGCCCGCGCCGCCGACGAAGAACACGCGGCGGCCGCTCACGCGCAGGCGGATCTCGAAGCGGCGCAGGACGGTCGCGAGCGCGAACAGCGCCGTCAGCCCAGCCGCGCTCGTCGCCAGCGCGGGGCCGTCGATCGCCAGCCCGAGGCCGGCGGCGGCCGCCTGCGTGACCGCCAGGGCGACGAACGCCGCCGCGACGGCCGCGGCCAGCCGGCGCGCCGGCGAGGCGGCGGGCGGCGCGGCGGCCTCGAGCACCAGCCGCCCGCACACGGCGCCGCCGAACGCCGGCACCACCAGAACCGCGAGAGCGACCGCTTCGCTGCCGGCGGCCGCCGCGGGCACGAGCAGGAGCGCGAGCACGGCGGCGCTCAGCGCGGCGGCGGCCAGCCGGCCCGTCGGCCAGCTCGGCGAGTGCAGGACGTCCTGCTCACCGGCGGGGACGACCGCCGGCGCCTCGCGCGCGACGTCCGGGCGGCGGTGCTCGGGAACGCTCATCCCTCCTCCGCCAGCGCGCGCAGGCCCGGGTCGAACGGGTTCAGCCGGCTGGCGCGCGCGTAGTCGCGCCGTGCCTGCTCGCGATCGCCGGCGCGCACCGCGAGGTCGCCCATCAGCGCCCACGGCACGTAGTTGAATCGCTCGGCGGCGGCGGCCGCCATCAGCGACCGCCGCGAGCCGGCGTAGTCGTTGCGGCGCGCGAGCGCCGCGGCACGGGCGAAGTGGGCATCGACGTTGCCCGGGTTGAAGGCGATCGCGTGGTCGGCGTTGCGCACTGCGGACGCGACGTCGCGCGGCAGGGCCTGCTGCGCCCGCCGAAGATGGACATCCCCCAGGTACTGCCGGCCGATGCTCGCCGCGAGCAGCGCGACGACGACGACGCCGAGCGCGGTCGGCAACGGGGCGCGCGGGCGCCGCGGCGCGGCGGCGGGCCCGCCCTCCGGTGCCGCGAGGACGAGGCCGGCGAACACGACGGCGAACGCGGTGACGCTCGGCAGGTTGTACAGCCAGTCGACGCTCGTGTGCACGAGCCACGCCGCGAGGACACCGGCGGCGGCCACGCCTATCGCGGCGTCGACGGGCTCGGGCGCGTCCCGCAGCCGGCGTGCTGCCGCCAAGACCCCCCAGCCGACGCCCGCGAGCACGAGCAGCCCGGCGAGGGCGCCGGCGATGCCGAGCTCCGCGAGCAGCTGGAGCTCGATCGAATGCGGCTGCCGGACGTACTGCGGGTTCCGGCGCAGCCGCAGGTAGTCGACGACGTAGTTGCCCGCGCCGACGCCCGCGACCGGGTGCGCGCGGAACTCCTCGAGCGCGATCCGCCACAGGTCGTAGCGGTACCCGCCGACGTCGGAGAAGCGGTTCGTGCTGGTCGTGTCGACGCTGAGCGTGCGGAACGCCTGCCACTGCTCGCGCGCCCGCTCTACCGGCGAGGCGGCCGCGACCACGCCGCCCGCGGCGAGCACGACCAGCACGGGCACCGCCACCGCCACCGCCCGCGCCGCGGGCGAGCGCACGCGCGCGGCGAGAACCCGGGCCGGCGCCCACAGCCCCGCCACGAGCAGCGAGCAGGCGGCGACGGCGACCATCGCCTCGCGTACCGTGGCGCCGGCCGGCACGCCGTCCGGCACCCGCGACGCGTAGACCTCGAGCGTCCACTGCAGCCCGGCCGCGGTCGCGCCGGCGGCGAGCAGCAGCAACCAGGCGAGCCGCGTGCGGTGCGGCGAGACGATCAGGGCGACGACCGCCGAGACGACGAGCGCGGGCACGACCGCCCGCGACTGCGTGAGCACGAGCAGCCCGGCGCAGGTGGTCGCCGCCCCGGCCGCGGCGCCCGCGAGGACCGGGCCGCGGGCGGCCGCCGCGGTCGCCGCGAAGCACCAGAGCATCATCAGCAGCAGCCCGGCCATGGCGTTCGTGTAGCCGACGGGCTCGTACAGGCGGAAGTCGACGAACAGCCCGGCGCCGCGGCCGCTGATCCCCGCCGCGAGCACGTAGGCCGGCAGCAGCGCCGCCGCCGCGGCGGCGCCGCCGAACAGCGCGCGCCGCCGCACCGGCCGGCCGGCGACGAGCGCGGCGACCAGCAGGAGCAGCGCGTACGTCCCCAGGCGGTTGACCTCGGTCCACGCCCGGTCGGTCGAGGCCGCCCACGTCATCGAGAGCGCCGCGAGCACCAGCAGCGCCGCCGTGCCGGCCAGGGTCAGGCGCAGCGGCCCGGACAGCCGCACGCTCGTCATCAGCAGGAGGGCGATCGTCAGCACGGCGGCGGCGAGGCCGATCACGCCCCAGGCGCCGATCGCGTAGAACCCGTCGGCGAACTGGCCGGCCCCGACGACGACCACCAGACCGAGCAGCGCCAGCCAGGCCAGCGGCGCTCCGCGCTGAGGTGCGGCGCCCGGCCGCGGCGGCGCCGGGCGCGCCGCCGGCGGCAGCCGCACGACGCGCGCGGTGCGGCCCGTGGGGCTCGGCGGCGGCTGCGGCACGGTTCTGCACGATAAACCGCGCGTGGTAGCGTGGCCACGTGCGGGGTTCGCTGGTCGCCGCTGTCGCCGCAGGATCGATCCTGCTGAGCGGGCCTGCGGGCGCGGCCGCCTCCGACCACGGCGTCTACGTCGATCCCGAGAGCCCGGCGGCGAAGGAGTACGCCATCCCGCTCGACGCCGCGCGCCGCGCGGCGTCCGGCCGCGGTGACGACGCGCCCGCGCCGCCGCCTCCCGCTCCCGCTCCCGCGCCGCCGGCGCAGACGGCGACGACGGCACAGGTGCCGCTGTTCGGCTCGGGCATCCGGCCGCGCCGGCGCGGCGATGCCGCGCGCCGGCGCGATCGCGGCCGTTCCCGGCCGCCGCGGAGCGCCGCCGGCACGGCCGGCGCGCCGGCCGTGCCCACCGCCGCGACTTCAGTGCGGCCGTCGCCGGAGCTCTCGATGGCGCTCGTGGGCGCGATCGTGCTGATCGCCGGCGGGCTGCTCGCCCTGCTCGCGCGGCGCGGCGGCGGCCGTCAGCCGTCGCGGTAGGCGCGGTACGCGGGCTTGCGCGTGCCGTCGCGCCGGATCAGCCCGCGCTCGACCTGCCGGCCGTCGGCGCGTTCCGGGTCGTCGTAGAGCCCGAGGTAGCCGAACGAGTAGATCCGCCGCCAGGAGCGGGCGATCCGCAGCGCCCGCGCGATCCAGTCGGCCTGGCGCTGCTCGCTGACGTAGAAGTTGAACTCGACGTTCGGGTGGCCCGTTGGCAGCGAGTACTCCGAGATGAAGATGCGCAGGCGACGCTGCGACGGCGGCATGCGGCGCCGCGCGCGGTCGAGCTTCGCGGCGAGCGTGTCGAGGTCCGAGAAGTCCGCGTACCCCGAGCCCAGCGGCCGGGCCGAGAGGTCGGGCCGGCGCAGCGAGAACGGGTTGTGGCCCCACAGGTCCATGCGCGGCGGGCGCCCGTTCGGCAGCCGCAGGGCGCGGATGAAGTGCAGCGGCCGAACGGTGCCCACGGTGTAGGTGTTGCCGCCGATCACGAGGTTGCGCCGCGCCACGCGCTTGAGCGCGGCGTACGCGGCGTCGAGCACCCGCGCGTACAGCCGCGGCCCGCGCCGCTGGCGCGCCGTCCGCAGCGGCCGCCCGCGGTCGCTGACCAGCGGCTGCCAGTTCGACGCCTTCGTCGGCTCACCCCACACCAGCCAGTGGCGCACCGCGGGCCAGCGCCGCGACGCCGCCGTCGCGAACGCCGCGAAGTCGGCGGGCCGTCGCGGCGCCCAGTTCCAGGCGCGGCCGCCGTTGGCCCACGGCGGCGAGCCGACGAGCATCACGGACACACGGATGCCATAGCGGCCGGCCTCCTGGATCGCCTGGTCGACCTCCGGCGGCCATGCGTACGCCGGGTCGGCCGGATCGGAGGGGTCCGCCGGCCGCGCCGGCGCGACCTGATCCCAGCGGACGGCCATGTGGAAGATCCCGACGCCGAGGTCGGCGTAGACGGGGAACTGCGAGACCCCGCCGAGCGTCACCGGCCCCCAGATCCCCTTCTTGATCGTGACGGGCGCGGCCTGCGCCGGCATGGCTGTGGCCGCGACCGCGAGCGCGGCCGCCGCGACGAGGATGACCCGACGCATCACGGCGATTCAAGCACCCGCCTGCGGCGGGAGTTGCGGCGGTCGCGTGTTTGAAGGCTTGCCAATCCGGGTGAGCATGTGACAGGTTTCGGTGCCGCTGCGAGTTCCCCCCTGGCGGCAGCACACAGAACGAGAGGCAGGCAGATGGGCAAGAGCAGACTGATCGGGACCGTCGCACTCGCGCTGACCCTCGCGACCACCGCGGTCGCCTTCGCGATCGACCGAAACGGGACGTCTGGTCCGGACATCCTGATCGGGACCGCCGGCGCGGACACGCTCAACGGTCTCGGCGGCGACGACGCGATCGCCGGCCTCGGGGGCGACGACCGCATCGACGGCGGCTCCGACGACGACGCCATCAACGGCGACGGCGACTGCCCGCCGCCGCAGGCCGGCGCGTCGTACTACTGCCTGCCGGGGTCGGACGGCAACGACCGGATGTTCGGCGGCTCCGGCCAGGACCGCATGCTCGGCGAGGGCGGCAACGACCGCATCTCGGGCCAGGGCGACGACGACCGCATCCAGGGCAACGCCGGCAACGACCGCCTGATCGGCGGCTCCGGGCTGGACGTCATCGCCGGCGGCAGCGGGCGCGACCACGTCACCGGCGGCGACGGCGACGACAAGCTCGAGTCGCATTCGGGCGCCGACAAGGTGACGGGCGGCAGCGGGCGCGACCTGATCGAGACCGGGTCCGGCAACGACCGCGTGCTGGCGCGCGACCGCGCGCGCGACCGCGTCCGCTGCGGCCGCGGCCGCGACGTGGTCGTGGCCGACCGCAGCGACAAGATCGCCCGCAAGGGCAAGCAGCGCTGCGAGCGCGTGCAGTTCCCGCGCCGCCGCTAGGCCGTCACGGGATCGGGCGGCGGCGGCGCCGCCCGATCCTGAGATGCTGCCACCGATGCGGGCGCTCGTCACCGGCGGAGCCGGGTTCATCGGCTCGAACCTCGTGGACGCGCTGGCCGAGGCCGGCGCGGCGGTCACCGTCGTCGACACGCTCGTCACGGGCCGGCGCGAGAACGTCCGCGCCGGCGCGACGCTGGCCGAGGTCGACGTCGCCGACGCACAGGCGCTCGACGCGGTCGTCGCGGCCACCGCGCCCGAGGTCGTCTTCCACCTCGCCGCGCAGGTCGACGTGCGGCGGTCGGTGGCGGACCCGGCGCGCGACCTGATCGTCAACGTCGCGGGCACCATCAACGTGCTCGAGGCGGCGCGGCGGCACGGTCCCGGGCACGTGGTGCTCGCCTCCACCGGCGGCGCGATCTACGGCGAGGCGGAGCGCGTGCCCACGCCCGAGGCGGCGCCGGCGCGGCCGCCGGCGCCGTACGGCGCGAGCAAGCTGGCCGCCGAGCACTACTGCCGGCTGTACGCCGACCTCCACGGCGTGCCGGTCACCGCGCTGCGCTTCGCCAACGTCTACGGGCCACGGCAGGACCCGCTCGGGGAGGGCGGGGTGGTCGCGATCTTCTGCCGGCGCGCGGCCGACGCCGGGACGGCGGTGATCTTCGGTGACGGCCGGCAGACCCGCGACTTCGTCCACGTCGGCGACGTCGTCGACGCGCTGCTGGCGGCGGTGGGAGCGGGCTTCGGACCGTTCAACATCGGCACGGGGCACGAGACGAGCGTGCTCGAGCTGGCGGAGCGGCTCGGCGTGGCGACGCGGCACGAGCCGGAGCGGGCCGGCGAGGTGCGGCGGTCGTGCCTGGACCCGTCGCGCGCGGCACGCGATCTGGGCTGGGTGCCGCGGATCCCGCTCGCCGACGGCCTCGAGCGCACCCTCGAGTGGGTGCGCGCCGGTCAGCCGTAGACGCCGCGCAGCCGCTCGGCCACGCGCGCCGGCGAGCACAGGTCGCGCACCCGCGCGAGGGCGCGCTCGCCGGCTCCGGCGTCGCCGGCCAGCGCCCGCAGCCGCTGCGCCAGCGCCGGCACGTCGCCGACCGAGGCGAGCCCCTCCTCGGGCACGGCCTCGGCGAGCCCGCCGGAGCGGGTCGCCACCACCGGCAGGCCGGCCGCCATCGCCTCCAGCGCGGCCAGCGGCAGGATCTCCTGGTAGCGCGACGGGACGATCGCCGCGGCGGCGCCCGCGCGCAGCACCCGCAGCTCCTCGGGGCCCAGCCGCCCGCGGCAGTCGACGCCGGCCGCCCGCAGCTCCTCGAGCGCCGGCCCGTCGCCCGCGACCACGAGCCGCCGCCCGGCGGCACGGCAGGCTGCCACGGCGTCCCAGACGCCCTTCTCGACCGCCGGCCGCCCCGCGAAGAGCACGGGCCCGTCCGCCACCGGCGCGGCCCCGTCTGCGAACTCGCGCTGCACCGACGCCACCACGTGCACGCGGTCGCCGACGGGCGCGCGCAGCTCGCGCAGGCGGCGCAGCGCGAACGCGCTCGGCACGACGAACGCGTCGACCTGCGCGCACAGCCGCTTCTGCCACGTCGCGAGCGCGGCGGCGTAGACGGCCGACTCGGCCCGCGACCCCCCGCGGCAGTTGAGCCTGACGCCCGGCCACGTGCGCCGGCCCTGGCAGCGGGTGCAGTCCTCGCCCTGCGTGAAGCAGATGCCGTTGGCGCACACGAGCCGGTAGTTGTGCAGGTGCAGCACGACGCGCGCGCCGGCCGCGCGCGCCGCCGCCAGGCCGCGCCAGCCGAAGGCGGGGTTGACGTTGTGGGCGTGCACCACGCGCGCGCCGGTGGCCCGCACCGCGTCCCCGACCTCGTCCGCGTCGAGGCCGCCGGCCAGCAGCCCGCGCGCCGCCGCCGCGCTCGACAGGCGCGCCGAGTCGCGCCCGAGCACGCGCACCTCCTCGCCGAGCTCGCTCGCGATCAGCCACTCGAGGTCCGCCACCGCGCGCTCCTCGCCGCCGGGCACGCGGTACCGGTTGTGCACAAGGAGGATCACGCGCCCGCCGTAGCCTACGAGCGCAGTGGCCCCGCCCGCCTCCGTCATCTTCCCCACGCGCGGCCGCCGCGACTACCTCGCGGTGGCGCTCGCGTCGGTGGCGGCGCAGGCGCGCGCGCGCGGCGCCGAGATCCTCGTCGTCCACGACGACCCGCAGGACGCGCCGACGCGCGCGCTGGCCGAGCAGCACGGGGCGCGCTACCTCGCCCACGGCGAGACGCGCGGCCTCAACGCGGCCCGCAACACCGGCATCGACGCCGCCGCCGCCGAGCTGCTGTGCTTCCTCGACGACGACGTCGAGGCGTGGCCGGGGTGGCTCGACGCGCTGCTCGCCGGCGCCGCGGCGAGCCCCGGGCACGACGTGCTCGGCGGGCCGATCCGGGCGCGGCTGGAGGGGACGAACCTGCGCGCGTGCGGGCGCGAGCCGCTGCCGGTGACCACGCTCGACCTCGGGCCGGAGGACCGCGACGCCGACTTCGTGTGGGGCGCGAACATGACCGTCCGGCGCGCGGCGATCGACCGCCACGGGCGCTTCGACCCGGCGCTCGAGCTCTACGGCGACGAGGAGGACTGGCAGCGCCGCCTGCGGGCGGCCGGCGGCCGCGTCCGCTACCTCGCCGCCGCGGGCGTCGACCACCGGCGCGCCGGCGCGGACGCCCGGCTGGCGGCGCTGGCCCGCGCCCAGTACGGCCGCGGCCAGGCCTCGCGGCGCTTCGACGAGCGCAAGGGAACGGCGCCCGGAGCGACCGCCGAGGCGGTCGTGCTGGCCGGCTGCCTCTGGCACGCGGCGCGCCGGCGCTGCGGCAACGGGCTGGTGATGGCCGCCCACTCCGCCGGTCGCATCCGCGCGCGCGGCACCGGGCCGCTGCCCGCCCCGGCCGAGGCCGGGCCGGAGGCGGACTTCCTGTCGGGCGAATCGGGCACGCTCAACCGCCGCAGCGCGGCGGCGGGCATGGTGCGCGACCTGGCGATCGACGTGCTGGCGGCGCCGCGGCGCCTGGCGCTGGCGCGCGCCGCCCAGGCGCTGCCGCCGCGGCGGGTGCTGGCGGTGTCGATCGCGCGCCCGGAGCGCGCGGGGGCGGCGGCGGCCGCCGCGGCCAACCTCGAGCGCTCGCGCCACGAGGTGGCGGTGCGGCTGGCGGCGCCGCAGCCGGGCGCCGGCAAGTGGGCCAACCTCAACGCGACGCTGGCCGCGAACCCCCCGGCCGGCCACGACTGGCTGCTGATCTTCGACGACGACGTCGTCCTGCCCGCCGGCTTCCTCGACGCCTTCCTGTTCCTGTGCGAGCGCTTCGGCTTCACGCTCGCGCAGCCCGCGCACCGGCACTGGTCGAACGCCGCGTGGCGCGTCACGCGGCGCCGCGCGCTGCCCGTCGCGCGCGAGACCCGGTTCGTCGAGATCGGGCCCGTCACCGCGATCGCGGCGCCGGCGTTCGACGCGCTGCTGCCGTTCCCGGACCTGCACATGGGCTGGGGGCTGGACGCCCACTGGGGCGCGGTGGCGCACGAGCACGGCTGGCGCCTCGGGATCGTGGACGCCACGCCGGTCCGCCACACGCGGCCGGTCGCGGGCGACTACCCGCGCGAGCGCGCGGTGCAGGAGGCGCGGGCGTTCCTGGCGAACCGCCCCTATATCCGCCGCGACCAGGCCCAGGAGACGGTGCAGGCCCACCTGCGGTGGTGACCGCCGCCGTGCGCGTCGCCGTCGTCGCCGAGTACTACCCCCGCGCCGCCGACCCGGCGCTCGGCGTCTGGGCGCACCGCCAGGCGCTGGCGGCGCGCGACGCCGGCGCCGACGTCCGCGTGTTCGTGCTGCACCGGCCCGTCCCGCCGAAGGCGGCGCTGCGCTCGCGCGAGGCGCGGGCGCTGCTCGCGCCGCTGCGCCAGCCGCTGAACGCGACGCTCGACGGCCTCGAGGTCCGCTACGTGCCGTTCGTCGCGCCGCCGCGCCCGCGCAGCTACGGCGCGTGGGGCGCGTGGGCGGCGCCGCCGCTGCGGCTGGCGCTGCGGCGCGCGCGCTTCGACCTGATCCACGCCCACTACGCGGCGCCGGCCGCCGACGCGGTGCGCCGGGCGGCGCCGGGGAGGCCGTACGTCGTGTCCGTCCACGGCGGCGACGTGCTCGCGGTCGCGCGGCAGTCGCCGGCGGGCGCGCGCGCCGTCCGCAGCGGCCTGGAGGGGGCGCGCCTCGTGCTGGCGAACTCGGCGGGCACGGCGGAGCGCGCGCGCGAGCTGGGCGCCGGCGACGCGCGCGTCGTCCACCTCGGCACCGACGTGCCGCCCGAGCCGCCGCCGCACGACCCGCGCACGATCGTCACGGTCGCGCACCTCGTCGCCCGCAAGCGCCACGCGGACGTCCTGCGCGCCCTGGCCGAGCTGCCCGAGCTGACGTGGGTGGTGGTCGGCGACGGCCCCGAGCGGCCGCGGCTCGAGCGCCTCGCGGCCGAGCTCGGGGTCGCCGGCCGGGTGCGCTTCGAGGGCGCGCTGCCGCCGGCGCGGGCGGTCGCGGCCGCGCAGCGCGCCGGCGTCTTCGTGCTGCCGAGCACCGACGAGGCGTTCGGCGTCGCCTACGTGGAGGCGATGGCCGGCGGCGTCCCCGCCGTCGGCTCCGCGGGCGAGGCCGGCCCCGAGGAGATCGCGAGCTGCGGCGGCGGTCTGCTCACCGTTCCGCCGGGCGATCCGGCCGCGCTGGCGCGGGCGATCCGCAGCGCGCTGGACAGCCGGGAGCGGCTCGGCGCGGCGGCGCGGCGGACGGTGCTCGAGCACTTCACCTGGGAGGCGTGCGGCCGCGCGACGGTCGCCGCGTACGAGGCGGCGCTGGCGTGAGACGCGACCCCCGCCCGGTGCTGTTCGTGACCAACCACGCGCCCGGCTACCGCGTCGGCGCGTTCGGAGCGCTGCACGCGCGCGAGCACGTCGTGTTCGCCCTGGTCGGCGGCGACGTCCGCCACGGCGGCGGCGGCACCGGCACCGGCGACCTGCCGTTCCCCGTCCTGCACGTGGCCCAGCGCGACGTCTTCGCGCTGGCGGCCTCGGGCGCCTACCGCGCCGTCGTCGCCGGGATCTCCGGCCGCGTGGCGCTGCCCGCCGCGCACGCCGGCGCCCGCCGCGGCGGCGTGCCCTTCGTGCTGTGGGCAACGATCTGGCGCCACCCCCGCACGGCCGCCCACGCGCTGTCCTACCTGCCGCTGCGGCGCATCTACCGCGATGCCGACGCCATCGCCACCTACGGGCCCCACGTCAGCGACTACGTGCGCTCGAAGGGAGCGCGGGCGCCGGTGGTGGAGGCGCCGCAGGCGGTCGACCGCGCGTTCTGGGAGGCGCCGGCCGCCACCCCCCGACGTCAGAG
>DATLGB010000147.1:0-7859 GCA_035540675.1 Solirubrobacteraceae bacterium | reverse complement strand
CTGCTGGCGGCGCAGGCCCTGCTGCAGCGCCGCGCGCGCGACGTGATCGCGCTCTGGGCCGGCTTCGACGTGCTGCTCGCGCCCGCGCTGGCCGAGCGCCCGCTGCCCGTCGGCGAGCTGCACGGGGCGCTCGACCCGCCGTTGGACGCGTTCGACCGCGCCGCCGCCTTCGCGCCGTACGCCGGCCTGTTCAACGTCACCGGGCAGCCGGCGATCTCACTGCCCTGGGACCTCGGCGCCGACGGGCTGCCGGCCGGGGTCCAGCTCGTCGGCCCGCCGCTCGGCGAGGACCTGCTGCTGCAGGTCGCGGCGCAGGTCGAGCAGGCGCACCCGTGGGCGCACCTGCGCCCGCCGCTCTAGCCGCGCGCCAGCACCTCGCGCATCGGCCGCGGCCGCACCCCGAGCGCCTCGGCGTCGGCCGTGCCGCGCGGCGTGACCATCGTCGCCGCCAGCAGGTCCGCCTCGTCGCGGGTGGCGACGGCGACCGGACCCGTCAGCGCCTCGTACGCGTGCAGGCCCCGCAGGATCAGGCGGCTCGGAACCGGCACGAGCCGCCGCTGGCGCCCGGCCGCCGCGAGCGCCACGCGCACCGCGTCGCGGTGCGTCACCACGTCGGGCCCCGCCAGCTCGAGCACGTCGTGGTCGCCGTCCGGCTCGCGATCCAGCACGCCATCGACGCAGGCCGCGACGTCGCCGGCCCAGATCGGCTGCGACCGGGCGCGCGCCATCCTGGGCGTCACCGGCACGATGGGCAGCAGCGACAGCAGGTCGAGCAGGACCAGACGGCGGTCGCCGGGCGCGTAGATCAGCGAGCAGCGCAGCGTCGTCGTCCGCAGCGCGGCCCCCGCCACCGCCTGCTCGGCCAGCGCCTTCGCGCGGTGCAGGCGGGCGCGGTGGTGCGGCGTCGCCCCGAGCGGGCTCAGGAACACGAAGTGCTCGACGCCGGCGCGCTCGGCCGCGCGGAGCAGCCGCCAGACGGCGACGCCGTCGACCTCCTCGATCGTTCCGTGAGCCTGGTCACGCTCCGTGGCCGCGAGGTGGACGACGGTGCGCACGCCGCGCAGGGCGTGGCGGAAGCTCGACGGGTCGGCCAGGTCGCCGAGCGCGATCTGCACGCGCACCCGCTCAGGGCCGAGCCGGCGCGGATCCCGGACCAGGCAGCGGACCGGTTCACGGCGCTCCATCAACCGTCCCAGCAGCGCCGATCCGACCCGTCCGGTCGCGCCCGTCAAGAGCAGCATGCAGGGCAGCCTAACCGCGCCGTCCCGGGGTCCTCTGAGAGAATGCCGCCCATGGCGTACGTCATCACCGAGCCCTGCATCGGCACCAAGGACAACTCCTGCGTCGAGGTCTGCCCCGTCGACTGCATCCATCCGACGCCCGACGAGCCGGACTACGACAAGGTCGAGATGCTCTACATCGACCCCGAGGAGTGCATCGACTGCGATGCCTGTGTCGAGGCGTGCCCGGTGGACGCCTGCTTCGCCGAGGACCAGGTTCCCGACGAGTGGTCGAAGTACATCCAGATCAACGCCGACTACTTCAAGTCGGGCGGCGCGGCCGCCTGACCACCCGTCAGCCGCTGCGCCGGCGCAGCGCGTCGAGGTCGAGGACGGTGAACGAGCGCCGCTCGACGTCGACCCAGCCGAGGCCGCGCAGCGTGTGCAGCGCCTTGTTGACCCCCTCGCGCGAGGAGCCGACCCAGCTCGCGAGCTCCTCCTGGGTGATCGGCAGGTCGATCCGGATGCCCTCCGGCGCCCGCTTGCCGTAGCGCTCGGCCAGCTCGACGAGCCGCGCCGCGACGCGGCCGATCGTGTCGGTGACGCCGAACTCGACGCGCTTGCGGTCGGCCTCGCGCAGCCGCGCGACGAACTTCTCGAGCAGGTGCAGCGTCGCCTTCGGGCTGCGCTCGAGGAAGGCGCGGAAGTCGCCGGCCGGCAGCACGAGCGCGCGCACCGGGTCGACCGCGACCACACCGGCCGAGCGCGGCTTGCGGTCGATCGCCGACAGCTCGCCCACCACCTCGCCGGGGCCGCGGAAGGCCAGCACCCGCTCCCGGCCGTCCTCGGAGGTGCTGGCGATCTTGACGCGGCCCTCGAGGACGATCAGGACGCGGTCGGAGGCCTCGTGCTCGTGCACGAGCGCCGTGCCCTGCGGGAACTGCCGCACGACGCCGCGCTCGTGCAGCCAGCGCCGGTCGGCATCGTCGAGGACGTCGAACAGCGGGACGTCGTCGTCTTCGTAGCGGCCGTCGGCGTCGACCCCCATGGGAGCGACCTCGGGGCGGTTCAGCCCGCCATCGGCAGGCTCATGCCCGCCGGCTTCGGCGGCACCACGTTGAGCGCCGCCGGCTCGGGCGACTGCATCACCGGGAGCTCGACCGGCGTGATGGCGATGACCCCTCGCGCCGTCTGCCGCAGCGCCTGGGCGGCCGGGTCGTCCGGGTTCTCGGCGACCAGCGGCACGCCGGCGTCGGCCTGCTCGCGCAGCGGCATCGTGAGCGGCACCTTGCCCAGCAGCGGCACCCCGAGCTCGTCGGCCAGGTCCTGGCCGCCGCCCTCCCCGAAGATCTGGAAGCGCTCGCCCGACGGCGTGGTGAAGCCGCTCATGTTCTCGATGATGCCGGCGATCTCGAGCTTGACCTTGTCGGCCATCTCGGCGGAGCGGCGCGCGACCTTCTGGGCCGTCGGCTGCGGCGTCGTGACGATCAGGAACTTCGCCTGCGGCAGCAGCTGCGCGAGCGTCATCGAGACGTCGCCGGTGCCGGGCGGCAGGTCGACGAGCAGGTAGTCCAGCTCGCCCCACTCCACGTCCTCGAGGAACTGGGTGAGGGCCTTGTGCAGCATCGGCCCGCGCCAGACGACGGCGGCGTCCTCGTCCAGGAAGAAGCCGATCGACATCACCTTGATGCCGCCGACCACCGGCGGGACGATCTTGCGCTCCGCCGACACCTTCGGGCGCTCGTTGCCGAGGCCGAACATGCGGGGGATCGAGTAGCCCCAGACGTCGGCGTCGAGCACGCCGACCTGCTTGCCCTCGGCGGCGAGCGCGGCGGCCAGGTTGGCGGTGATCGACGACTTGCCGACGCCGCCCTTGCCCGAGCCCACGCAGAGGACGTTCTTGACCTGCGCGAGCGCGCCGTCGGGCAGGCCGCCGGGGCGGCCGAGCTTGCGCTGCAGCGCCTGCTTCTGGGTCTCGGTCAGCACGTCGAAGGCGACGTTGACGCCGACCACGCCGTCGAGCTTGGAGACGGCCTGGGCGACCGCCGTCTGGAACGTGTTGCGGATCGGGCAGCCGGCGGTGGTCAGCGACACCATGACGTCGACGACGCCGTTGTCGTGGATGTCGATCGAGCGCACCATGTCGAGCTCGACGATGTCGCGCCGCAGCTCGTGGTCGATGACCGCCTTGAGCGCCTCGAGGATCTGGTCTCGCGTGGGCATATCGCGTCTGATGCTAGGCCATGGTCGCCGTCTTCCGGCGAGGCACCGCCGCCCCCGCGTCGGCATGATGTGCGGCCCGTGAACCGCCGCCCGAAGCTCACGCTGCTCGGCCACTCCGCCAGCCCGGAGGAGGCGGCCGCCGTGGTGGCGGCGATCGAGCAGTTCATGCGCGACACCGCTCCGCCGCCGGCGCCGGTCGAGCAGCGCCCGCCCGGTTGGCTGCGCGCAGCGCGCCTGGAGGCCGTCGGGCGCGAGCCGGATGGCCCCACGCCGTGGGGCGACCCGATCCCCTGGCGCTGAGCGCCGGCCCGCCGGAACCCGTCGAGGTTCTGCACGCCCAGCGTGCACAAGCGCGACGGATTCTCGCGGGCGCCCGTTAAACACCGACGAGCCGGCCCGAAGGCCGACTCGACGGTTGAGGGAGGAGAGGGTGCTGCATCTGCTCGCGGGGTATGAGGCGAGCAGACTCTCCCCGTCCGGGCCGGCACCCTCTCCACGGGCGCCCGGCGGGGGAAGTGGTCGCTAGACCAGCGCGCGCACCTGCTCGCCGGCCTTCTCGATCCGGCTGGTCGCGAACGTGGTCACCGAGTTGGCGCGCTGGCCGATCTCGACGCGGAGGGTCTTCGTGTTGCGGTCGACCGTCCGCTCGACCTCGCGGCGGCGCGTGCGCAGCTCGCGCTCGAGCTTCGTGCGGGCCTTGCGGACCTCGCGCTCGAAGCGGTTGCGGGCGGTGTTGCCGCGGCGCTCGAACTTCGTCAGGTCGCGCGACAGCGTGCGCTGGGCCTTGTCGAGCTGCTTCTCGGCGGCGTCGAGCGAGCCGTAGCGGGCGACGAGGCCGTTGGCCATCTCGCGAACGGAGTCGCGCGTCTCGAGCACGGCGCCGACGCCGGCGAGCAGCGCGCGCTCGGCGTACGAGCGGCCCTCGTCGGCCGTGGCCTTGACCGCGCGGGTGTTGGCCTTGGCGGCCGAGCCCGCGGCGTTGCGCGTGCGGGTGGTCGCGCTGCGCGTCGCCGTACGAGTCGACTTGGCGGCGGACTTGGTCTCGGACGCCGCACGCGAGCGGGTCGAGCGCGCGGTCGTCGACTTGCGCGCCGTCTTGGCGGCCGGCTTCGACCCGGCGGTCGAGCGGCTCGTGGTCGAGCGGCTCGAAGAAGCGGCGCGGGTGCGCGTGGCGCGCTTGGCGGCCGGCTTCTTGGCGGTCGTGCTCGTGGTGGTCGTGGTGGTGGAAGTCGTGTCAGCCATTGGTGGCGTCAGCCCCTCTCGGACTAAGGATATTAGTTCTAAGTCGAGGACGAGTGTACCCGTCGAACACATGTTTGTAAACCGCACACGTGTTCGGGTTACGCGGCGGTCCGGAACGGCCGCTCGGGGCGGCCCCACGACGGGCCCTGCAGGGGCTACGCGACGCGCGCCAGCCAGGCGGCCGGGTCGTCGAGCTCCGCCAGCGACGGCAGTTGCTCCGGCCCCGCCCAGGCGCGGTTGAGCGCGTCGATGCCGCCGCGCTCGACCACCGCGTCGCAGAAGCGCTTGCCCTGCTCGTACTGGCGCAGCTTGAGGTCGAGCCCGATCAGCCGCTCGAGCACCTTCAGCAGCCCCGAGCGCTCGTGGCGGCGGCGCTCGAGCGCCGCCCGCAGGCGCGCGAGGTCCGGCAGCAGCGCCTCGCCGACCGCGTCCATGACGTGCTCCGCGTAGCCCTCGATCAGGGCCATGGTCGCCTGCAGCTCCTCGAGCTGCGCCGCCCGCTGCGGGCCGGCGATGAGCGCGACGAACTCGCCGCGGCGCACGGCGTCCACCAGCGTGCGCACGTCGTCGCCGGTGGGCACGCGCAGCAGGTCGCGGGGGTCGATGCGCACGTCGAGCGCCGCCACGAGCGCCGAGACCCGGGATGCGAGGTGCTCGCGCAGCCACGGGACGCCGGCGAACTGCAGCGCGTGCGTGCTCTCGTGCAGCGCCACCCAGCGGGCCAGCGTCGCGTCGTCGGTGTCCATGTTGCGCGCGGCGGCGGCGAGGTTGGGCCCGACGAACAGCAGCCGCGCCGGCGCGGACGGGTCGAGCACCGGGAACTCGTACTGACCGAGCACCCGCGCCGCGAGGAAGCCCGACAGCGCGCCGACCTCGACCGCCAGCAGCGTGCCCGCCACCGCGCCCGCGATGCCCGACAGCGGCCCCAGCCCCGCACCGGCACGTTCGGCCACCGGGTCGAGCACCGACCGCAGCGACGCCAGGTTGGTCTGCGCCCAGCCGCCGCGGTCGATCGTCTCGGGCGCCGGGACGGCCGCCGCCCCGGCGAGCCCCGTGTAGCCCGCGACGAGCTCCGCGCTGCGCTCGGCGAACGCCTCGACCTCGGCGGCCACGGGGCCGAAGCCGTCGGCCGCGGGGACAGTGGACGCGACCGCGCGCGCGATGGAATCCGCCAGCCGCCAGTCGATCACCCTTCCGAGAGTAGGCGTCGAACACTCGTCCAGTCGGTCAAGGACGGCGTCAAGGCGCCCGTTAAGCGGCTGTGGGCGGGGACGTGACCCCAAAGGACCCGCACCGCATGCCTCGCAAGTCCCTTCTCCTGCTCGCCCTCCTCGCCGCGCTCCTGGCGCTTCCCGCCCCCGCGCGCGCCGAAGATCCGCCGTTCACCGCCTGGACGAACCTGCTGCCGGGCGCGCCGGGGCTCGCCTACGAGCCGACGAGCGCCGACGAGTGCGTCTCGGGCAAGCTCGTCTGCGTCGACAAGGTCGTGCGCGAGATGACGCGCCGCTTCGACGCGCTCGCCGCGCGCTGCGACCACAACGCGATCTTCGCGCTCACCTACCTGCGCACGACCGAGGAGTACCGGCGCGCGGCGACGACGCCCGGGTTCTTCGCCGACCCGGCGTTCGTCAACCACGAGGACGCGGTGTTCGCCGCCTTCTACTTCCGCGCCTTCGACGACTACGCCGCCGGCCGCCGCTCGGCCGTGCCGGCCGCCTGGCGCATCGCCTTCGACGCGGCGCGCGACCGCTCCGTCAGCTCGTCGGGCAACGTCTTCCTCGGGATGAGCGCCCACATCAACCGCGACCTGCCGTACGTGCTCGAGGCGATCGGGCTCGTCGCGCCCGACGGCCGCTCGCGCAAGCCCGACCACGACAAGGTCAACGAGTTCCTCAACCGCGTCAGCGACACGATCTTCCCCGAGATCGCGCGCCGCTTCGACCCGACGGCCGACGACGGCGGCATCGACGGCACGCTGATGGACGACTGGGCGAGCTTCCAGATCGTGCCGTCCTGGCGCGAGCAGGCCTGGCGCAACGCCGAGCGCCTCGCCACCGCCCGCACCTCGCTCGAGCGCGCGACGGTCGAGGCGTCGATCGAGGCGTTCGCCGAGCGGGAGGCGCTGGCGCTGCGCTCGGCCACCGCCTACCGGACGCTGCTGGGCGAGTCGAGCGCCGCGCGCGACGCGCACTGCGCCGTCCACCACGGCGACGCCTGACGCGCAGAGCGCGAGTGACGGCCGGCCCCCGCGGGGCCGGCCGCGCACGTCAGGCGTCTAGCGGATCTTCTTGCAGCGCTTCATCGCCTTCGAGCGCTTGCGCTTGTTCTTGATCTTCTTCGCCTTCTTCTTGCAGGCGTTGCGGCGCTCCTTCGCCGACTTCTTCTTTGGCTGCTCGCCCTGCGGCGTCGCCGTCGGCTCCGGGGTGGGCGTGGCTGCCGGCTCCGGCGCGGGCGCGACCGCCGGCTTCAGCGTCGCCGTGCCCTTCCAGGTGGCCCGGATGCCGTCGAAGATGCGCACGCGGACGACGTAGAAGCCGGGCTGCGCCTTGCGCAGGGTGGCCTTGGCGTCCTTGTTGGTGGAGACGTCCTCGGTGTCGGGGTTGTCCGCGCCGGGTTCGCTGTCGGTCGTGCCCTGGGCATCGGACTTGTAGATCGCGACGTCGAGATCGTTGGCGCCGTCGCCGGCCTTGATCTCGGCCAGGAGGTCACCGGCGTCCTTGACCTCGACGAGGGTGTCCTCGCACTCGTAGACCAGCGGCGTGCAGCGCAGCGCCGCGACTCCCTGGCCCGAGCCGTTGGCGGGGCCGCCGTCCCACGAGTAGACGGGCGACGAGGCGGAGACGGTGCCCTGGCGGGCGGGCGCGGCGAGGGCGGTGGCGGCGAACAGGGCCGCGGCGGCGGCGACGCTCGCCAGAGCCCCGACGCGCCGTGCCCGTGAAGCGATGGTCGGCATGGTGTCTGCAACGCCGGGGGGCGCCCGGACTTGCGCCGACCGTCACACGCGCGGGATGCGCGCGAGCTCGTCGAGCGTGCTCGCGGTGCGCGCGGCGACCACCGGCGAGCGCGGCTCGGTGTCCAGCGGAGCGGCCAGCGGCTCGTCGTACGCGGTGAACGCGACGAAGCCGCCCGCCTCGCGCACGATCAGCTGCCCGGCGGCGGCGTCGACGGCGCGGG
>DATLGB010000146.1:0-13235 GCA_035540675.1 Solirubrobacteraceae bacterium | reverse complement strand
TGCGCCGCGACATCGACGAGCTCCCGCTCGACCACTCGGCGCACTAGCGCCGCGGCGGCCGCCCCGTCCACCCGCCGCCGCGGCCACGCGGCCGCGGGGGTGCCGTCGACGGGCGGCGTCGCGCCGCTTCCGCATCGAGGGGTCTGACCCTCCCCGCTGCGCAGCGCGACGCAGCCGCGCGCCCAGCATCCTGACCACGTGCCGCCCCACGCCGAGGTGGCACGTATTCGGCTCGCGATGCGACCACCAGACGGACCACGTCCGACGTGGCACGTATTCGGCTCGCTGTGCGACCACGAAACGAACCACGTCCGACGTGGCACGGATTCGGCACCCGACCCCCCACCTTGGGCTGCCTTGAGGGGTCTGACCCTCCGCAGCGCCGAAACGGACCAACCTCCGACGTGGCACGCATCCGGCACCCGACCCCCTCACCTGGCCCAGGGCGCCACAGAGGGGCGCGAGGGTTTGCGCCCCACCCGGGGTATAGCACGACCCCCCGCGCGCTACGCCGCCGCGGGCGCGCCGTCGACGGGCGTCGTCGCGCCGGCGGAGGTCCAGCAGCGCACGATGTCGCGCATGGAGAGCACGCCGACGATCTCGCCGTGGTCGACGACGATCAGGTGCCGGAACTTGCGCCGGATCATCTCGGACGCCGCCTGCTCGAGCGACCACTCCGGCGACGCGAACACGAGGTCGGGCGTGAGGTGCTCGCCCACCGTCTCGACGTCCGGGTCCTGGCCGCGGCCGATGGCCTCGAGCAGGTCGCGCTCGGTGAGGATGCCGGGGCCGGCGGCGTCGGGGTCCTGCACCACCGCGGCGCCCACCTCGCGCTCGGCCATGAGCTTGGCGGCCTGCCGCAGGGTGTGGCCCGGGCCGACCGTCAGGACCATCGTGCTCATGCCGTCGCGAACGTGACTCATTCCTGCGCTGCCTCCGAGGTCTCTACTGCTGAGCTTGCAACGATTGACGCAAGGGCAAGCCTACCGTGCTCCCGGGGTCGACGCGCCGACGCCCACGTCAGAACGCCGGGGCGCCAGCTTGACAGGCGCCGGCGCGCCGCGATCATCCGCTGAGACGTCCACGGCGTACTCCATACGTGCCAGTTCACCGCCCCTCCACCATCCACCACCGGACCGCCCTGTTCGAGGATGCCGTCGCCATCGTGTCCGAGGAGTACGCCTCGGACCTGTCCCTCGACGACATCGCGCGCCGCGTCGCGTCCTCTCGCCGCCAGCTCCAGCGCGCGTACGCCGAGATCGGCAACACCACCTTCCGCGAGCACCTGACCCGCGTGCGCATGGAGCGCGCCGCGGCGATGCTCTCGGACCGCGGCCTCACGGTCCGCGAGGTCGCCCGCCGCGTCGGCTACCGCCAGCCGGCGCAGTTCGCCAAGGCGTTCCGCCGCCACATCGGCGTCGCACCCTCCGACTACCGCGTGCGCGCCGCCAGCCGTCCCGACGGCGCCCTCCCGCTGGCCGCCTAGCGCGGCGCCGGCGCCGGGCCTGAGCCCCGGTCGCCGGCGCCCGCGGCGGCGAGCATCGCCGCTCTCCTGTCAGGCGCCGATCACCCGCGGCGGGCCCTCGTGGGGCCGCGGTTCCCTCCGTCGCGCCTCTGGCATAGGATGCCGCCTCCGATGGCTTCGGAGGAGAGAACAGCCCCGGCGCCGGCGTCCGAGCGCCTGCGAACCGCGGACCGCCCGGCGTCGCTGGTGCCCATGATCGCGATCGCCGTGATCGCGTCCCTCGTGGGGATCGCGCTCGGCCTGATCATCGACTGGTTCCCGCTGCAGGCGTCCACCCAGGCGGAGCCGATCGACACCTTCTACGACGTGCTGATCATCGCCTCCGTGCCGATGTTCGTGCTCGTCTCGGCGGTCGTCCTGTACTGCGCGTGGCGCTTCAAGGTGCGCCCGGGCGAGGAGGACATGGACGGGCCGCCCATCCACGGCAACACGCGCCTCGAGGTCATCTGGACGCTGATCCCGGCCGTGATGATGCTCGCCCTGTGCACCTACGCGTTCGTCGTCCTGCAGGACGCCGAGAAGGCGCCGGCGGCCGGCGAGCCGCGCGAGCTCAACGTCAAGGTCGTCGGCGAGCAGTTCACCTGGACGTTCTTCTACCCGGCGGCCACGCCGGGCGGCGAGGAGATCGCCTCCGACGAGCTCTACGTGCCCAAGGATCGCAGCGTCCTGTTCACGATCAAGACCAAGGACGTCCTGCACGACTTCTGGGTGCCGGAGTTCCGCTGGAAGGTCGACGCCGTCCCCGGCGTGGACACCAAGTACCGCGTGACGCCGACGCGGCTCGGCACCTATCCCGTCGTCTGCGCCGAGCTGTGCGGGCTCGGCCACGCGGTGATGCGCCAGTCGGCGCACGTCGTCGAGTCGGCCGAGTTCGACCGCTGGCTGCAGGAGAAGCGCACCGAGGCGGCCGGCGGCGGCGAGGGCGGCGAGGACGAGGGCGGCCAGCAGGCCGACGTGGACGGCAAGAGCGTCTTCACGGACAACGACTGCGGCTCCTGCCACATGCTCGCCGACGCGGGCACCGACGGCGCCATCGGCCCGAACCTCGACGAGACGCTCGCCGGCCGCGACGCGGACTACATCCGCGAGTCGATCGTCGCGCCGAACGAGCAGATCACCAAGGGTTTCCAGGCGGGAATCATGCCGCCGAACTACGAGCAGACGCTGTCGGCGGCCGAGTTGGACGCGCTGGTGACGTACCTGGAGGAGGTCGCGAAGGGATGAGGGCGCACCGATGACGGCGGCACGCCTCCGGCAGCCGGGCCTGCTGCGCGCGACGTTCGCGCTGCTGGTCGGCATCCTCTTCTCGTTCGGCCTGAGCGTCGCCACGCGCGCGGCGTACGGGCTCGACGACCTCGTCCACGGCGAGGCGATCACGATCATCTCGATGCTCGCGGCGCCGCTGTTCTTCCTCGTCGGCCTCGGCGCCTTCGACCACTGGTTCTACTGGGCGGCCGGCAAGCCGACGCGGCCCGACGACCACTCCGACCACGGCGCGCACTCGTGGAAGGACTACTTCCGCGTGAACACCGATCACAAGGTGATCGGCATCCAGTACGTCGTCACGTCGTTCATCTTCATGTTCATCGGCGGCCTGCTGGCGATGCTCGTGCGGGCGGAGCTGGCGGCGCCGGGCGCGCAGTTCGTCGACGGCAACACGTACAACGGGCTCTTCAGCGTCCACGCGTCGCTGATGATCTTCCTGTTCATCATCCCCGTGTTCGCGGGCCTGGGCAACTACGTCATCCCGCTCATGCTCGGCGCGCCGGACATGGTGTTCCCGCGCCTGAACGCGCTGTCGTTCTGGATGCTCCCGATCGCCGGGATCATGATGACGCTGTCGTTCTTCGCCCCGGGCGGCTCGTTCTCGACCGGCTGGACGGCGTACGCGCCGTTGTCGACGAGCATGCCGATCGGGCAGCTGTTCTTCACGATCGGGGTGCAGTTCGCCGGCGCGTCGTCGATCGCCACCGCGCTGAACTTCCTGGTGACCATCATCACCATGCGCGCGCCGGGCATGTCGTTCTGGCGCATGCCGCTGCTGGTGTGGGCGAACTTCTCGACCTCGCTGCTGGTCGTCATCGCCACGCCGTTCATCGCGGCGTCGCAGTTCTTCGTCCTGCTCGACCGCGCGCTCGGGTTCAACTTCTTCAACCCGTCCGCCAACGGCGACGTGCTGATGTACCAGCACGTCTTCTGGTTCTACTCGCACCCGGCCGTCTACATCATGATGCTGCCGGGCTTCGGGATCGTGTCGGAGATCATCTCCGTCAAGGCGAGGAAACCGATCTTCGGCTATCGGATGATGGCGTTCTCGCTGCTGGCCATCGTGCTGCTCGGGTTCACGGTGTGGGCGCACCACATGTTCGTGTCGGGCATGCAGCCATGGATACGCGTGCCCATGATGGTCACCACGGCGATCATCGCCGTCCCGACCGGGATCAAGATCTTCTCCTGGCTGGCGACGCTGTGGCGCGGCGTGCTGCACCTGGACACGCCGATGCTGTTCGCGCTCGGCTTCCTGACGATGTTCACGCTCGGCGGGATCTCGGGCGTGATGCTGGCGATGATCCCGTTCGACATCCACGTCAGCGACACGTACTTCATCGTCGCCCACATCCACTACGTCCTCTACGGCGGGTCGCTGTTCACGATCTTCGCCGGGGTCTACTACTGGTTCCCGAAGATGACGGGCCGGATGTACGACGAGACGCTCGGCAAGCTGCACTTCTGGTCGACGATGATCTTCTTCAACGCGACCTTCGCCCCCATGCACCTGATCGGCACGCAGGGCATGCCGCGCCGCGTGTTCGACTACTCCGAGCAGTTCGCCGGCTGGAACCTGTTCATCTCGATCGCCTCGTTCATGCTCGGGCTGTCGACGCTCGTGTTCCTCTACAACGTCGTCTCGAGCTGGCGCGGCGGCCCGAAGGCGTCGGCGAACCCCTGGAAGTCGCTGACGCTCGAGTGGCAGGTCTCCTCGCCGCCGCCGATCTTCAACTTCGACCGCCTCCCGACCGTGGTCGGCGGCCCGTACGAGTACGGCGTCCCGGGGGCGGTGCACGGCATCTTCAAGACCGCCGACCAGCGCGAGCCGGCGACGGCGGAGAAGGCGGAGGCCTGACATGGCGAACGTCCTCGTCCTGGCCAACGAGACCATCGGCGGCAAGGCGCTGCTCGACGCGATCGTCGAGCGCCACGAGCAGGGCGACGCGCGCTTCTTCGTCGTCGTCCCCCGCGCGCGCCCGAAGTACGGCAACGTCATCTACGACGAGGCCGTCCGCAGCTCCGCGCAGGTGCGCGTCGACCTCGCGCTGGCGTTCGCCCGGCAGAACGGGATCGACGCCCACGGCGAGACGGGCGACGAGGACCCGTTCAACGCGGCGATGGACGCCATCGCCGAGCACCGGATCGACGAGGTCTTCGTCTCCACCCACCCCGGCGCCTCGTCGGGCTGGCTGCGGCGCGACCTGCCCGAGCGCATCGAGCAGGCGACCGGGCTGCCCGTCCGGCACATCGTCGTCGACATCGCCAACGAGGGCCTGCCGTTCGACGTCACGCTCGTCGTCGCCAACCAGACCGTCGCGGGCGGCGAGCTGGTGGCGCACCTCAAGCAGCTCGCCGAGCAGGGGCCGCGGCGCTTCATCGTCGTCGTGCCGCAGAACTCGGGCGACGGCCGCGCCGTCGCCGCCGCGCGCGGGCGCCTGAAGGCGCTGCTCGAGTCGCTCGAGGAGGACGGGATCATCGCCGCCGGCATGATCGGCGACCCGGACCCGTTCGCGGCGACGATGAACGCGGTCGGCTACTTCTTCATCTCGGAAGTCGTCATCTCCACCCTGCCGGAGTACCGCTCGCGCTGGCTCGAGGGCGGCCTCGTGGACCGCATCAAGCGCGCGACGGGCAAGCCGGTCGAGCACGTCGAGTCGTCCGCCGAGCCGGCGGCGAGCCAGGAGGCCGCGCGCTGATGGAAGCCGGAGCCCTCGGGGGCACCACGGGCATGGCCGCTCACGCCGACGAGCACGACCACCACGGCCCGCCGCCGGCCAACCGGTCGTCGCGCGTCGAGCCGAACCTGCTCGGGATGCTGCTTTTCATCATCTCGGAGATCATGGTCTTCGGGGCGTTCTTCACGGCCTACTTCTTCATCCGCGTGGTCAACAACGCGGAGTGGCCCGCCGCGGGGACCGAGCTGCCGAAGCTGATCGCCGGCGTCAACACGGCGATCCTCGTCGCGTCGTCGTTCACCCTGCACTGGGCCGAGAAGTGCATCAAGAACGACAACCGGGTCGGCCTGCAGGCCGGCATGTTCACGACCTTCCTGCTCGGCGTCACGTTCCTGTTCGTGCAGATCAACGAGTACGTCCACATCGGCTTCGCGCCGCAGGACCACGCGCAGGGCACGATCTTCTACGGCCTCACGGGCCTGCACGGGGCGCACGTGTTCATCGGCCTGGTGCTGCTGGCGATGGTGTGCGTGCGCGCGTTCCGCGGGCACTTCTCCGCCAAGGAGCACCGCGGCGTCGAGATCCCCGGCATCTACTGGCACTTCGTCGACGTGATGTGGCTGATCGTGTACTTCACGGTCTACATCCTCTAGCGCCGTGCTGAACCCGCTGCGTTCGGAGGGCGAGGCGTTCCGGCTGCTCGTCTGGGTGCTCGTCGTCTTCGTCGTCGCGCTGGTCGCCGTGCTCGGCGGGCGCGCGCTCTTCTAGCGGTCCGCCACACTTCCGGGCGATGGAGCTCGCGCTCGACCCGGCGGTCATCGTCGGCCTCGCCACCGCCGAGGGCCTGTACCTGCGCGCGCTGCGCGTGCTCGGGCGCCGCGGCGTGCGGGTGCCCCGGCGGCAGATCGCGCTGTTCCATCTCGGGATCGCGCTGTGGGCGGCGGGCCTGCTCTCCCCCATCCACCCGCTCGGCGAGGAGCTGCTGAGCTTCCACATGGCCCAGCACCTGCTGATCGCCGACCTCGCGGCGCCGCTGCTGCTGGCCGGCGTGCGCAACCCGGTGCTGATGTTCCTGCTGCCGCGCGACGTGCTCGTGCCGCTGGCCCGGCGCGCGCGCCTGCGCGCGCTGTTCCGGACGCTGCGGCGGCCGCTGGTCGCGATCCCGCTGTACGTGCTCGTCCTCTACGGCTGGCACTTCGGCGTCATGTTCGAGGCGGCGGTGCGGCACGCGCCGGTCCACGCCCTCCAGCACGCGTCGTTCATCGGCATCGGCGTGCTCGTGTGGTGGTCGGTGCTCGAGCCCAAGCGCCGGCGCCTGCGTCCCCACCTGTGGAAGATCGGGCACATCCTCGGCGCGCGGATGCTGGGGATGATGCTCGGGATGGCGTTCGTGTTCACGCGCCACCCGCTCTACGCGGACGTCTACGGGACGGGCGAGCGGCGCTTCGGGCTGAGCGCGCTGCACGACCAGCAGCTCGCGGGAGCCGCGATGATCACCGTCGACGTGTACCTGATGGTGTTCGCCCTGAGCTTCCTCTTCTACCGCGCCGCCCAGGCCTCGGCGCGTGAGGAGGAGCGCGAGGCGGAGGCGCGGCGGGCGTCCCTCGCGGCGGCGCGTTGACCGCGCCGCCCGGTCAGCCGCCCGGCGACGACGACCCCGGGGTCAACCCGCGCACGCGCCAGCGCCGCAGCAGCGCCGAGCTCGCCCAGGCCGTGCGCAGGGGCGACCGCGTCGGCGAGGCGCTGCGCGCACTCGACGCGCGGGCGGAGGACCCGGACGCGGCGGACCTGGCGCTCGCCCACGAGCTCGCGCGCTTTCTGGTCCGCCGCTGCGCCGACCGTCACCACGGCTGGCAGGTCCTGCGCCAGGCGCTGATCGACGCCGGCGCCGAGGTCGCGTGGGAGCGGCTCGGCCGCCAGGCGGTCCCGCCGGCGGCGGCGCGGATCCTCGCCGACTGCGCGGGGCTCGGGCGCACGCCCCTGCTGCGCGTGCAGCACGCGGCCGCGCAGGAGCGCGCGCGCGTGCTGGCCGGCCACGTCGACCCGCAGCCCACGCTGCGGCGGCTCAAGGTCGACCACGCTGGCGCGATCGACGAGGGGGCGTGGGAGCGCGCCCTGGTGCGGGCCGTCAGCGCCCGCTCGCGCGAGAAGCTCGCGGCGCTGCTCGCACAGGAGCTCGCCGCCTAGCGGCGCTACTCGACGGTGAGCGTGCCGAGCATCCCGCCCTCGCGGTGGCCCTGCACCGAGCAGTAGAACGTGTACTCGCCCGGCTCGACGTCGACCTTGATCGTCGACACGCCGCCGTCCTGCACGACGGGCCCGAGCTCGTCGACGCCGTTGCCCTCGAGGGCGATGTTGTGCGGCACGCCGGAGTCGTTCTTGGAGTTGATGGTGAGCGAGCCGGCCTCGGCGGTGGCCTTGGCGAACTGGTAGAGCAGCGCGCCGCCCTCGTCGGCCGGGATGTCGAGCGTGCCGTTCTCGGCCTTGGCGGTCGCGGTCGACTTCTCGACGCCGATGTCGGCCAGGCGCCCGGGGTCGTCGCCGCGGGCGGCCGTAGCGAAGGCGACGTAGGCGGCCACGTCGTGGGCGAGCTTGCCCTTGACGATGTTGGCGGGCATGAGCGCGCCTGGCTCGTTGTCCTCGGGGTCGGTTACGGCGAGCTGCGGGAACCGATTCGGCTGCTCGATCTGGCGGTAGACGACGCCCTCGATTGTGTCGCGCTTCATCCCGTCGATGAGCGCCCGCTCGAAGGCGGCGTCGAGGTCCGGTCCGGCGACACCGGTCGTCCCGGCGCGCGCCAGCTTGTGGCAGGACCCGCACTTCTCGATGAAGGCGCGCTTGCCGGCGATGAGGTTCTCGTCCTCGGAGTTCACGCCGGCGCCGCACGCGCCGAGGCCGAGCAGCAGCGCGCCGCCGGCGACGAGGCCTGCGAGGGTCTTCGGGATCGAGCCGGGGCGCCGCATGACGCGCGGCATCCTACGTGATCGGGTGGCGGGACGCCCCCGGACCGGCGGGCGCGTCAGGGGGTCGACAGGTCGTCGAGGTGACCGCGCGCGGCCGCCACGACGGTGCGGGCGACGCCGTCCCACGACCAGCGCTCGCGCGTCACCGCGACGAGCGCGTCGCGGGTGGCGGCGCGCGTGCGGGCGTCGGCGTCCAGCCAGCCCGAGAGGCAGCCCGCGAGCTGCTCGACCGCGCGCGGCCCGACCTCGAACGACAGCCACTCGCGCGCGGCGGCGGGCACCCGCGCCGCCAGCGCCTCGGAGACCTCGGCCAGGCCCGAATGGCGGGCGACCACCGGCAGCGCGCCGCAGGCCGCCCCCTCCGCGGCCACCATGCCGAACGCCTCGGGGAAGGTGCTCGGGGCCACCAGCGCCTCGGCCGCCGGCAGCACGTCGGCCAGCTCGTCGTGCTCGAGCCGCCCCGTCCACACGACCCGGTCCGGCAGCGCGGCCGCAGCGGCCACGTAGGCGTCGCCGGCGAGCGGCGAGGCCAGGAACGCGCCGAGCTCGGGCAGCTCGCGGCCGTCCTCGGCGCGCAGGGCCCGAGCCGTCGCGAGGTCACCGGCGGCGAGCGCGGCGGCGAGCCGCTCGAGGCCGTCGCGCCACGCTCCGAAGCCCACCACCAGCAGCCGGGCGTCGGGGTGCTCGCGCAGCACGAGGGGCCACGCCGCCAGCAGCAGCTCGACGCCCTTGGAGGCGATCAGCTTGCCGACGTACACGACGAGCCGGTCGCGCGCCGGCTCCAGGCGCCCGAGCGCGCGCGCGGCCTCCGCGGGATCGCGGGCGAACGACCCGGCGCCGGCGGCGGGCGGCGTGGCCGGCATCGCGGCGAGCCGGGCGCAGAGCGCGCGCAGGCGCCCGCGCGCGGCGTCCGGCGCGAGCGGGTTGAACGCCTCGACGTCGACGCCGGGCGGGCCGAGCCGGGTGCGCGCCGGCAGCTCCGGGTCGTCCATGGCCGCCCACAGGCTCTCCGCGGTGTGGCGCGACCCGACGAGCACCGCGCGCGCGGCGGCGAGCCCCTCCCGGGCCCACGGCTCGAAGCGCGGGTGGGGCTTGACCGTGTACTCGAGCGCGCTGCCGTGGATCTTGACCGCGTACGGCACGCCGCGGGGACCGAGCGCGCGCGCCAGGATCGCCGGCCCCATGACCAGGTGGTTGGCGAGGGCGACGTCCGGCCGCACGCGGTCGCAGACCTCGGCGACGGCCGCCACGTTGCGGGCCACGTAGGCCTCCACCTCCGCGTCGGAGAGCTCGGGGAACGGCCGGGCCTCGATCCCGTCGTAGCGGTCGGCGACGTACACCGGCAGCAGGCCGCCGATGGCGGGGCGGTACACCGTCGCCCGCGCCGGCTCGCGCCGCGCCCGCAGCGCGAGCGCGCCGCCGTCCCAGTCGCCCGCGGCGTCGACCCAGGTCAGCGACAGCGGGTCGCGGTCCTGGCAGAGCAGGTGGACCTCGTGGCCGGCGCGCACGAGCGCCTCCGCCAGCCGCGCGTTGTAGACGTTCGAGCCGGTCCCGTGGAGCAGGTAGCCGTGGAAGACGAGCACGCGCACGGCGGCGGAGGCTAGCCCTGCCCGGTGGTAAGGTGCGCCGCGATGACCGTGCGCCAGAAGTACCGCATGCGCACCCCGTCCACGGGTCGCGAGATCCTGATCGAGGCGGAACCGGGGCGCATCTACAAGGACCGCGAGACCGGCGAGACGCTGCAGCCGGTCGGCAAGGTTGTGCCGCTGGCGCCGTCGCGGTCCGAGCTGCCGTGGTCGGTCGAGAACCTGCGCTTCTGCAACTGGTGCGACCAGCTCGCGCAGAAGGACCTCAACGACTGCCCGACCTGCGGCCGCCGGATGGCCGCACTCGAGCGCTGAGGGCAGCACTGAGATGCCGGGCCGCCCAGCCCTACTAGCCCTCCTGCTCGCGCTCGCGCTCCTCGCCGCCGGCTGCGGCGGCGCCGAGGTCGCCTACCAGGAGGTCAAGCTGCCGCCGCCCACCCTCACCGTCCCCGACGAAGGCGACGCACCGGCGGCCGACGACGACGACGACCCCGACGCCGACGAGACGCCGACGCCGACGCCGACACCGGCGGACGGGACGGCCGGCGGCACGACCGGCGGCACGACCCCCGGCACGACCGGCGGCACCACGGGCGGGGCCACCACGCCCGGCACCACCGGCGGCACGAGCACCCCGGCGCCGCAGGCGACACAGGCGCCATCGCAGGACACGGGCGGGGCGACGGCCGACGAGGGGCTCGACCAGTTCTGCGCGGACAACCCCGGCGCCTGCGAGGGCGACGGCGGCACGCCCTGAGCCCGGCGGCATGATCGCCGGCGAGCCCGTCCGGCGCCTGCGGGCGCTCTCGGAGGCGGCGCTGCAGGCAGGCGCGCCGGGGGAGCTCGTCAACGCCCTGAGCGCGGCGGTGCGCGAGCTGCTGGCGGTCGACCAGGTGCACGCGATCGAGGTCTCGCAGGACGCGACGGTCGGGCACGCGCAGGTCATGGCCTTCGACCGCGACGACGCGGACGCGTACGTGCAGGTCATCGACGAGCGGCCGTCGGGCACGGCGCGCGTGGTGGCGTCCAGGGACGTCGTGCACGTGCCGGACACCCGCGCCGACGACACGATCCGCGCGGACTACGTCGACCGCTTCGACGCCGCCTCGGCGCTGTTCGTCCCGCTGATCTGGGACGGGGACGTCCGCTGGGTGGTCGTGCTCGTCAGCCGCACGCCGCGCACGTTCGGCGACGACGAGATCGAGCTCGCGCGGCTGCTCGCCAACCAGGCCGCCGCCGGGCTCGCCCTGCTCGAGGCGCGCGAGGGCGCCGAGGCGGGCGGCGAGCGCCGCGGCGCCCTCGCCCGCGCCGCGCACGCGGTCAAGTCCGCCGGCGACCTCAACCGGGTCCTCGCGGCGCTCGCGTGCGAGGCCGCGCAGGCCGTCGGCGGCGACATGGCGGGCGTCTACCTCGGCGACGGCGAGCGCGGCGGCGTCGCCACCGCGGGCTGGAACACCCCCGAGGGCTGGGTCGGCTACCTGATGAAACCCGGCGAGGGCGTCGCCGGCCAGGTCCTGCTCAGCGGCCGGCCGGCGATCTCGAACGCCTACCAGAGCGACGTGCGCCTGCCCACCAACCCCGGCCTGCGGCAACTGCAGACGGCCGTCTCCGTCCCGATGACCGTCGACGACCGCACCGTCGGCGCCCTGTCGGTCGGCTTCCGCCGCATGCGCCGCGTCAGCCCGCTCGACCTGCGCACCCTCGAGGCCGTGGCCGACCTCGCCGCGGTCGCCGTCCGCACCACCCCGTAGCGCGCCACCGTCCCGCCTCGCCTCGCCCGCGTTCTTGCTCCCCGCATTCTTGCTCTGCATTCTTGCTCTGCATTCTTGCTCTGTGCAAGAAAATGAACTTGCTCTGAGCAAGCGGATTAAGAAGAAGCTCGCCGGGGGGCGGTGGTGAGGAGCGCGGCGGGCGGGAGCGGCGCGAGGCGCGTTCGCGCGGGTGGGAACGCACGCTCGGCGCGCGTGCCCGGGGGCACGCGCGCCGAGGCCGTCGAGGCCGCTCTAGGAGCGCTTCTTCTTCCTGGCGGGCTTCGGGCTGGTGATCATCGTCACCGAGTACGTCAGCCGCGCGGTGCGATAGAGGCACTGGAACCGGCCGAGCGCGCGGACGCTGGTGAGCGCCGTCTGCATCGCCGTGTCCGAGCACTTCTTCTCCCTGCGGCTGGCGCGCCAGGACGTGTCGTTGCCGAAGCCGACGGCGAGGGCGGGGGCCCAGGTGGGGACCGTCAACCCGATGAGGTTGCCCTTCTTGACGCTGAGCGAGCGCTCGAGCGGGAACTGGACCGTGTCCCCCAGGTACGGGGTGAGCGTCTCGACCGGCGACTGCGACAGGACGCGGCCGTAGAGCCGCTCGCCCGGCTTGAGCACCGAGATGCCGGCCGACGGCGCGCCGCCGAGGGTCTGGTTGAAGAACGAGATCTGCTTCTTGGTGGGAGAGCCGAGATGGATCGTCCAGGCGACGATGCGGCCTGCACGGGGCACGACGAAGAGGTCGCGCTCGGTGCCGATCTTGACCTGGTATCCGGTGGTGCGCGAAACGGCGAGGCACGGCTTGGCCGGACAGCTCGGCTCGGGCTCCTGGGCGGTCTTCCCCAGCTCGATGATCTTGGCCGGCGCAGCGGCGGGTGCGAGAAGCAGCGCCGCCAGCGCAGCCAGCGCGAGCGTGAGGAACCGCGCGGTGTAGTTCGAAGTCATCACCGCCATTGAACACCCTCGGGCGGCGATCGTTGCGATCCCGCGCCCAGCGGCACGGCGCCCGGGACCACCCGGGCGCCCTGCGCTCCGTGTCTGGCGAACCTACAGCTTGACGACGTTGACGGCCTTCGGGCCCTTGTCGCCGGTCTCCTCCTCGAATGAGACCTTGGCTCCCTCGGCGAGCGACTTGTAGCCGTCGCCGGTGATGCCGGAGTAATGGACGAAGAGGTCTCGGCCGCCCTCATCGGGCGTAATGAAGCCGAAGCCCTTGTCGTCGCTGAACCACTTGACCGTCCCGGTACCCATCACGCTGCTGCTCCCACGTCCGGCTCCGGCGCCACGCTCGGCCCTTCCCAACCGCTCGCGCACCATCGCCTTGTTGTGCCCGGCCGGCTGTTGCCGACCCTGTCCGGCGCAACCTATCTGGACGCGGACGTTCGATGCAAGCGCAGGCGCACCGTCTTCGGCGCGTCCGGCGCCAGGTCCCGGCACCCGAGCGGCGCCCGGCACCCGTCGCCGGC
>DATLGB010000145.1:0-5995 GCA_035540675.1 Solirubrobacteraceae bacterium | reverse complement strand
GACGAGCATGATCGCCGTCTTGGTGCCCGGCACCACCGCGACCTCGCGCTCGGGGTCGAGTCCCACGCCGTGGTCGGCGCGGTAGCGATCGGCGATCGCCTCCCGCAGCTCGGGGTGGCCGCCGAACGGCGGGTAGCCGTGGACGACCGTCGTCTGCGTCTCGAGCGCCGCCGCGCGCACCGCCTCGATGGCGTGCGGCGGAGGCGGCAGGTCCGGGTTGCCCCGCCCGAGGTCGATGAAGCGCTCGCCCGGCTGCGCGCGGGCCGCGGCCGCCGCCGCCAGGATGCGCGCGAAGTACTGCTCGGGCAGGCGCCGGATCAGCGGCGGAGCGTCGCGGGGCACGCGCGGATTATGGTCGGCCGGTGATCGACGCCCTGCTGCGCGAGCAGCTCGACCACCTCGACCGCTCCTCGCCGTGGTACCGGCAGCGCCTGGCGGGCGCGCGCGTCCGCACGGTCGCCGACCTGCCGCGGCTGCCGTTCACCACGAAGGACGAGATCCGGGCGGGCCAGCGGGCCGACCCGCCGTTCGGGCCGCACCTGTGCGTCCCGCGCGAGCGGCTCGTGCGCATGCACGTCACCTCGGGCACCACCGGCGAGCCCGTGGCGATCGGGCTCACGCGCCGCGACCACGAGGCGAACAGCGCGATCGGCGGCGGCGCCTTCCGGATCGCCGGCGTCCGGCCCGACGACCTCGTCGCGCACTGCCTCAACTACGCGCTCTACGCGGGGGGCATCGCCGACCACATGGCGCTCGAGGCCTCGGGCGCCACCGTCGTGCCGGTCGGCGTCGGCCAGTCGCGGCGGCTGCTCGAGCTGATCCCGCAGCTCGGCATCACGGCGATCTTCGGCACGCTCTCGTTCCCCGCCTACCTCGCGGCGCGGGCGCGCGAGGCCGGCCTCGAGCCGCGGGCGCTCGGCCTGCGCCACATCGTCACCGCCGGCGAGCCCGGCGCGGGCCTCGGCGCCGTGCGGCGCGAGGTGCAGGCGGCGTGGGGCGCCTCCGTCGCCGACTCGTTCGGGATGAGCGACGTCTGGTCGACCATGGGCGCCGAGTGCGGCGAGGGCGAGGGCCTGCACCTGACCTGCGGCGAGCACGCGATCCTCGAGGTCGTCGACGAGGCCGGCCAGCCGGTCCCGTTCGAGGACGGGGCCGAGGGCGAGTTCGTGTGGACGCACCTGCAGCGGGAGGCGTCGCCGCTGCTGCGCTACCGCTCGGCCGACCTCGGGCGGGTGTTCACGGCGCCCTGCGCGTGCGGGCGCACGACGCCGCGGATCCGCGTCGACGGCCGCCGCGACGACATGCTGCGCGTGCGCGCCGTGAACGTCTACCCGCAGGCCATCGGCGCGGTCCTCGCGCGCCACGACGCGCTCGGGCGCTGGTGCGTGGTGGCGGCCGGCGACCCGATCGAGCCGCCGCTGCGCGTCGAGGTCGAGGCGCCGCCCGGCACGCCGCTGGGGCCGGTGGCCGAGGAGCTGCGCCGCGACCTGGGCGCGGCGTTCGAGCTGATCCGCTTGGATCCCGGGACCTTGCCCGTGTCCGAGCTCAAGACGCCGCTGGTGCGCCGCACGTGACCGTCACGACCGCCGACCTCGGCTGCGGCCGCGTGATCGAGTGGGAGCGCGCCGCCCGCCGCAACGCGTGGGACCTCCCGACGATGACGGCGATCGCCGACGCCATCGAGGCCGCGGGCGCCGACGAGGCGGTGCGCTGCGTGGTGCTGCGCGGCGCGGGCGGGCACTTCTCGGCGGGCGACGACCTGCACGCGGCGGGCGCCGCCACCCGGGACGACTGGGCGGCGACGATCGCCGCCTTCCAGCGGCTGACCCGCGCCGTGCTGGCGGCGCCGCTGCCCGCGCTGGCGGCGATCGACGGCGTGTGCGTCGGCGGCGCGCTCGAGTTCGCCGCCTCGTGCGACCTGCGCATCTGCACCGACCGCGTCCGGCTGCTCACGCCCGAGGTCCGCATCGGCTTCGTCCTGAGCAACGGCGGCTCGCTGTTCCTCCCCCACGTCCTCGGCGAGGCGGCCGCGCGCGAGCTGCTGCTCACGGGGGCGGAGCGCGACGCCGCCTGGGCGCGGGCGCACGGCTTCGCCAGCGAGATGGTGGCACCGGGCGACCTCGACGCTGCCGTGACGGGCTGGGTCGACGGTTTCGAGGCGACCTCGCGCACGGCGGTCGCCGCCACGCGGCGGCTGCTCAACGACCGCTGGGGAGCGCTGCTCGAGCAGGCGCTCGAGCGCGAGGAGCGCGCCTGCGTCGAGTTGTTCGACACGCCGGACGCGCAAGCCGCGCTGCGGTCCTTCGCCGCCCGCCGTCGTGGCTGACGCGTTCTACGAGCGCGACGGCGACGCCTACGTCGCCACGCCGTACACCCGCGGCCCGTGGAGCCGCGAGCACCAGCACGCCGGGCCGCCGTCGGCGCTGCTGGGCCGCGCCGTCGAGGCGGCCGGGCGGATCGAGGACGGCCGGCTCGCGCGCATCGCCTTCGACATCCTGCGGCCCGTCCCGATCGCGCCGCTGACGATCGCGACGCGCGTCCCACGTCCCGGCCGGGGCGTCGAGCAGGTCGAGGCGACGCTGGCCGATGCGGGCTCCGGCGACGCGCTGATGCGCGCGACGGCCTGGCGGATCCGGGCCGCGAACGTGGACCTGCCCGGCGAGGTGGCGGCGCCGGAGCCGCCGCCGCCCGGCCCCGACGGGCTGCCGGCGGCGACCCGGCCCAGCTTCTTCGCCGACGAGATCGCCTACCACGCCGGGCTCGAGTGGCGCTTCGCGCGCGGCGAGTTCGACGGCCCCGGGCCGGCCGCATGCTGGACGCGCATGAGAATCCAGCTCGTCTCGGGCGAGGCGCCGACGCCGCTCGAGCACCTGCTCGCGATGGTGGACGCGGCGAGCGGGATCAGCGCCGTCCTCGACTGGAGCCGGTTCGCGTTCATCAACGTTGACCTGACGGTGCATCTGGAGCGCCCGCCGGCCGGCGAATGGCTGGCGATGGACGCGGTCACGCGGCCGGGCGCGCAGGGCGCCGGCGTCTGCACCAGCGTCCTCTTCGACCGGGACGGCCGCGCCGGCGTCTCGGCGCAGTCGCTGTTCGTCGGGTCGCGCTAGCGACCCAGCTGCGCTTCGAAGTCGCGCCGCTGCTCGGGGTCCATGCCGCTCGCGATGCGCGCCATGAGCCGCCGGTCCGCCGCCTCCGCCGCCGCCGCGGCGGCCCGGGTCTCGCGCCTGAGCGCCGCTTCGCGCGCCTTGTCGGGCGGCCCCGCCGTCGCCTCGTACTCGACCGCCGCGTCATAGGCCTTCGTGGCGCGGTCCAGCGCGTCCAGGTGGGCGTCGAGCTCGCGCCGCAGCTGCGGCGACTCGGCGGCCTCGACGCGAGCGCGCGCCGCCGTCACGGCGCCGCGCATCCCCCGCACGTACCGCCGCGCGTGCGCGGCGCGGCGGGCGCCATCGAGCTCCTCCAGCAGCCGCGCGTTGTCCTGCGGGTACGTCCGCAGGTCGGAGAAGAACGCCTTCAGGCGGTCGACGTCCGCCTGCGAGAGCCCGCCGAAGGCGCGCGACAGGGCGCGCTCGTCGACGGCGGCGCGCTCCGTCGTGCCGCAGCCGCCGAGGGCGAGCGCCGCACCGAGCAGGAGGGCCGTGATTCGCATCCGCATGCCCTACAGCTTTCCGCCCGCGGGCGGCTCCAGTCGCGCCAGCTTCGCCTTGCCGCTGATCCGGGCGGGCGCGGCCGGCGCAAACAAGCCCATGCTCTCAGGAATCGGCCCGACCGAACTCATCATCGTCCTGGTCCTCGCCCTGCTCATCCTCGGCCCGAAGAAGCTGCCGGAGGTGGGCCGCTCCGTCGGCCGAGGGATGCGGGAGTTCAAGGAGTCGATCGGCGGCCGCGACAGCGACGACGAGCCCGACGAGATCCCGGCCGTCGCCAGCGCCCGCGTCGCCGACGCCCCTGTCGCGGCGGCCGCGCCCGAGCGCGCCGCCGCCTGATGCGTCGGCGCGCCACCGCGGCGGCGATCGTCGGCCTGACGGCGCTCTACGGCGGCGTGCACCTGCTGTCGCACAGCCACGCCGAGGCGGCGACGGTGAGGACCGTCGTCCTGAAGAACGTCGAGTTCAACCCGGCGAGCGTGACGATCCGGCGCGGCGGCAGCGTCCGCTGGGTCTGGCGCGACGGCTCGAGCTCGCACGACGTCACGAGCCGCGGCACGCGCCGCTTCAAGTCTTCGACCACGCAGCGCAGCGGCACCCACACGGTCCGCTTCCGGCGTGCCGGGACGTACCGGTACGTCTGCACGATCCATCCCAACATGCGTGGACGGGTCGTGGTCCGATGAACCCCAATAACGAGGAGCACCACACCATGACCCATATCGATCTGGCCGTCGTCGACGTCGACGGCGCCATCCGCGAGAGCGAGGCCGCCGTCGCCGGCGACACCCGCGCGCAGATGTTCCGCAAGGCCGCCATCGGCGGCGGCGCCGTCCTCGGCTCCGGCGCGATCATGGGCATGCTGCCCGAGATGGCCGCCGCGAGGCCCTCCAAGAAGCAGGATCTGAGGATCCTCAACTACGCGCTGACGCTCGAGTACCTCGAGGCGGCGTTCTACAAGGAGGCAGTCGATTCGGGTGCGATCTCCGGCGCGGCGCTCGAGTTCGCCAAGCTGGTCTTCGACCACGAGGCCACCCACGTGACGGTGCTGCGCAAGACGATCCGGTCGCTCGGCGGCAAGCCCGTCAAGTCGCCCGAATTCGACTTCAAGGGCACCAACCGCGAGCAGGGCAAGTTCCTGCAGACGGCGTTCGTGCTCGAGAACACGGGCGTGCGCGCCTACCTCGGCCAGGCCCCGCGCCTGCAGAGCCGGGCGCTGCTCGCCGCGGCCGCCGCGATCGCCACCGTCGAGGCCCGCCACTCCGCGGCCGTCGCCGTGCTCATCGGCGAGAGCCCCTTCGCCGGCAAGAAGAGCATCACGCCGAGCGGCGCCTTCGACCGCGCGTCGTCGATGAAGACCATCCTCCGGGAGGTCGGCGCCACCGGCTTCATCACCGGCTGACGCACCCCCGGACGGGCCGGCCGCGCTTCGGCGCGGCCGCGCCCGTGACGGGAACTCCCGCGCCGCCGAGGTCGGCCGCGGAGGCGGGCAGCGCTAGGGTCGCCGGAGGATGGGTTTCCTCTCGCGCAACGGCCGCGGCGTCGGCGCCGCCGGCGACATCGCCATCGACCTCGGTACCGCGAACACGGTGATCTTCGTGCGCGGCCGCGGCGTCGTGATGTCGGAGCCGTCGGTCGTCGCCATCGACCAGCGCACCGGCGAGGTGCACGCGGTCGGCCTCGACGCCAACCGCATGATCGGCCGCACGCCGGCCACGATCTCGGCCGACCGGCCGCTGCGCCACGGCGTGATCGCCGACTTCGACGTCGCCGAGGCGATGCTGCGCCACTTCATGGGCAAGGTCGTGCACAGCCGCTTCGCGCGGCCGCGCGTGATCATGTGCGCTCCCTCGGGCATCACCGAGGTCGAGCGGCGCGCGATCGAGGAGGCGGCCCTGTCGGCGGGGGCACGGCAGGTGCGTCTGATCGAGGAGGCGCTGGCCGGCGCGATCGGCGCCGGCCTGGAGATCGCCGAGCCGGTCGGCCGCATGATCGTCGACATCGGCGGCGGGACGACCGAGGTCGCGATCATCTCGCTCGGCGGGATCGTGGTCTCCCGCTCCCTCCGCGTCGGCGGGCACGACCTCGACGACGCGATCGGCGCCTACCTGCGCTCGGAGCACCGGATGGCGATCGGGACCACGAGCGCCGAGGCGATCAAGATCGAGGTCGGATCGGCGGTGCCGCTGGCCGACGAGATCGAGACGCGCGTGCGCGGGCGCGACCTGATGTCCGGCCTGCCGCGCGAGGTGGTGCTCTCGAGCAGCGATCTGCGCGTCGCGATCGAGCCGCTGGTGGCCGAGATCGTCGCCGCCGTCCACGACACGCTCGAGGAGGCGCCGCCGGAG
>DATLGB010000144.1:0-17450 GCA_035540675.1 Solirubrobacteraceae bacterium | reverse complement strand
GCCGTCAGGCGACGTCGACGAGCTCGGGCGGCAGGCGCCCCGGGTCCTGCGCGGCGCGCACCGCCCGCAGCAGCTCCTCGTACTCGTCGGTGACCGCCTCCCAGGAGTACCGCCGGGCCCGCTCGCGCGCCCGGGAGCGGTACTCCGTCACGGTCTCGGGCTCGTCGAGCAGCCGCCCGAGCTGCTCGGCCAGCGAGTCGACGCCGCCGCTGCCGGAGAAGTACAAGCCGGCGTCGCCGACGGTCTCGACGTTGGGCGGGTGGTCGTTGACCAGCACGCAGTTGCCGGCGGCCAGCGCCTCGAGGATCACGGGGTGCGTCCCGCCCACCTCGGTCGGCGCCACGAAGACGTACGCGTGGCGCTGCAGCTCCCAGTAGCCGCGGCCGAACACGTAGCCCGGGAAGATCACGCGCGGGTCGCCCTCGCGCATCACCGTGCGGATGTACTCGTCGGCGTAGGGCGCGCCGCCCACCACGACCAGCTTCATGCCGCGCGACCGCGCGGCGGGGATGCGCGCCCACGCCTCGACGAGCAGGTGCGGGTTGTTCTCGGGCTCCAGGCGCCCCACGAACAGGACGTAGCGGCGCGACTCCAGGCCGAGGCGCTCGAGCGTGCCGGTGCCGTCCCAGCCCGGGTCCTGCACGCCGTACGGGACCACGCCGATGCGGCGCCCGTAGCGATGCTCGTAGACGTCGGCGACGGCGTGGGAGTCGGTGATCGCGCGGTCGGCCCAGCGCGGCGCGTTGCGCTCGGCGAAGCGCAGGTAGCGCTTGGCCGGCGCCGGCCACTTGCGGCGATCGGAATCCAGGCCGTCGACGTTGATGACGGTCGGGATGCCGGCCACGCGCGTGACCATGCACAGCGGCGCGTTGCCGGCGATGAAGAACAGGGCGACGTCGGGCTTCTCGCGGCGCGCGGAGTGCAGCGCGCTCAGCAGCGTGTGCGCGAACGTGTCCAGGTACTTGTTGCGCACGGTGGGGATGTGCACGAGCCGCGCGCCCTTGTAGGTGCGGATCCGCCGGTCGACGACGTGCGGCCGGCAGTAGACGACGATCTCGTGGCCGCGATCGGTCAGCCGCTCCGCGAGCTGCTCGGCGGCCGTCTCGAAGCCCGAATAGGAGGCGGGGATCCCGCGCGTGCCGAGGATGGCGATTCTCATTCCCTACCGCGGCGAGCCTATCGCCCGCTCGTACGCGGCCACGTGGGCCTCGGCGCAGCGCCGCCAGGAGAAGGCTTCGGCGCGCGCGCGGCCGCGGCGGCGCAGCTCCTCGCGCAGCGGCGGCGTCGACGCCAGCTCGAGCAGCCCGGCGGCGATCGAGCCCGGGTCGCGGGGATCGCAGAAGCGGGCGGCGCCGGCGCACACCTCCGCCAGCCCGGCGGTGCGCGCCGCCAGCACCGGCGTCCCGGCATGCATCGCCTCGAGCGCCGGCAGCCCGAACCCCTCGTGCAGCGAGGGGATGACCAGCGCCGCCGCGTGGCGGTGCAGCGCGGGCAGGTCAGGATCGGGCTCCACCCGCACCCCGGCGCCGGCCGCGCGCGCCCGTCCCGCCAGCACGAGGTCGAGCGCGGCCTCGCCGTGCGCCTCGCGGTAGCGCGCGTACGCCGCGAGCAGCCGGCCGAGGTTCTTGCGCGGCTCGGCGTCGCCGACGTAGAGGAAGTGGCGCGCCTCGCCGCGGTCCATCGGCGGCGCCTGGCCGGGGCCGTGCGGCGCGACGACGAGGCGGCCGGCCGGGAGCGCCCAGCGGCTGCGGACGTCGTCCGCCGTCGCCTGGCTCGGCGTCACCACGACTGCGGCGGCGCGGGCGGCGGCCCGGTGGCGCAGCGACGCCGCCAGGCGGAAGCGCGCGTTGAAGCAGTCCGGGACGCGCAGGAACGCGAGGTCGTGCACCGTGACCACCTGCGGCGTCGCGGACGGAGCGCGGGCGGGCAGCGGGTGGTGCAGGACGTCGGCGCGCCGCGCGACGCGCGCCAGGCGCGCCTGCCACGCCGCCTCGGCGAGCGGGTCCAGGTGCCGCCCGCGGCGGCCGGCCGCCTCGACGACGTCCACGCCCAGCGCCCGCAGGGCGCCCGCCAGGGCGTCGACGTAGACCTGCGTGCCGCTCGGCCCGCGGCGCGCGAAGGAGACGTCGAGCAGCACCCTCACGCCCGCACCGCCCGCGCCACGAGCGTCGCGCCGCCGCGCACCCGCCCCGGCAGCCCGGCCGCCTCGAGCGCGGCGGCCAGCGAGCGGCGCGTGAAGAAGCGCAGGTGCTGGCCGAGCGGGTCGAAGTGCGCGTCGAAGCGCAGCGCCGCGATCGCGACCCGCCGCGGCCACGGGTGCCCCGGCGTGGTCAGCAGCAGCCGGCCGCCGGGCGCCAGCACGCGCCGGCACTCCTCCAGCAGCCCGAGCGCGTCGCCGACGTGCTCGATCGTCTCGCTGCACCACACGAGCGCCACCTCGCCGTGCGCGAGCGGCAGCGTCCCGCCGTCGCCGGCCGCCCGCAGGTCGGCTCCCGGGGCGTTCTCGCGCGCGCGCTCGAGCGCCGCCTCGGCCACGTCGACGCCGATCCCGTTCGGCGCCAGCGTCAGGAAGCGCCCGGCGCCGCAGCCGAGGTCGAGCCAGCGCTCGCCCGGCCGCAGCTCGCCCAGCAGCAGGTCGCGCCGCCACGCCCACCGCCACGGCTCGGGATCGCGAGGCGCGTCGCGCCACGCCTCCTCATACACGCGCCGCACGCCGCCCCCGCCACTTGCCCGCCAGGCGCGCGGCCCGCCGCGGATCGAGCCGCGCCCGCGCGCGGGAGCGGTGCCAGCCCTGGTCGCCCCACCACTCCCGCAGCGCGTCGCGCGCGCCGTACGGCGGCAGGTCGAGGAACATCGCGTAGCCGCGGGCCTCGCGCTCCCAGCGCACGAAGCACTCCCGCAGCGAGTCGCCCGCGTGGTCGTGGTCGACCGCCAGCGCCGGGTCGAGCACGCACACCCCGCCGCGCGCCTCGAGCGCCCACAGCGACCACTCGCGGTCCTCGGTGCCCGGCATGTCCTCCCGGAACGGCCGCTCGGCCCACAGCGCGCGCCGGAAGCCGCCGGCGCCGTTGGAGTAGCCCCACTCCGGGTGCGCGCGCAGCAGCACCGCGTCCTGCCGCACCGGGGCCGCCAGCGGCGCCCCCGCCCAGTCGCGCTCGGCGCCGAACGCGCACGCCACCGCCGGGTCGTCGAACGAGGCGGCCATCCGCTCGAGCCAGCCGTCGTCGCGCGGGAAGGCGTGCGCGGACAGCGCCACCACGACGTCCCCGCTCGCCGCCGCCGTGCCGCGGTTGAGCGCGCCGCCGAAGGTGAACTCGCTCGCCGCGATCCCGATCACGCGCGCGCCCGCCGCCGCGGCGGCCTCGGGCGATCCGTCGCGCGATCCGGAGTCGACCACCACGAGCTCGTGCGGCAGCGTCTGCCGCGCCAGCCGCGCGAGCAGCTCGCCCAGCGCCGCGGCCTCGTCCCTGACGCGGATGACCACGCTGGCGCGCATCGCGCTCGCAGGCTATTCGCGGCCGGTTCGCTCCGCGGCCAGCCGGGTAGCGCATCGGCATGGAGAACGGGGATCAACAACTTCAGGACAAGCCCACCGGCGAGCTCGTCCACCAGCTCTCCGACCAGGCGACGCGCCTGATCCGCTCGGAGATCGAGCTGGCCAAGGCCGAGCTCGCGGTCAAGGGCAAGCAGGCGGGCATCGGCGCCGGCATGTTCGGCGGCGCCGGACTGTTCGCGCTGTTCGGCTGCGCCGCCCTCACGACCGCGGCGATCGCCGCGCTCGACCTCGCGATGCCGCTGTGGGCGGCCGCGCTGATCGTCGCCGTCTTCGACCTCGCGGTCGCCGGCGTCATCGCCCTGGCGGGCAAGAAGCGCGTCCAGCAGGCGGGTCCGCTGGCACCCGAGGCCGCGATCGAGTCCACCAAGGAGGATCTCGAGGTCACCAAGGCGCGCGTCAAGGAGGCCCGCTCGTGAGCGAGCCCCGCACCCCGGACGAGATCCGCAGCGAGATCGACCAGACGCGCGAGGAGCTGGCCGAGACGGCCGCCGCGCTGGCCTACAAGACTGACGTCAAGGCGCGCGCGCACGACCGCGTCGACGAGATCAAGAGCACCGTCACCGAGCGCGTGGACGGGATCAAGGAGACGGTCACCGGCCGCGCCGGCGAGGTCAAGGACGCCGCAACCGAGGCGACGCCCCAGGGCGCCGCGGACGCCGTGTCGTCGGCCGCCACGTCGGCCACCGAGACGGCGCGGCGCAACCCGCTGCCGGTGGCGGTCATCGCCGCCGCGCTGGCCGGGCTCGCGCTCGGCTACGTGATCGCCCGCCGCCGCAACGTCTGAATCCCGAGGGCGGCGGCCGCCCGCCGCCGCCCCTCATGTCCGCACGCGGACGCGCCGATGCTGTGGGCGATCATGCCGCCCACCAGCTCGCCGGCCGCTCGGAGGCCGCTGAAGTCGCGTGGCGCCGCGCCCATCACCGGGCTCGCGTCCGCGCTGGCTTCGCGCCGGGTCACGCCCAACGCCATCTCGCTCGCCAGCGTCGCGTTCGCCGCGCTGGGGGCCGCCGCGCTTCTCGCCGGCCCGGAAGCGGACGGCGCCGCGCGCGTCGCGCTGCTGGCCGGCGCCGCGATCTGCGTGCAGCTGCGGCTGCTGTGCAACGTGATCGACGGCCTCGTCGCGGTCGAGGGCGGCCTCGGCGGCCCGGACGGGGAGATCTTCAACGACGCGCCCGACCGCGCCGCCGACGCGCTGCTGCTCGTGGCCGCGGGCTACGCCGGCGGCGCCCCCGAGCTGGGCTGGGCGGCGGCGCTGCTGGCGGTCATGACGGCCTACGTGCGCCTGCTCGGCGGCACGCTCGGGCTGCCGCAGGACTTCTCCGGCGTGATGTCCAAGCCGCGACGGATGGCGCTGCTGACGCTCGCCTGCCTGCTGGCGATCGCCGACCTGCGCGTGCTCGCGGTCGCCGCCGGCCTGGTGGCCGCCGGCTCCGCGCTCACCTGCGCCGGGCGGCTGCAGCGGATCCGGCGCCGGGTGCACGCGCGGTGACGGCCGGGCTGCTCGCGTACGTCGCGCGCGCGGTCAGCGGCGCGTCGGTGCGCTTCACCGCCGGGCTGCCCGGGCCGGGGCAGCGGGTGTTCTTCGCCAACCACTGCTCGCACCTGGACTTCCTGGTGATCTGGTCGTCGCTGCCGCCCGTCGTGCGCGCGGCGACGCGGCCGGTCGCCGCCGCGGAGTACTGGCTGCGCGGGCGGCTGCGCCGGCACCTCGCCGCCAACGTCTTCCGCGCCGTGCTGATCGACCGCGGCGCCGGCGGCCGGGAGGCGGTCGCCCGGCTGTCCGCCGCGCTGGCCGAGGGAGACTCGCTGATCCTGTTCCCGGAGGGCACGCGCGGCGAGGGCCCGCACGTGGCGCCGTTCAAGTCGGGCCTGTTCCATCTCGCGCAGGAGCGGCCGGGCCTCGAGCTCGTCCCGGTGCACCTCGAGAACCTCAACCGCGTCCTGCCCAAGGGCGAGGCGATGCCGGTGCCGGTGATGTCGCGCGTGAGCTTCGGCGCGCCGCTGCGGCTCGAGCCCGGCGAGGACAAGGACGCCTTCCTCGAGCGCACGCGCGCTGCGGTCGTGGGACTGGCGGCATGAACGCGTTCGAGAACCCCGACCTCGTCCGCCTGCTCGGCGGGATGGTGGCGCTGCTCGCGATCGGCACGATCGCCGGCCAGGTGCTGCGCCGCACGGCCCGCAGCGAGTCGGGCCAGGCCACCGTGCGCAACATCAACGACCGCATGCGGGCGTGGTGGATCATGGCCGCCGTCTTCACGGTGGCGATCATCACCGGCGGGATCGGCTCGATCGTCCTGTTCGGCCTGGTGTCGTTCCTGGCGCTGCGCGAGTTCGTGACGCTCGTGGCCTCCAGCCGCGCCGACCACCGGACGCTGGTGATCGCCTTCTTCGTGTTCACGCCGCTGCAGTACGTGCTGGTCGCCGTCGAGTGGTACGGGCTGTTCGCGATCCTGATCCCGGTCTACGTGTTCGTGCTCGTCCCCACGACGATGGTGATCGTCGGCGAGACGGAGCGCTTCCTCGAGCGCGCCGCGACGATCCAGTGGGGCCTGATGGCATGCGTGTACTGCGTGTCCTACGCGCCCGCGCTGCTGCTGCTCGACGTGGAGTGGGACTCGCCCAACGCGCTGCTGCTGTTCTTCCTCGTCGTCGTCGTGCAGCTCTCGGACGTCGCGCAGTACGTGTGGGGCAAGACGCTCGGGCGCCACAAGATCGCGCCGCGGGTGAGCCCGAACAAGACGTGGGAGGGCTTCGTCGGCGGCGTGCTGACCGCGACCGCCGTCGGTGCGGGACTGTGGTGGGCGACGCCGTTCGACCCGCTCGAGGCGGCGGGGATGGCGTTCGTGATCTGCCTGGCCGGCTTCGCGGGCGGCCTCACGATGGCCGCGATCAAGCGCGACCGCGGCGTGAAGGACTACGGGACGCTGCTGCCCGGCCACGGCGGGGTGCTCGACCGCATCGACTCGCTGACGTTCGCCGCGCCGCTGTTCTTCCACCTGACGCGGTTCTTCTTCTAGCCCCGGTATCGTCGCCGCCTCGATGCCCTCGGTCCTCGCCGTCGCGCCGGTCGACGAGCCCGGCGGGGCCGAGATCGGCCTGCTGCGACTGCTGCCGCGGCTGCGCGCGCTCGGCTGGAGCGTCACGCTGACCACCCCTGGCGCCGGGCCGCTGCGCGCGGCGGCCGCGCGGCAGGGGCTGGCAACGGAGACGCTGCGCCTCGGCGGCCTCGCCCGCGGCGCCGGCGCGCGCGCCGTGGCGGCGTGGCCGGCGGCGCGGCGACTGGCCCGCCGCCACGACGTCGTCTACCTCAACGGGACGGTCTGCGGCCGGCTGCTGCCGGCGCTCCCGCCGGGGCGGCGCGTGGTGCTGCACGTCCACGACATGGTCGAGCGCGTGCCGCGGATGTGGCGGCGCGCCGACGTCGTGCTGGCGGACTCGCGCGCGGTGGCGCGGCGGCTGGCGCCGCTGCGCCCGCACGTCGTCGGCTGCCCGATCGAGCCCGACCCCGCCGCCGTCGAGCCGCCGTGGCCGCGCGACGAGCGGCCGGTGGTCGGCTACGTCGGGCGCATCGAGCCGCGCAAGGGCGTCCTGGACCTCGCCCGCGCCGCGCCGCGGCTCGTGGCGGCGGGCGCGCGCGTGGTGGTGGTCGGGGACGATCCCTTCGGCAGCGATCCCGGGTACCTGCGCGCCGTGGACGCGTCGCCGGACATCGAGCGCTACGGCTGGGTCGAGGGCGCCGCCGGCCTGATGGGCGCGCTCGACGTGCTCGTCCTGCCGTCGCGCGAGGAGCCGTTCGGGACCGTCCTGGCGGAGGCGATGAACGCGGGCACGCCGGTCGTGGCGACGCGGGTCGGCGGCCTGGAGGAGGTGGTCGACGACGGCGTGACCGGGCGGCTCGTTCCGCCGGGCGACGTCGACGCGCTGGCCGCCGCCGTGCTCGACGTGCTGGCGCGGCGGGAGACGCTCGGCGCCGCCGGGCGGGCGCGCGCGGAGCGCTGGCACGCCGACCGTTACGCCCGCGACGTCGCGGAGCTGATCGCGCCGTGAGGATCGCCTTCGACTCCCGGCCCGCAAGCGACCCGCGCGGGATCGGCCGCTACACGCGCTCGCTGCTCGCGGCGCTGCGCGACGAGGCGCCCGCGCGGGGCGGCGAGCTCGTCGAGTCCCCGCGGCCGCGCCGCTGCGACTGCTTCCACACGCCGTGGATCGACGGTGCCCTGCTGCGCCCGCGCGGCCCGATCGTCGTCACGCTGCACGACCTCGTCCCGCTCAAGCGCCGCGGCGAGTACCTGCGCTCCGGCCTGCGCTTCCGGATGCGCTACCTGGCGGTCGAGCGGGCGACGCGGCTGATCGTCCCGACGCGCGCCGTCGCCGACGACGCCGCCGAACTGCTCGGGATCGACCCGGGGCGGATCGACGTGGTCCCCGAAGCGGCCGACGGCGCGTTCTCGCCGCGGCCGGCCGGCGAGGTCGCGGCGGCGCGGGCGCGGCACGGCCTGCCCGAGGAGTACCTGGTGTGGGTCGGCGGGCTGCGCCACCCCGACCCGCGCAAGCGCGTGGCCGCGCTGGCCGCCGCGCCGCGCCGGCTGCCGCTCGTGCTGGTCGGCGACCCGGGCCAGTGGGCGCGCGAGCTCGACGGCGTGATCCTCACCGGCGCGATCGAGGACGACGAGCTCGCCGCGATCTACTCCGGCGCCCGCGCGCTCGTCTTCCCGTCCGACGACGAGGGCTTCGGCCTGCCGACCGTCGAAGCCCTCGCCTGCGGCACGCCCGTCGTGGCCTGCGACGTGCCCGCCCTGCGCGAGGTGCTCGGCGACCGCGCGACGCTCGTCGACTGCGACGACCTCGCGGGCCTCGTCGCCGCCGCCGAGGCCGCCGAGCGCCCGGCGCCCGCGCCGCCGCCGTGGACGTGGGCGGACGCCGCGCGCGCGACGTGGGACTCCTACGAGCGCGCGGTGGCGGGCTAGGGCTCGAGCAGCGCCCGCGCGCGCGCTCGCGCGGCGTTCGCCGCGGCGAGGCCGTCGCCGCCGCCGGCCAGCCGGGCGCGCAGCTCGCGGAGGGTGCGCGTGCGCGCCGGAGGCGGGAGGCGCACGAGCGCCGGGACGGCGTCCGCGCTCAGGCCGCCGAGGTACGTCTCGTCGATGCGGCCGGTGCGCTCGAAGCGCTCGGCGTTTCGCTCGGCGATCCGGCGGTCGGGGTCGGCGGCGACCAGCGCGAGGCCGGTAACGGCGGTGAGGGTGACGACGGCCCGCGGCAGCCACGGCTCGCGGCGGCGCAGGCCCGCGGCGATCACCAGCGCGAAGACCGCGCCGACCCACAGGATCTGCGCCTGGGCGAGCAGGCGCAGGCGGCTCGCGCCGAAGACGTCCACGTAGAGGTCCAGCCGCCGGTGGGCCGAGGCGAGGATCACCAGCGTGCAGACGCACAGCACTCCGAGCAGCCCGCGCAGCAGGCGGCCGTCCCCCGCCCAGCGCGCCGTGGCCGCGACGACGCCGAGGGTCAGCGCCGCCGCCGCCAGCAGCTCGCCGAAGCCCTGGTGCGCGTACCCGGCGTAGGTCAGGCCGGCCTTGCGGAGGACGTGGTCGTGGCCGCCGAACAGGGCCGTCACCTGCACGGCCACGAACAGGACGAACAGCGCGTCGAGCGCTCCCAGCGCGACCAGCGCCTCCGTGCGGCCCAGCCGGCGGCGGCGCGCGGGCGCGGGCCGCTCGCGCGGCGGCGCGTGCGCCACCGTCATCAGCGCTCCGGCCGCGCCGGCGACGAGCAGCGCGACGAGCAGCCGGCCGAACCACGCGTCGCCGACGTCCGGCAGCCCCGCCCCGGCGTCGCTGAGCAGCTGCGCGAACGCCGCGTCGCCCGCTGCGAAGAGGCCGCCGAAGGCCGCCACGAGCACCGCTGCGAGCGCCAGGCCGCGGGCCAGCGGCAGCGCGCGGCCCCAGCGCGATTCGAGCCGCCGCGCCGCGAGCCGCGCCACCAGCACGGGCCCCGGAAGCAGCGCCGCGAGCCAGCGCAGCGGCGCGCCGAGCACGCCGCGCCAGGTGGCGGCGCCGCCGACGGCGACCGCGGTCAGCGCGATCGCGCCGCCGAGCGCGTGCGCCACGACCCAGCCCGCGTCGCGCAGCGCCGGCGCCGCCGCCAGCAGCACGGCGGCGACCACCCACGCCCACGAGCGGGCGGGCGCCGCGGCGGCGGCCGCCAGCACGAGTCCCGCCGCGACCGCCGCCAGGCCGAGCCCGGCCGGATGCCCGAGCGCGAGCAGCGCCGCCGCGGCGGCCAGGCCGCAGGCCGCGGGTCCGAACCACGACGGGATCGCGGCCGCCCACGGCGGCAGGGCCCGCGCGCGGGCGGCGACGCCGGGTGCGGCGGTCACGCCGGCAGCTCCACGACCATGCGGCACCCGTGCGGCTCGCGCCGCTCGACGCGGATCGCGCCGCCGTGGGCGTCGACGATCCAGCGCGCGATCGCCAGCCCGAGCCCGGTGCCGCCCGCGTCCGCGCTGCGCGCGGCGTCGACGCGGTGGAAGCGCTCGAACACGCGCTGGGCCTCGGCCTCCGGGATGCCGGGGCCCTCGTCGGCCACCTCGATCGCCGTGCGGCCGCCGGCGTCGTACGCGGCGAGCCAGACGCGGCCGTCGTCGGGCGAGTGGCGGATGGCGTTGTCGAGCAGGTTCGCGACGACCTGGTGGACGCGCTCGGGGTCGCCGTGGGCGCGCAGGTCCCCGGGCTGCACGCAGACCTTCAGCCGGACGCGGCGGTCGTCGCCGAGCGTGCACTCGCGCGTGGCCTGCTCGAGCAGCGGGCGGACCTCGAAGCGCCGCGGCTCGAGCGGGAGCGCACCCGCCTCCAGCCGCGAGAGGTCGAGCAGCTGCGCCACCAGCCGGCCGAGCCGCTCCGTCTGCGCGAGCGCGGTGCGCAGGGTCGCCGGGTCGGGCTGCTCGACGCCGTCGGCGAGGTTCTCGAGCAGCGCGCGCAGCGCCGCGATCGGCGTCCGCAGCTCGTGCGAGACGTTGGCGACGAGCTCGCGGCGCTGGCGCTCGACGTCCTCGAGCTCCGCCGCCATGGCGTTGAACGCCCGCGCCAGCTCGCCCACCTCGTCGCGCGAGGTCGCCTGCACGCGTGCGGAGTAGTCGCCGCGCGCCATCGCCGGCGCCGCCGCCGCCATCTCGCGCAGCGGCGAGGTCATCCCGCGCGCCAGGCCGGCCACCATCAGGAGCCCGAGCGCCGTCGCCGCCGCCAGGCGCAGCGGCATGGACAGCCCGAGCCGCCACCCGAACGCGAGCACGAGCACGGTGCCGGCGACGGTCAGGACGATCACGGCCCCGAGCTTGAGCTTGATCGACGGGACGCGGTCGAGCGGCCTCACGTCGCCGCCCCCGGCTCGAAGGCGTAGCCGATCCCGTGCACGGTGCGCACGCGCGCGGCGCCGACCTTCGCCCGCAGGCCGCGCACGTGCGAGTCGACCGTCCGCAGCCCGGAGCCGTCCCGCCAGCCCCACACGTCGGCCAGCAGCTGCTCGCGGCTGAACACGACGCCGGGCCGCGCCGCCATCAGCGCCAGCAGGTCGAACTCCGTCGGCGTCAGGTGGACCTCGGCGCCGTCGACGCGAACCCGCCGCCCCGCCGGGTCGACCTCCACCCCGCCGGCGCGGATGGTCTCCGCCGGGGGCGCCGGGCGGCGCTCGACGCGCCGCAGCAGCGCGCGCACGCGCGCCACCAGCTCGCGCGGCGAGAACGGCTTGGTCATGTAGTCGTCGGCGCCGACGCCCAGGCCCACGAGCACGTCCTCCTCCGCGTCGCGCGCGGTCAGCATCAGCACGGGGACCGCGCGGTCGCGCTGTACGCGCCGGCAGACCTCGAGCCCGTCGAGGCCCGGGAGCATCAGGTCGAGCACCACGAGGTCGGGCCGCACGCGCTCGCACAGCGCGACGCCGGTGGGGCCGTCATGCGCGACCTCGACGGCGAAGCCCTCGGCCCGCAGCCGCGCGGCCACGGCCGACGCGATGACGGCCTCGTCCTCGATCACCGCGATCAGTCCGTTCGACACCCCGCCGAGTCTGCCAGCGGCGCGTGCAGGTCGTGGGGACGGGTCGTGCAGATCCGGTGCAGCCACCCCGAACGTCCCGCAGTCCGCGCCAGGGCCCCCATCCCGGGACGTTCGAGGCTCAGGGCGGCGGCTCGAGGCCGAACGGCACGCGCCGCACCGCCCGCCGCGACTGCACCTCCGCGCGGCGCTCGCGCGCCCGCGGCAGCGCCTCGCGCACCTCGCGGTACCCCTCGAGCAGGTGGCGCTCGCGCAGCAGGACGTGGCCGAGCGCGGCGACCTCGTAGGCGGCGATCCGCGGCAGGTCGCGCAGCAGGCCGGCGCGCGTCTCGTTCTTGAACCACATCAGGTAGCGGTTGCGGAACTGCAGGCGGCGGTGCGCCGGGTCGACCTCGTCGCGCGTCGACGGCGAGTAGGTGCGGATGTGGCGCGCGCGGGCCGCCGGCTCGTAGACGCAGCGCCAGCCGAACAGCCGCGCGCGCCAGGCGAGGTCGGCGTCGGACGCCCACAGCGCCATGTCCTCGTCGAAGACCTCGGGCAGCCCCGAGTAGCCGTCCTCCTCGCGCGGCGCGAGCGCGCAGCGCGCGAGCACGTCGCGGCGGTACAGCGCGGCGGCGCCGTCGGCGCCGAAGCAGTCCGCCGCCGCGGCGTGCGCCGAGGCGGGGCGGCCGTGGCCGACGAGTCCGTTCTTGCGGCGGCGGTCGACCACCATCCCGGCCGCGTCGATGCCCAGCGGCGGCCCGGCGTCGAGCGGGCCGCGCGTGCGCAGGAGCTTCGGCGCGACGCTGCCGACGCCGTCCTCGTCCAGGCGCGGGCGCGCGCGGGCGAGGAAGTCCGCCTCCAGGAAGCAGTCCGCGTTGAGCAGCAGGACGGCGGGCGCCTCGGCCTCGGCGATCGCCATGTTCATCGCCACCGCGTAGGAGACGCGGTGCGCGATCCGCAGGTGCCGCGCGCCGTGCTCGCGCGCGAGGGCCGGCGTGTTGTCGGTGCAGGCGTTGTCGACCACGAGCACGTCGGCGTCCTCCTGCAGCACCGCCGCCGGCAGCGAGTAGGCGAGCATCGGCGCCTCGTCGACCGACAGCAGGACGATGGTGGTCGCCGCGCTCACGCCGCCGCCTCGGCGTACGCCGCCGCGGTGCCGGCGGCCGTCCGCTCCCACGAGAGCTCGGCGGCGCGCGCCAGCCCGCGCTCGCCCAGGGCCGCCGCGTCGGCCAGCGCCGCCTCGATCGCGGCCGCCATCGCCTCGGGGTCGAGCGGGTCGAAGTAGACGGCGGCGTCCCCGCCGGCCTCCGGCAGCGACGTCGCGCGGGCGGCGGCGACCGGGGTCCCGCGCGCCATCGCCTCGACCACCACGAGGCCGAAGCCCTCGTACAGCGACGGGTGCACGAGCAGGTCGGCGCCGCGCATCAGCGCGTCCAGCCGCGCGTCGTCGACGTAGCCCGGCAGCTCGAGCGGCTCGCCGCCGGCCAGCGCCCGCAGCGCCGCGCCCTCGCCGGCGTCGGTGCCGGCGATCACCAGCCGGTGCTCGAGCCCGCGGCCCCGCAGCGCCCGCCACGCCTCGACCAGCCGGCCCCAGTTCTTCTTCGCCCGCAGGTCTCCGGCGCCGAGCAGGTACGGCCCCGGCGGCGGCGGGGCGTCACCCCGCGCCAGCGACGGCGCGTAGGGCACGACGCGCACCTTCTCGGGCGGCACGCCGTAGCGCTCGCAGAGGTCGTCGCGGGTGAACGCGCTCCCGCAGATGACGCGCTGGGCCGACCGCGCGGCCCGTGGCGCGATCAGGCGGTACTTCGCGCGGGTGCGCGGCGCGAAGTCCTCCGGATGGGCCTCGAACGCCAGGTCGTGGATCGTCACCACCCCGGCGCACGGCCGCCGCAGCGGCAGGAAGCAGTTCGGCGCGTGCACCACGTCCGGCTTCAGGCGCCGCAGCGCGAGCGGCAGGCCGACCTGCTCCCACGCCGCCTCCGGACCCGGCCAGCGGCGCCCCGTCAGCTCGTGCAGCTCGAGATCGTTGCGTATGCGCAGGGCATCCACCAGCTCGCGCACGTACCGGCTCCAGCCCCGCGGGCTGGGCAGGTCGGCGTCCCCCGCATCCATGGCGATCCTCAGCACGACGGCGTACCATGCCTGATCCGACGGCCGGAGCAGGGTCCACGGCCGTGACCGCAGAGAGACTCGGGATGACGGTCGGCACGCTCGCGCAGGACAACGGCACGCACGCAGCACCCGGCGACCGGCCGAAGTCGCGCATCTTCGAGATCCCGATCGACCTCGGGCGGCCCGACGAGCTGCTGCGCATGGTCACGGGATGGGTCGGCTCCGGGCGGCCGCGGCGCGTGATGTACGTCAACGCGCACGTGCTCAACCAGTCGCAGGAGCTGCCCGAGCTGCGGGCGGCGCTGCAGTCCTCCGACCTCGTCTACTGCGACGGCTACGGCGTCCGCATCGCCGCCAAGGCGCTGGACATGCCCACGCCGCACCGCATGACCGGCGCCGACTGGATCTGGTCGCTGGCCGCGCTGTGCCAGGAGACCGGGCAGTCGATCTACCTGCTCGGCTCCGAGCCCGGGATCGCCCGCGAGGCGGCGGCGCGGCTGCAGCGCTGGTACCCGCGCCTGCGGGTCGCCGGCACGCACCACGGCTTCTTCGAGATCGGCTCGCCGCACGCCGAGCGCGTCGTCGAGGACATCAACGCCCGCCAGCCGGACATCCTGCTGGTGGGCATGGGCACCCCGAAGCAGGAGCTGTGGGTGCAGCAGCACGCGGCGGACATCGACGCCGACGTGTTCTGGACGGTGGGCGCCCTCTTCGACTACGTGTCCGGCCGGATCCCGCGCGCTCCGGGGTGGCTGGCCGACAATGGGCTGGAATGGATCTTCAGACTCGGCGTGGAGCCGCAGCGGATGTGGAGGCGCTACCTCCTGGGCAACCCGGTGTTCCTCAGCCGGGTGATGTCGCAGGTGCGCGGGCGCCAGCAGCCGGCCGGCGAGGCCTGAGGCGGGGCCACAGCCGCCGGCGCCGCCTCTGGCAGGCGCTGCTCGTCGCCCTCCCGGCGCTCGTCGCGCTGCGCATCGCGACGTACTCGAAGGTCGTCGGGATCGACGCGGTGCCAGGCGTCGCGCAGGTGACGCTGGCGGCGGTCGTGCTGTTCGCCCTCACCGGCTTCGGCGTGACGCGCTTCGCGCTGCCGGACGGGCTGCGCCGCCACGAGCTGCTGTGGGTGCTGCCGGTCGGCGCGGCGGCGACGGCGTTCGCGATGACGCCGCTCGGCTTCCTCGGCGTCGCCTACGGCGTCAACCTCGCGATCGTCCTGGCGGCCGGCACCGCGCTCTCCGTCGTCGCCTGGCGCCGGCGCGGGCTGCCGCCGCGGCCGTCGCTGCCGGACCTCGGGTGGCCGGTCTACCTCGCGCTGCTGCTGATGGCGATCGCGCTCGTGCCGCTGTTCCGCTCGGGCTTTCTCACCGTCATCGGCGACGGCTCGGACGCGCACCTGGCCGCCGGCACCGCCGAGTTCCTCAAGCACGCGCCGCCGCGCGGCGTGGCGCCCGAGCTCCCGGTCGACCAGGTGCCGCTCGTCTGGCGCTCCAAGCAGTCGATCTACTACGCGTTCGCGGCCGTCTCGACGCTCAGCGGCCGCGAGACCTACGAGGTGCTCTCGACGCTCGGCGCGCTGCTGCTGACCTTCGCGGCGCTCGGCTGGTTCGTGTTCGCGCGCGACGTGCTCGGCGCGCGCGCCCGCTGGGCCGCGCTGGCGATGGCGCTGGCCGGGCTGGACCGGATGGTCATCCACACCGGCATCCATCCCTACTTCAACCAGACGTGGGGCTACATGACGCTGCCGTTCACGCTCGTGCTGGTGGCGTGGGTGCTGCGCCACCCGAGCGCCGGCGGGGCCGGGCTGCTCGGGCTGTTCCTCGTGCTGTGCGCGTTCGCCTACCCGCTGGCGGTGCCGATCCCGGTGCTCGTCCTGCTCGTCGCGTGGTGGCTCGACCGGCGCCGCCGCCGGAAGGCCGGCGAAACCGTCGCCGGGCGGCGCGAGCTGTGGGCGCGCTTCAAGCGCCTGCCGCGCTGGGCGCGGGTGACGACCTACCTCGTCGGATTCCTGCTGCTCGCCCCGGCGTTCGGCGTCTGGGAGAAGCTCGTCGGCGGCACCCAGCTGCTGATCAACCCGAACTACTCGCTCGAGCTGTGGGGCGGCGACCTCGACGACTGGTACCCCGAGCAGCAGTTCTTCGCCATCCACATGCAGGATGGATGGTGGGTCGCGCTGCTGGTCATCGCCGGCTTCGCGCTGTGGGAGCTGCGCCGGCTGCCGCGCGCCTACGCGCTCGGCGTGCTCGCGGTGCTGGTGGCGGGGGCGGTGATCGCCGCCGAGATGCGCCTGCGCGACTACGGCTGGTACTACCACTTCAAGATGCTGGCCTTCGTCGGGCCGCTCGTCGTCGTGCTCGGCGCGACCGGCATGGCCCGCGCCCGCTCGCTGGCCGCGTCGCGGTGGTTGCGCGGCGGCCTGACGCTGATGCTGCTCGTGTGGGCGTCGTGGGGCGTCTCGGAGGCGCGCGACGAGGTCGCCACCACCTACGACGAGCTGCCGCGCACGACCCTCGAGCTGCGCGAGTGGAGCGACCGGCTGCCGCGGGGCAGCTCGATCCGGCTCGACATGCAGCCCGGCGCGCAGCTGTGGACGGCGTACCTGCTCCACGAGCACCGGCTGTGCTCGCAGCGGCCGCTCGACGACACGAGCTACCCGCACGTCCCGCTGTCGCGCGCCGCGGACTACGTGCTGGTGCGCGCGCTGCGCAAGCCGTTCGACGCGGTCGGCGAGCCGCTGTTTCAGAACAAGGAGTTCCGCCTGTACCGGCTCCAGCCGGACCTTCCGGGCGGGGACCGGTGCTCGCAGCGGATGATCCAGACCGTGCAGCGGATCGAGCAGGGGTGAGCTGAGTTGGCCGACGTGCGCGTCGTGCGCCTCGACGACCTCGAGCGGATCAGGGTGGCCGGCGTCGAGTGGCGTCCCATCCGGCGCGCGCTCGGCATCAGCGCGTTCGGGATCAACGCCTACGCCGCCGGCGCAGGCGAGCAGCTGATCGAGGAGCACGACGAGGCCGGCGGCCACGAGGAGGTCTACCTCGTGGTGCGCGGCCGGGCCGCGTTCACCGTCGACGGCGAGGAGATCGACGCGCCGGCCGGGACGCTGGTCTTCCTGCCCGAGCCGGCGACGCGGCGCAGCGCGGTGGCCGTCGAGGACGGGACGGTCGCCGTCGCCGTCGGCGGCTCGCCCGGCGCGGCGGGTCCGCCGTCGGCGTGGGAGCGCTACTTCGCCGCCGCGCCCGCGGTGGAGGCGGGGGACTTCGAGCGCGCCTACGAGATCGCCGCGGCGGGGCTGGCGGACCACGCGAGCAGCGGCGCGCTGCATTTCAATCTCGCGTGCTTCAAGGCGCGGGCGGGCGACCGCGAGGGTGCCTTCGAGCACCTCGAGCGCGCGCTGGCGCTCGAGCCGCGCGCCCGCATATGGACCGCCGAGGACGCAGACCTCGACACCATCCGCGACGACCCGCGCTTCCCGCGCTGACGACGGGACGAGCTTCTGCGTCAACAGCCCGGGCGTGCGTCTAGATTGTCGTGCGGCTCGGACTTCGTTGTCCATCAGGGGGAGAAGGCATGCGCAAGCTGCTCATGGTCGCGGGACTCACGGTCTCGTTGGTATTCGCTGCCGCGGGCGCCGGCCGCGATGATCCGCGCCTCCAGAGAGGGCGTCAGCCATTCCGGCTTCGGCTGCGAGAGGTTCCGCAGCTCCCCGTTCGCCTGCGCGGACGCGCCGCCCGCGGCAGCGAATACCAACGTGAGCCCCGCGACCA
>DATLGB010000143.1:0-9468 GCA_035540675.1 Solirubrobacteraceae bacterium | reverse complement strand
CGGGCGGGGGAGTGGGTGTCGGAAACTCCGCATAGCGAGCACAAACCACCTCCACCCCCGGCAGGCGGGGGAGTGGGTGTCGCAAACTCCGCGGGCGCGGGCGCGGCCCCGCCATGCCGGGCGGCCTGGCGGGACGGGCGGCGCCCGCACCGCCCGGCCGCGGGGCGAAGGTGCGGCCGCGACGGCCAAGGCGATCCCTCACCAGCCCAGCCGGCGCCCACACCGGCGGACGGGCGGCGCCCGCACCGGCCGCGTCTATCGCGCCCGGGACAGCCGGCGCCCGCACCGTCCGCGTCGATCGCGCCCGGGACAGCCGGCGCCCGCACCGGCCGCATCGCCGCCCGGACCGGCGCCGCCCTACCCTCACGCCCATGCCCGCCCGCGTGCCCGCCGTCCTGTCGATCGCCGGGTCCGACTCGGGCGGCGGCGCCGGCATCCAGGCCGATCTCAAGGCGTTCGCGGCCTGCGGCGTGCACGGCATGACCGCGATCGCGGCGCTGACGGCGCAGAGCACGGTCGGCGTCACCGGCGTCCACCCGGTGCCGCCGGAGTTCATCGTGCAGCAGGTGCGCACGGTGGCCGAGGACATCGGGGTCGACGCGGTCAAGATCGGGATGCTCGGGACGGCCGAGATCGTCGCGGCGGTGCAGGAGGCGCTGGCGCTGCTCGACCCGGCGACGCCGGTGGTGCTCGACCCGGTGATGGTGGCCGAGTCGGGCGCGGTCCTGCTCGACGACGCCGCCCGCTCGGCGCTGGTCGAGCGGCTGCTGCCGCGGGCGACGGTGATCACCCCGAACGTCCCCGAGGCGCGCGTGCTCGCCGCCACCGGCGGCGTCGCCTCCGAGACGGCCGAGCCCGAGGAGCTCGCCCGCGCGCTGCACGCGCTGGGCCCGGAGAACGTCGTCGTGACCGGCGGGCATCGCGACGAGGCCACCGACCTGCTGTTCGACGGCCGTGTCCTGCACGAGATCGCCGGCGAGCGGCATCCGGACGGCGCGGCGCACGGGTCCGGCTGCACCCACTCGTCGGCGCTCGCCGCCCACCTCGCGCTCGGGCACACGCCGCTCGAGGCGGCCCGCCGGGCGAAGCAGGTCGCCTCGGCGGCCGTGCGGGACGGCCTGCGCGGCCTCGGCGGCGGCGCCGGCCCGGTCGACGTCTTCGGCCTGCAGCGCCGCGCGGACGACCGCGCGCGCGAGCCGATCGAGCCGGCGCCGGCCCGCAACGAGGGATTCTGACTGCGCCAGGCGTGCGGCGGGATGCAAGACCTCTGCCATAATCGCCCGGCGATGAAGTTCCTGCGGATGCGACCGGGTCATGGCGAGCAGCTGATCGCCGAAGGGGACCCCGAGGTCGCCGAGGACGAGCAGCGGCTCGTCGACGAGTTCCGCCGCCAGCTCGACGCGGGAATGTGGGCGGCGGTCCCGGTCACCTCCGAGGCCGGCCGTCGCGAGGCCGCCATGGTCCACGACTTCGGCCAGATACCGCGGGACACCGAGCGCGTGATCTTCTTTCCGCGCGCGGCCGGCGGCGGAAAGTAGGCGGCCGTGACGGCGGCGCTCATCGCCACCGCGATCGTCGTCGTCGCGCTGCTGTGGGAGACGATGCTGCCGTGGATCGAGCGGCGCATGGCCGGCCTGCGCGCGCGGCGCGAGGCCCGCAGCATCGGCGTCCCCGCCTACGACCCCGGCCGCGAGCGGCGCGCCGAGCAGCGCGCGCGCGAGCTGCTGCGCTCCTGCGTCAACGACGAGGAGTGGGAGATGTACCGCGACCTCGGCTTCATCCGCGTCTGGGGCGGCCAGGCCGGCGGCCCGGAGGAGGGCTGGGACCTCGGCGGCGCGCCGTACGCCTACCTGATCTACCCGCACAAGCCGATCGTGGCCTACCTGCCGCAGACCGGGCAGCTGCTCAACGAGTACTGCGTCGAGTTCCCGGACGAGACACGCCCGTTCGGGTCGGCGCGGCTGCCGGACTCCGACGACGCGCTGGCCAAGTGGATGGCGCTCAAGGGCGACGAGCAGCGCCTGATCGGCCAGGCCAACCTGCACCTGCCGGGCCGCCAGATCGACCCGCGCAAGGTCCAGCGCGACCTCTGGCGCCTGCGCCAGTGGGAGCGCACGCGCCTCGAGCGCCTCGCGCGCACGCCGCGCGAGGCCTCCGGCAGCGGGCAGACCTGACGCGCCGCGCGGCGCGAGTACCCTCCGACGCCGCATGACGCTCGACCCCAAGCACCGCTCGCGTGCCCTCACGGAAGGCCCGGAGCGCGCCGCCGCCCGGGCCTACCTGCACGGCATCGGCTTCGACGCCGAGGCGCTGTCGAAGCCGATCGTCGGCGTCGCCTCGACGTGGATCGAGACGATGCCCTGCAACTTCCACCTGCGCGCGCTGGCGCAGCAGGTCAAGGAGGGCATCCGCGCGGCCGGCGGCACGCCGATGGAGCTCAACACGATCGCGATCTCCGACGGCATCACGATGGGCACCAGCGGCATGCGCACGAGCCTCGTCTCGCGCGAGGTCATCGCCGACTCGATCGAGCTCGTCGCCCGCGGGCACCTGTTCGACGCGCTGGTCGTCCTCGTGGGCTGCGACAAGACGATCCCCGGCGGGGCCATGGCGCTCGCCCGGCTGGACGTCCCGGGCGTGCTGCTGTACGGCGGGTCGATCGCACCGGGCCACTGGCGCGGGCGCGACGTCACGATCCAGGAGGTCTTCGAGGCCGTCGGCGCCCATGCCGCCGGCCAGCTCTCCGACGAGGACCTCGCCGATCTCGAGCGCCACGCCTCACCGGGCGCCGGCGCCTGCGGCGCGCAGTTCACCGCCAACACGATGGCGATGGTCTTCGAGGTGCTCGGGCTGTCGCCGGTCGGGTCGAGCATGGTCCCCGCCGAGCACGGCGCCAAGCCGGCCGTCGCCCGGCAGGCCGGCGCGCTGGTGATGGACGTGCTGGCGCGCGGGCAGCGGCCCAGCGACATCATCACGCGCGCGGGGATCGAGAACGCCATCGCCGCCGTGGCCACCAGCGGCGGGTCGACGAACGCCGTCCTGCACCTGATGGCGCTCGCCCGCGAGACCGGGGTGGAGCTCGAGCTCGAGGACTTCGACCGCATCGCCACCGCCACCGCCACGACCTGCGACCTGCGGCCGGGCGGCCGCTTCGTCGCCACGGACCTGTACGCCGCGGGCGGCGTCCCGCTGGTGGCCAGGCGGCTGCTCGAGCTCGGCCGCCTGCACGAGGACGCGCAGACCGTGACCGGCCAGACGATCGGCGAGATCGCCCGCGCGGCGACCGAGGCGCCGGGGCAGGAGGTCGTGCTCCCGGCCGACCGGCCGCTCAAGCCCACGGGCGGCCTGGCGATCCTGCGCGGCAACCTCGCGCCGGAGGGGTCGGTGGTCAAGCTCTCCGGCCACGAGCGCCGCTTCCACCGCGGCCCGGCGCGCGTGTTCGAGTCCGAGGAGGACGCGATGGCCGCCGTCACCGCCGGCGGGATCCGCGAGGGCGACGTGATCGTCATCCGCAACGAGGGCCCGGTCGGCGGCCCCGGGATGCGCGAGATGCTCGCCGTCACGGCGGCGCTGACCGGCCGCGGCCTCGGCGAGCACGTCGCCCTGCTCACGGACGGCCGCTTCTCCGGCGCCACCCGCGGCTTCATGGCCGGCCACGTCGCGCCGGAGGCCGCGGCCGGCGGGCCGATCGCCGCGGTCCGCGAGGGCGACCTCATCACCATCGACGTCGACGCGCGCCGGATGGACGTCGAGCTCGACGATGCCGAGATCGAGCGCCGCGTCGCCGCCTACGAGCCGCCGCCGCGCGAGATCCCGGCCGGCGTGCTCGCCAAGTACGCGCGCCTGGTCTCGAGCGCCGCCGAGGGCGCCGTCACCCGCTGATGGTCGTCGCGATCTCCAACATCGTCGCGGGGCTGGGCGGGATCGGCCTGATCGTCGCGCTGATCTGGATCGCCCGCAGCGGCCATCACGACCGCGAGGCCGAGGAGGCCGCCCGGCGCTACTTCGACGAGCACGGGCACTGGCCCGACGAGGCGCCCGGCGAGCCGTGACCGTCGAGCTGCGCGACGTCGCGCCGGGTCTGTGGCTGTGGCGCCAGCCGCATCCCGCGTGGGAGGAGGGCGCCGGCTGGGAGCCCGAGGTCACCTCGGTGGCGGTCGTCTCGGAGGGCGTGACCCTGCTGCTCGACCCGCTGGCGCCGCCGCGCGGCGCGCGGGAGGTGTGGGAGCGCCTGGACGCGCACGACCCGCAGGCGGTCGTCGTGCTCAAGCCCGACCACGTGCGCGACGTCGACCTGTTCGTGCGCCTCTACCGGGCGAAGGGCTTCGGGCCGCTGATGTACTGGCCCGACGACGTGCCGCGGACGCGCCTGGAGCCGGTGCGCCCCGGCGACGTGCTGCCCGGCGGCCTGCGGGCGCTGCACGACGGCCGCGGGATGATGGAGACGCCGCTGTACCTGCCCGAGCAGCGGACGATCGTCTTCGCCGACGCGCTCACCGCGCCCGGCGGCGTCCTGCGCGTGTGGGGGACGCCGTGGCACGAGGAGCGCGTGCTGCCGGCGCTGCGGCGCCTGCTCGAGCTGCCGTTCGAGCGGCTGCTCGTGGCCCACGGCGACCCGCTGCACTCGCGCGAGGCCTTCGAGGCCGCGCTCGAGCGCGAGCCGTGGTCCGAGGTCGAGTGACCCCGCGCTAGGCGGCGGTCGCCTCGGCGGGCTCCGCCGCGCCCGCGCCCGCGCTGAGGAACTCGCCCACCAGCCGGTTGAAGCGCTCAGGGCGCTCGAGCATGGCGACGTGGCCCGTCGCCTCGAAGATCTCCTTGCGCGCGTTCGGGAGCAGCGTCTCGAGCTCGTGCGCGTGGCGGACGCTCACCAGCGTGTCGTCGGTGCCCCACACGATCAGCGTCGGGCAGGCGACCTTCGCCAGCTCCTCGCGCAGGGGGTAGTCGGCGAGCGCCTCGAGCGCGGGCAGGAAGCCGCGCGTGCGCCGGGCGGTCAGCAGCAGCTCGGCCTGCAGCTCGCGCGGCAGCAGGTGCGGGTAGCGGATGCCGCCGAAGGCGAGCCCGAGCGCCCGCAGCCGCGGGCGCTTGAGCATCATCGGCTGGCCGTGCACGATCGCGCGGCCGAGCGTCGCGTCCGTCGTGCGGGCGAGCGTCACGAGCGGCTTCGCGCGCCGGTACTCCTGCCAGAAGATCGCGGCCGACACGAGCACGAGGCGGTCGACGCGCGTGTCGAAGTGGATCGCCATGGTCGCGCCGACGAAGCCGCCCATGGAGTTGCCGACGACGGCGGCGCGCTCGATCCCGAGCCGGTCGCACAGCTCGTCGACCACGCCCGCATAGGCCTCCATCGTGATCTCGTAGTCCGGCAGCGGCGACCGGCCGAAGCCGGGCAGGTCGAGCGCGACGCAGCGGTGCGTCTCGGCGAACTGCGGCAGGTTCTCCAGCCACGTCTGCCAGCAGGCGCCCAGGCCGTGGATCCAGACGATGGCGTCGGCGTCGCGCGGGCCCATGTCGACGTACTCGACCTCGCTGCCGCGGATCTCCATGCGGTGGAGGTGCTGCGACCAGTCGACGTCGAGCCACGGCGAGCGGCCGCGCGCGCCGTAGTCGCTGTCGCGCCCCGGGCTGAGCAGCCGGCGGGCGGCGTCGGCGGATGAGGAGAGGCTCGGCGGCATTTGGCTAGCTTCATACCCCGCCGATGCGCATCGGTATCGACATCGATTCGACGCTGCACCACTACTGGGGCCAGCTCGAGGACGCCGCGCGGCGCCTCTACGGCGTGGAGCTGCCCTACGAGCGCCAGCGAACGTGGGCGATCGACGGCCTCGAGCCCGAGCAGCTGCGCGCGTGCATCCGCGACACCCACGACGACGAGCGGATCCTGGCCGCCGAGCCGTACCCGGGCGCGGTGGAGGCCATCCGCGCGTGGCGGGCCGACGGGCACTTCATCCACATCACGTCGCACCGCTCCACCCGCGCCCATGCCGCGACGGCCCGCTGGCTGGACCGCATCGGCCTGCCCTTCGACGAGCTCTACTGCTCCTACGACAAGGTGACGCGCTGCGTGGAGATCGGGATCGACGTGCTCATCGACGACTCCCCGGTGAACCTCGTGCGCGCCCGCGAGAGCGGGATCACCGGCGCCACCATCCGCCACCCGTGGAACGCCGAAGTCTGCGACCGCGACGGGATCCTCTGTGCGGACGACTGGCCTGGACTGGTTGACCGGCTGGCGCCGGTGCTGGCGGGCAACTGACCCGCAGGCTGCATTGCAGCCGTCACCGTCGCCGCTGCCGATGCGTACAGTGATCGCCGTCGTCGCATGCGCACGAAGTCCTTCATCGCCATCTGCACCGTCGTCGTCGCCCTGCTGGCGGCCGGCGGCGGCGTGTTCGCGTACGACTCGAGCCGGGACGACGTCATCGCCGAAGGCGTCCGCATCAGCGGCGTCGACGTCGGCGGCCTGCGGGCGGGACAGGCGCGCGAGCGCCTCCAGCGGGCGCTGCTCGAGCCGCTGTCGCGGCCGGTCGTCGCGCGCTACAAGGGCCGGCGCTACCGGCTGACCTCGAAGCAGGCCGGCGTCGGCGTCAACATCGACCGCTCGGTCGGGCAGGCCATCGAGCGCTCGCGCTCGGGCAGCATCCTCGAGCGCACGGTGCGCGGCCTCACCGGCGGGCGCGTGCGCGCGACGATCCCCGTCGACATCACGTACGACAAGCAGGCGGTGGCGCGGGTCGTGCGGCGGGTCGAGAGGGACCTGGAGCGCGAGCCGGTCGACGCCGGCGTCGAGCTCAACCCGTCGGGGGTCGTCCGCAAGCCGTCGCGCGACGGCCTGCAGGTGCGCGCGAGGACGCTCGAGCGCGACCTGGCGGAGGCGCTGGTCGCGACCACGGGCGCGCGCCGCGTCCGCGTGCAGGCGCGCACGGTCAAGCCGGCGGTCACGACCGCCGAGCTGGCGGAGCGCTATCCGGCGATCGTGATCGTCAACCGCAGCCAGTTCCGGCTGACGCTGTACAAGAACCTAAAGCTGGCCAAGACCTACCGGGTCGCCGTCGGCCAGGCCGGGCTCGAGACGCCGGCCGGCCGCTACACCATCCAGAACAAGGCCGAGAACCCGGCCTGGCACGTGCCGGACTCCGATTGGGCCGGCGACCTCGCCGGCAAGGTGATCCCGCCCGACGACCCGAAGAACCCGATCAAGGCGCGCTGGATGGGCATCTACAACGGTGCCGGCATCCACGGCACCGACGCCGTCGGCTCGCTGGGCACCGCCGCCTCGCACGGCTGCATCCGGATGGCGATCCCCGACGTGATCGAGCTGTTCGACCAGGTGCCGGTGGCGTCGCCGGTCCTGATCGTCTAACGGTCGGGGACGCCGCCCCAGCCGGGGCTCCACGGCCCCGGTGCGACCTCCGCGCCCTCGCCCGTCGCGCTGATGTCGGCGGGCGCGACCTCCTCCCAGCCCTGCTCGAGCAGGAAGGCGTGGCGGTCCGAATGGCGAATGCACAGGGCACCGATGTGCACACCCCGCGTCTCCTTGCGCATGACCGCGTACCAGAGCGTCGTCGCGTCGCCCGAGCCCTGGATCCGGTGCCACGGGGGCGGCGGGCCGTCCTGGTCGCCGATGCCGGCCTCGAAGAGCTGGCGTGCGGTGGCCACCTGACCCGTCGACGTGTCGATGAAGAACTCAGCCACCTCCGAGGACGGTAGCGCGGCGCCCGACGCCCTTCCGCCGGCCTGGCGCGACGCCCTCGCGCTGTTCGACCGCGACCTCGCGCGGCGCGGGGCGTCGGAGCGCACGCGCCGCGCCTACGGCGTCGACCTCGGGCAGCTCGCGCTGTGGGGCGCGCGCCACGGGATCGAGCCGGAGGCGATCGACTACCGCGCGCTGCGCCGGTACGCGGCGGTGCTGTCCAACCGCCGGGCGGCGCCGACGACCGTGGCGCGCAAGCTCGCGGCCATCCGTCAGTTCTTCGGCTGCCTGGTCGAGCACGGTCGCATGGCGGGCAATCCGGCCGACCTCATGCCCTCGCCGCGCAAGCCGGCGCCGCTGCCGCGCGCGCTCAAGCCGGCCGACGTCGCCGGGCTGCTCGACCGCATCCCGGCCACGACGCCGCTCGAGCTGCGCGACCGCGCGATGTTCGAGGCCGCCTACGCCTGCGGGCTGCGCGCGGAGGAGATCGTCTCGCTGGATGTGGAGTCGATCGACTTCGACGGGGAGCAGCTGCGCATCGAGGGCAAGGGCGGGCGCACCCGGGTCGTTCCGACCGGCGAGCCGGCCCTGCGCGCGCTCGAGCGCTACCTCGCGCGCGGCCGCTCCGCGCTGGCCGGCGAGGGGGCGGGGCGCGAGCCGGCGCTGTTCCTGTCGAAGTCCGGCCGGCGCCTGTCGACCAGCGACGTGCGCCGGCGGCTGCGCGTCTGGGCGCGGCACGCGCAGACCCAGGGGGCGGTCCATCCGCACGCCCTCCGGCACTCCTTCGCGACCCATCTGCTCGAGGGCGGCGCCGACCTGCGCGCCATCCAGGAGCTCCTGGGACACGCGACCATCAGCACGACCCAGGTCTACACTCGGGTAGAGTCGGCGCGCCTGCGTGCGGCGTATGCTCGAAGCCACCCGCGGGCCTGACGACACAAGGAAAACGGTCCTGGAAACCAACGTCAAAGCGATCGAGCTCCGCGACCTCTGGCGCCGCTACAAGGGAAGTGGCGACGAGCGGGCCCGGGAACAGCTCGTCGTCGCGTATTCGCCGCTCGTGAAGTACGTCGCCGGCCGCATGTCGTCGGGGCTGCCGGCGCACGTCGAGGAGGCCGACCTGATCTCGTACGGGCTGATCGGCCTGATCAACGCGATCGAGCGCTTCGACCCGGCGCGCGAGATCAAGTTCGAGACGTACGCGATCACCCGCATCAAGGGCGCGATCATCGACGAGCTGCGCGCGCTCGACTGGGTGCCGCGCTCGGTGCGCGCCCGCGCGCGCGAGATCGAGCGCGCCCACGGCAAGCTCGAGCACCGCCTGCACCGGACGCCGACCGACGAGGAGATGGCGGCCGAGATGGGGATGAGCCTCGAGGAGTTCCAGGAGGCGCTGGTCAAGATCTCCAACTCCACCGTCGTGGCGCTCGACGAGCTGTGGGCGGTCTCCGACGCCTCGGGCGACCAGGTGTCGCTGCTCGACACGCTGCACGACCCGGAGGCGCCCGACCCGCAGCAGCTGCTCGACCAGTCCGAGGTCAAGGACCGCCTGGCGGACGCCATCAGCGCGCTGCCCGAGCGCGAGAAGCTCGTGATCGCGCTCTACTACTACGAGAACCTGACGCTGCGCGAGATCGGCGAGGTGCTCGGGGTGACCGAGTCGCGCATCTCCCAGCTGCACACGAAGGCGGTCCTCCGCCTGAAGAGCCGTCTGCAGGGCGACAACCTCCGCGATTGAGCACGCCCGACCCCCCACCCGGCTGCCAGCCCCCCTGTGG
>DATLGB010000142.1:0-2552 GCA_035540675.1 Solirubrobacteraceae bacterium | reverse complement strand
AGCGTCTCGAGGCCGAGCGCCGCCTGCAGCCCGTCGAGCGCCTCGACGCGCTGCTGGCGCCGCCGCTCGGCCTTGAGCTTGTCCTGGTCGAGCGCGAGCCGCGCGTTGCGCTGCGCGAGCTCGAGGATCCGCCGCTTGGAGCCGCGTTCGGCGGGCCGGATCTCCACGCGCGCGCCGCGGCGCTCGCTGAGGATCTCCGCCAGCACGTCGAGCGCCGACCCCTCCCCCACCTCCGGGTCGACCACGATCAGCGACGGGATCGACAGGGCGCTGGCGTAGTACTGCAGCAGGAACTCCTCCGTCGCCCGGGCGACGTCGTGGCCGGCCTCGTTGACCAGGTAGAAGCTCTGCCGGTCCGACAGCACGCCGTCGCGGACCTGGAAGACCTGCGCGTTGGCCTCGGTGGCGTCGACGGCGACCGCCACCGCGTCCATCGACTGCGCCGTCGCGTCCGACACCCGCTGGCGCTCGAGCAGCGCGCGGATCGCCTGCAGCCGGTTGCGCTCGAGCGCCGCCTGCTCGAAGTCCTGCTCGCCGGCGTGGAAGTACATGCGCCGCTCGAGGTCGCGCTCGATCTCCTTGAAGCGTCCCGACAGGAACGCCATCACGCCGTCGATCGACTCGCGGTACTCGGCCTTGGAGACGTAGCCCACGCAGGGCGCGCCGCAGCGCTTGATGTAGTAGTCCAGGCACGGCGACCCGGAGTGCCGGCCCGGGTGCGGGCCCTCGCAGGAGCGGTACTGGAAGACCTTGCCGAGCAGGTCGAGCGAGTGCCGCACGCGCTTGGCGCTCGAGTACGGCCCGAAGTACGCCCGCTCCTTGCGGTGGCGCTCGCGGGTGAAGTACACGCGCGGGAAGTCCTCGTCGAGCGAGATCGCGATGTACGGGTACGACTTGTCGTCGCGCAGCCGGATGTTGAAGCGCGGCTTGTACTGGCGGATGAACTCCTGCTCGGTGAGCAGGGCCTCCGCCTCCGTGTGGACGACGAGGTACTCGATGTTGTCGACCTCGTCCGGCAGCGCCGTGGAGCCGTAGCTCGTCGGGCTGGAGAAGTGGCTGGCCACCCGCTTGCGGATGCTCTTGGCCTTGCCGACGTACACCACCCGGCCGCGGCGGTCGCGGAACAGGTACACCCCCGGCTCGTCGGGCAGGGCCCGGCGCTGCTCGGTCAGCCGCGCGCGCCGGTCCTCGGCAGACGTCGGATCGGTCGTGGCGGCCACCCCCCGAAGGGTAGGTCGCCTGCCTGACCCGCAGGTGGGGGCGGCGCAACCTGCGTGCCACAGTGGTGCTTGTGGTCGTGATGCAACGACGAATCGCATTCCTGCTCGGGCTCCTCGCGATCGTGGCCGCCACGCTGGCGGCGCCGTCCGGAGCCTCGGCGGCGTCGAAGTACCGCGTCGGCATCGGCGACCAGCACGGGACGATGTTCTCGCAGACCGCCTTCCAGGCGCTCGGGATCAAGCGCGTCCGCTACCTCGTCCCGTGGGACTGGCGCCGGGTCGCCGGCCAGCGCGCCGAGGTCGAGGGCTTCCTCGCGGCCGCGCAGATCGCGCGCAAGGAGGTCTTCGTGACCTTCACCGCCTCGCGCGGCTGCTGGCGCAACGGCCGGTACTCGACGGCCCGCCGCTGCCGCGCGCCCTCCGCGAAGGCCTACGGGCGGTCGTTCCGCAACTTCCGCAACGCGTTCCCCCAGGTGCGCGTGTTCGCGCCCTGGAACGAGGCCAACCACGTCTCGCAGCCGATCGCGAAGTCGCCGAAGCGCGCCGCCTCCTATTACAACGTCGTCCGCCGTCACTGCCGCGGCTGCACGATCGTCGCGGCCGACGTGCTCGACCAGTCCAACGTCGTGCGCTACCTCAGGAAGTTCCGCCGCCACGCGAAGGGGTCGCCGCGGCGCTGGGGCCTGCACAACTACTCCGACGTCAACCGCAAGCGCTCCAAGGGGACGCGCGCCGTGCTGCGCGCCGTGCCCGGCGAGCTGTGGCTGACCGAGACGGGCGGCGTCGTGAAGTTCGGCCCCTCGTTCCCCTACTCGGAGAGCCGTGCCGCCAACCGGACGAAGTACATGTTCAAGCTCGCCGACACGTACTCGCGCAAGCGCAGCGGCATGAAGTCGCGCATCACGCGGATCTACCCGTACTCGTGGACGGGCGTCCGGCGCGGCGAGCGGTTCGACGCGGGCCTCACCGACCCCGACGGGTCGACGCGGCCCGCGTACGAGGTGTTCCGCTCGATCGTGCGCAAGAAGTCCAAGTAGGACCCGCGGGGGCGCCGCCGGCGCGGCGGCGTCCCTACTTCTTCTTGGCGTCGACCGCCTTGCGCAGCTCCTCCTTGTTCATCTTCGAACGGCCCTCGACGCCGCGCTGGCGGGCCTCGTTGTAGAGCTGGTCGCGCGTGCGGCCCTTCGGGCGGTTGGTGCCCGAGCGCTCGCCGCCGCGCTGGCTGGGGGACTTGGCGTCCTTCACCGAGCTGCGCGACGCCGTCTTGGACTCGCCGGAGCGGGCGCGCTCCTTGTTGACGGTCCGCGCGGCGATCTCCTCGGCCTTGCTCTC
>DATLGB010000141.1:0-5732 GCA_035540675.1 Solirubrobacteraceae bacterium | reverse complement strand
GCATGGCCGACGCCGACGACACCGCCTGGCCGGACCTGACCCGGCACGAGGCGGAGCTGGCGACCGTCCGGATGTTCGCCCGTCAGTCCGGCGCGGTGCGCGTGACGGCGCTGCTCGACATCGGCGCCGGCACGGCGCCGCTCCTGCTCGAGGCCGAGCCCGGCGCGCCGGTCACGATCACCCTCGGCGAGGCCGTGTACGTCGTGCCGGACGAGGCGCTCGACGACGTCGCGCCGCTGCCCGTCGCGCCGCCGCCGCGCCCGGTTCCGGCGACCGCCATCTCCGTCGACGCCGCGCAGGGCGAGGTGGCGGCGCCGCTCGGCGCCGTGGCCTCGCTCGGCGCCGCGGTGCTCGCGCTCGCACGCTCGCTCGGCGGGCGCAGCGTCGCGATGGCCGACTTCCCGACGGCGAGCGGCGAGCCGCTCTCGATCGCGGCGCGCGACGGCGAGCCGCTGGTGCTCGCGATGGGCGAGCACCAGTTCGAGTTCGACGCGCCGTAGCGGTCAGCGGCTCCGGGCGCGGTAGGAGCGCGCCTTCGCCCGGTTGCCGCAGGCCGCCATGTCGCACCAGGTGCGCGAGCGGTTGCGCGAGCCGTCGACGAACGCCCACAGGCAGTCGTGCGCCGCGCACGCCTTCAGCCGCGGCCACGAGCCGTCGGCGTGCGCTCGCTGCACCGCTGCCAGCACGCGGCCGATCAGCGCGCCGGCGCCGTCGCCGGCCGGCTCGAGCCCGGCGCTGCCGTCGGGCGCGAAGGCGACGCGCAGCGGCGCCGCCCGCGCGGCGGCATCGAGGACTGCGACCGCCTCCGGATCGGCCTCGCCGCCGTTGTTGGCCAGCAGCAGCGAGCGCAGCGCCTCGCGCACCTCGCGCACCCGCGCCAGCTCGTGCGGATCCGGGTCGCGCGTCTCGAACCCGAGCTCGCGCATCCACGCGATCGCCCGCGGCGCCTCGGCGAGCGCGTCGCGGCCGCTGTGGATGCTGTGCGAGTTGACGAACTCCTCGAGGAGCCGCAGGTCATCAGATGTTCTGCTCGGGGCTGCCATAACCACTGTTTGCCGTTCGCCGGTGATCAGCGTACCATCACTGGCAAAAGTCGAACGCTGGTTACTCACCCTGGAGGAGCCCGAGATGCAAATGCAGACCCTCACCGGCGCGGTGGCCGAGCAGCAGCAGCAGGATCGGCTGCGCGCCGCCCGCTCCGGGCGCGCCGCCCGCGCCGCCGCCCGCCGCGCGCTGCGGCCGCGGTTCGTGCGTCCGCTGCGCCCGGCCGCCTGACCCGTCGCCGGCCGGGTCCCGGCGTACTACCTTGGGAGCGGGCGCTTCGCGCGCCGGCTCTGCAGGCAAACATGGAAACCCGACTGGAATAGATGGGTATCCACTAGGGTGACCCGGACCGTGGCCGTCGAAGAACACGAGAACGCGAAGACCTACGAGGATCGCGAGCGGGTGATCGTCCGCTTCGCGGGCGACTCGGGCGACGGGATGCAGCTGGCCGGCAGCCGCTTCACCGACGCCACCGCGGTCCTCGGCAACGACCTGGCGACGCTGCCGGACTTCCCGGCCGAGATCCGGGCGCCGGCGGGCACGGTCGGCGGCGTCTCGGCGTTCCAGATCCACTTCGCGTCGCGCGACATCCTCACGCCCGGCGACACGCCGAACGTGCTCGTCGCGATGAACCCCGCGGCGCTGAGAGCCAACCTCCCGCTGCTCGAGCGCGGCACGACCATCATCCTCAACGAGGACGCGTTCACCGTGCGCGCCGTGCAGAAGGCCGGCTACGAGACCAGCCCGCTCGAGGACGGCACCCTCGAGCCCTTCGACGTCAAGCGCGTCCCGATGACCTCGCTGACGCAGAAGGCGGTCGAGGCGATGGAGGGCGTCACGAGCCGCGACGCCCAGAAGGCGAAGAACCTGTTCGCGCTCGGCCTGCTGAGCTGGCTCTACGACCGGCCCACGCAGGTGACCGAGCGCTGGATCGAGACGAAGTTCGCGGCCAAGCCGCACGTGATGGAGGCCAATCTCGCCGCCTTCCGCGCCGGCTGGAGCTTCGGCGAGACCTCCGAGCTGATCGGCGTGCAGGTGCGCGTCGCACCCGCGACCGACGTCGCGCCCGGTACGTACCGCAACGTCAACGGCACCCAGGCGACGGCGCTCGGCCTGGTGGCGGCCTCCGTGCGCAGCGGCCTGCCGCTGCTGCTCGGCGCGTACCCGATCACGCCGGCGTCCGAGCTGCTGCACGAGCTGTCGCGCCACCAGAAGCTCGGCGTGCGCACGATCCAGGCCGAGGACGAGATCGCCGCGGCGTCGATCGCGCTGGGCGCCGCGTTCGGCGGCCACCTCGGCGTCACCGCGACCTCCGGGCCCGGGCTCGATCTCAAGACGGAGACGATCGGCCTCGCGGTGATGCTCGAGCTGCCGCTGGTCGTCATCGACGTCCAGCGCGCGGGTCCCTCGACCGGGATGCCGACCAAGACCGAGCAGTCGGACCTCCTGCAGGCGCTCTACGGGCGCCACGGCGAGTCGCCGCTTCCGGTCGTCGCGCCCTCGTCGCCCGCCCAGTCGTTCGAGGCCATCTACGAGGCGGCGCGGATCGCGGTCACCTACCGCACGCCGGTGATCGTGCTCAGCGACCTCTACATCGCCAACTCCAGCGAGCCGTGGCGGCTGCCCGCGGCGGCGTCGCTCCCACCCATCGACCCGAACTTCCGCACCGCGCCGGCCAACGGCACGCCGTTCGAGCCGTACGGGCGTGACGACAACCTCGCGCGGCCGTGGGCGGTGCCGGGGACGCCGGGGCTCGCCCACCGCATCGGCGGCCTCGAGAAGGCGGACGGCAGCGGCGCGATCTCCTACGACGGCGCCAACCACCAGCGGATGACCGAGCTGCGGGCCGCCAAGGTGGCCGGCATCGAGGTGCCGCCGCTCGAGGTGGCCGGCGACGAGGACGCCGATCTGCTCGTGATCGGCTGGGGCTCGAGCTACGGCGCGATCCGCGCCGGCATCCGCCGGGCCCGCGAGGGCGGCGCGCGCGTGGCGACCGCCCACTTCCACCACCTCAACCCGCTGCCCCCGAACACCGGCGAGGTGCTGCGCGCCTACGAGCGCGTCCTGCTGCCGGAGATGAACATGGGCCAGCTCGCGCGGGTCCTGCGCGCGGAGTTCCTCGTCGACGTCGAGAGCTACGCGAAGGTGCAGGGCCAGCCGCTGTTCGCGAGCGAGATCGAGCGGCAGATCCTGGAGCGCATCTAGATGGCGATCGAGACCCGGCAGTACACGAAGGCGGACTTCCAGTCCGACCAGGAGACGCGCTGGTGCCCCGGCTGCGGCGACTACGCCGTGCTGTCGGCGGTGCAGGGCTTCTTCCCCGAGCTCGGCATCGCGCCGGAGAACGTCGTCTTCGTCTCGGGCATCGGCTGCGCGGGGCGCTTCGCGTACTACATGGACACGTACGGGATGCACGGCATCCACGGCCGCGGCCCGGCGCTGGCCACCGGGCTGGCCGCCGCGCGCGACGACCTCTCGATCTGGGTGGTCACCGGCGACGGCGACGCGCTGTCGATCGGCGGCAACCACCTGATCCACGCGCTGCGGCGCAACGTCCCGATCAAGATCCTGCTCTTCAACAACCAGATCTACGGCCTCACCAAGGGCCAGGTGTCGCCGACGTCCGAGATCGGCAAGGTGACCAAGTCGACGCCGTTCGGCTCGATCGACGGGCCGTTCAACCCGGTGTCGCTGGCGCTCGGCGCCGAGGCGACGTTCGTCGCGCGCACCGTCGACACCGACAAGCAGCACCTGCCCGCGATGCTGCGCGCCGCCGCCGCCCACGAGGGGGCCGCGTTGGTCGAGATCTACCAGAACTGCCCCGTCTTCAACGATGGCGCCTTCGACGCGCTGCGCGACAAGAAGGCGGGCGCCGCCAACGGCATCCGGCTCGAGCACGGCCGGCCCGTCCGCTTCGGCGTCGAGGACGAGCGCTGCGTGGTCCGCGGCGAGAACGGCACGCTGCGTGTGGCCGAGGTCGCCGACGTGGGGGAGGACGCGATCCTCGTCCACGACGCCCACCGCGACGACCCGAGCCTGGCCTTCGAGCTGTCGCGCCTGGCGTCGCAGCCGACGGGTCCCACCCCGATCGGCATCTTCCGCTCGGTGCAGCGCCCGGTGCCGGGGCAGGACCTCACGCGCGAGCTCGCGGGGGCCCGCGCCGGGGTCGGCGACGACGATCTCGACGCCCTGCTGCACGGCGGCGATACCTGGACCGTCGCCTGATACCGGCGCACGGCGCGCCGGAATCGGGTAATCGTCTGCTCCGTGCAGGGGCACCAGCACCACCACCACTGGACGGTCGACGAGGCGAACGCCGCGCTGCCGTACGTGGGGTCGAAGGTCGACCGCCTGCGCGAGCTGATCGCCCGCATGGAGCAGCCGGACCTCGAGGAGGGGTACGCGATCGCCGGCGTCGAGGCCGGCGGCGGGTGGCCCGGACGGGCTGCCGCGGCGACGGCCGTCGAGGTGGCGCTCGTGCTGGGGATGTTCGACCGCCTCGACATCGTCATCCGCGACCTCGACCGCGGGCTGATCGACTTCCCGTCGCTGCGGGGCGGCGAGGAGGTCTACCTGTGCTGGCTGCGCGACGACGAGGTGCGCGTGGGCCACTGGCACGACCCCGCCACCGGGTTCGCCGGCCGGCAGCCGCTCTGAGCGCGGCCGAACGTCGGGAAACCGCCCCATAGGGGCGGAAAGCCGACGCTCGGCGCGACCCGGTAGAACCCCGGCGTGCTGCGCGACCGCGTCTACGTCGTCACCGGCGCCGGCCGCCGCGCCGGCATCGGCTTCGCCGTGGCGCGGCGGCTGCTGGACGACGGCGCGCGCGTGCTCGTGCACACCTACGGCGTCGACGAGGACGTGCTCGCGGCGCTCGGCGGCGCGGGCCCGGCGCTGCGGCAGGTCGACGCCGACCTGGGCGAGCCGGACGCGCCGGGCCGCGTCGTCGCCGCGGCGGTCGACGCGTTCGGCTCGATCGACGGCGTCGTGGCCGTGCACGCGCGCGACTCCGGCCTCGCGCTCGAGGACGTCACCGCCGGCGAGCTGGACCGCACCTGGGCCGTCAACGCGCGAGCCGGCGTCCTGTTGACCCAGGCGCTCGCCGCCCGCCGGCCGCCCGGGCCGGGCGGGCGCGTCGTGCTGTTCACGTCCGGCCAGCACCGGGAGCCGATGCCGCGCGAGCTGCCGTACGCGATCAGCAAGGGGGCGATCCACCAGATGACGCCCACGCTGGCCGACGCCGTCGCCGAGCGCGGCATCACCGTCAACGCCGTCAACCCGGGGCCGGTGGACACCGGCTGGCCGAGCGACGAGCTGCGTGAGCGGCTGCGCGGCGCGTTCCCGGCCGGGCGCTGGGGCCGGCCGGAGGACATCGCTCCCGTGGTCGCCTGGCTGCTGAGCGACGAGGCGGCGTGGGTCACGGGCCACGTGCTGGATGCCGAGGGCGGCTTCCGCCGGCGCGCGGGCGCCTGAGCGGCGCGCCGGCGGCCCGCCGCTCGGCGCCGGCCGCGGGAACGCCGGCACCGAGGCGGCTTGCCGTTGAACCGGGGGCTGTGCATGAGGAAGGACCCCCGGACGCCTTGCGGCGTTGCCATGTGAACCCGCGGCGCGCGCCGAAGTCGCGCCGCCGCGGTGCGGCGGGTAGATTCGCCAGGCCACGCGCTCCGCTCCCCGCCGCCCCCTTCTCC
>DATLGB010000140.1:0-15682 GCA_035540675.1 Solirubrobacteraceae bacterium | reverse complement strand
ACGTGATCTGCGACACCGCGCTCCGGCGCTGGGTCGACCGCGGCCTGCCGCGGCCCGACCGCCTTCCCTACGGCGGCGCCTGACGCTCAGGCCGCCGCGGCCTGGATCGCGCGGTCGACCGCGTCGGGCGCCAGCACGTGCTCGACCACCATGATCGCCGCGCCCGTCACGCCGGCGCGATCGCCGAGGCGGCTCGGCGCGGTCCGCAGGTTCTGCGTCGCCAGCGGGGGCGAGCGCTGGAAGATCACCTCGCGGATGCCGGCGAGCAGCTGCTCGTGGGCGTCGGCCAGGTCGCCGCCGATCACGATCACGCTCGGGTTGAAGAGGTTGACCGAGGCGGCCAGCACCTCGCCGAGCGCCCGCCCCGCCTCGCGCACCGCGACGACCGCCTCCGGCTCGCCCGCGCGGACGAGGCGGACCACGTCGCGGCTGTTGCGGGCGTCGAGGCCGCGGCGGGACAGCAGCCGCGCCAGGGCGCGCCCGCCCGCCACCGCCTCCAGGCAGTTGACGTTGCCGCAGCCGCACAGCACCTCTTCGTCGTAGGTGGCGCGGATGTGGCCGATGTCGCCGGCCGCGCCCTGCGCCCCGCGGTGGATCGCGCCGCCGGCGATGATCCCGCAGCCGATCCCGGTGCCGGCCTTGATGAACAGGAAGTGCTCCGTCTCGCGCCAGTGGGCCCGGTGCTCCCCCAGCGCCATGATGTTGACGTCGTTGTCGACGAGCACCGGCGCGTCGTAGCGGTCCGCGAACCATCGCGGGATGGCGAAGCCGTCCCAGGCCGGCATGATCGGCGGGCTCACCGGCTGCCCCGTGGCGAAGGCGACCGGCGCCGGCACGCCGATGCCGATGCCGCGGACGGGGCGGCCGCTCCAGCGGGCGTCGGCGCGCAGCTCGCGGAACGCGTCGTCGACGCGCTCGAGCACGGCGGACGGCTCGCCGGCGATGTCGAGCTCGAGCGGCAGCTCGAGCAGCGGGGTGCCGGACAGGTCGCTGACGGCCAGGCGCGAGTGCGTCGCGCCGAGGTCGGCCACCAGCACGACGCCGGCGTCGGCGTTGAAGGCCAGCCGCGTCGGCGGCCGGCCGCCGGTCGACGCGCGCTCCGCGGTCTCGTAGATGAGGCCGCTGGCCAGCAGCGCCTCGACGCGCTGGGCGACCGTCGAGCGCGACAGCCCCAGCGCCCGCGCCAGGTCGGCCCGCGTCGCCGCGTCACCCGCCCGGATCAGGCGCAGCAGCGAGCCGGCGCCGTTGCCGGTGGCGGGGGTGGGGACGGGGGCCGGCGGCATCCAGTTGCGTATTGAAGCACGACAGCTTCTGTCGGTCTAGAACAAAAGCTCGCCAACTTTGCTTGACAACTGGACTAAGTGCTTCTAGAGTCCGGCAAATGGAGAGGCTCCGAGTCGGGATCGCCGGCACCGGGTTCATCGGTGCCGTGCACGCTCGCGCAGCGCTGCTCGCCGGCGCGGAGCTGGCGGGCGTCGCGGCGAGCTCCCCCGCCAGCGCACAGCGCGCGGCCACCGCGCTGGGCGCGGCGCGCGCCTACGAGTCGGCCGAGGAGATGGCCGCCGACCCCGACATCGACGTCGTCCACGTCTGCACGCCGAACCACCTGCACGAGCCGCTGGCCGAGGCGGCGCTCGAAGCCGGCAAGCACGTCGTGTGCGAGAAGCCGCTGGCGCTCGACGCGGGCGGCGCGCAGCGGCTCGTCGAGGCCGCGGCCGGCGCCGGCCGCCTCGACGCGGTCCCCTTCGTCTACCGCTTCTACCCCACCGTGCGCGAGGCGCGCGAGCGCGTGCGCCGCGGCGACACCGGGCGCGTGCGGCTCCTGCACGGCACCTACCTACAGGACTGGCTGCTGCGCCCGTCCGACGACAACTGGCGCGTCGACTCGGCCCTCGGCGGGGCGTCGCGCGCGTTCGCGGACATCGGCTCGCACTGGTGCGACCTCGCCGAGTTCGTCTCGGGCCACCGCATCACGCGGCTGTCGGCGCGGCTGCTGACCGCGGTGCCGGAGCGCCTCGCGGGCGACGGCCGCCACGCCTTCGCCGCCGGCTCCGGCGCCGGCGCCGCCCGCGCCGTCGACACCGAGGACGCGGCGATCGTGCAGTTCGAGACCGGTGGCGGCGCCATCGGGTCGGCCGTCATCAGCCAGGTCTCCGCCGGCCGCAAGAACCGGCTGTGGCTCGAGGTCGACGGCTCCGACGCCGCGCTGACCTTCGACCAGGAGCACCCCGAGACGCTGTGGCAGGGAACCCGCGAGGCGACCACCATCGTGCACCGCGACCCGCAGCACCTGTCACCGTCCGCGGCGCGCCTCGCCACGCTGCCCGCCGGCCACCCGGAGGGCTACGCCCACTGCTTCGACGCGTTCGTCGCCGACGCCTACGCCACCATCCGCGACGGCGACGCACCCGACGGGCTTCCCCGCTTCGCCGACGGCCTGCGCGCCGTCCAGATCACCGAGGCCGTCCTCGCGTCGGCGCGCGAGGAGCGGTGGGTCGACGTGCCGGCGGCCGCGCCGGCGGAGGTGACGCCGTGACCGCAGCCACCCCGATCCTGGAGGTCCGCGGGCTCGTCAAGCACTACCCGGGGGCGCGCGCGCTCGAGGGCGTGGACTTCGACGTCCGCGCGGGCGAGGTGCACTGCCTGCTGGGACCCAACGGCGCCGGCAAGTCGACCCTGATCAAGTGCGTCTCCGGCATCGTCGAGCCGACGGCGGGCGAGGTGCTCGTCAACGGGCGGCCGCTGCCGTCCGGCGACCCCGCCGCGTCGCTGCGGCACGGCGTCGCGACGATCTACCAGGAGCTCGACCTCGTCGAGGACCTGCGCGTCTACGAGAGCATCTTCCTCGGCCACGAGCCGCGGCGCGGCGCGCTGCTCGACCGCGCGCGGATGAAGCGCGAGGCGCGCGAGCTGCTCGAGCGGCTCGACCACCCGCGGATCCCGGTCGAGGCGCACGTGCGCCAGCTGCGGCCGGCCGCGCAGCAGGTCGTCTCGATCGCCCGCGCGCTGTCGCACGACGTCCGCCTGCTGGTCATGGACGAGCCGTCCGCGATCCTCGACGACAACGAGGTGGAGACGCTCTTCGAGGTCGTCCGCCGGCTCACCGAGCAGGGCGTCGGCGTCATCTACATCTCCCACCGCCTCGACGAGGTGCGGCGCATCGGCGACCGCGTGACCGTCCTCTCCGACGGCCGCACCGTCGCCACCGGGCTGCCGTCCGACACGCCCGCCGACGACCTGGTCCAGCACATGGTCGGCCGCAAGGTCGACCAGCTGTTCCCGGATCGGGCCATCGCCGGCGAGCAGGTGCTGCTGGAGGTGCGCGGCCTCACGCGCGCGCCCGACGTCAAGGACGTGTCCTTCGAGCTGCGCGCCGGGGAGGTGCTCGGCATCGGCGGCCTCGTCGGCGCCGGGCGGACCGAGCTGCTGCGGCTGATCTACGGCCTCGACCGCCCCGACGCCGGTGAGGTGCTCGTGGACGGGCGCCGACTGCCGCCGGGCAAGCCCGGCAAGGCGATCGCCGCCGGGCTGGGCCTGGCGCCCGAGGACCGCAAGTCGCAGGGCCTGCTGCTCGGCTGGAGCCTGGCCCGCAACGTGACGCTCGCCGACCTGCCGCGCTTCTCGCCGCGCGGGCTGCTGCGCTCCGGCGCCGAGCGCCGCGCCGCGGCCGAGCAGCTGCGCGCGCTCAACACGGTCCCGGACGATCCGGGCCGGATCACGCGCGAGCTGTCGGGCGGCAACCAGCAGAAGGTCGTGCTCGCGCGCTGGCTGATGCACGAGTGCCGCGTGCTGCTGCTCGACGAGCCCACGCGCGGCGTCGACGTCGGCGCGAAGGCCGAGATCTACCGCGTCGTCACGGAGCTGTCGGCGGCGGGCATCGGCGTCGTCGTCGTGTCGTCCGAGCTGTCCGAGCTGGCCGGCCTGTGCACGCGCGTCCTCGTGATGCGCGAGGGCGAGGTCGTCGCCGCCGTCGACGGCGCCGCCGCGACCGAGCACGAGCTGCTGCGCCACGCCGTGGCGCCCACCGACACCGAACCCGTCCTCGAGGAGATCAAGTGAGCACCGCGCCCGACGCCGCCGCGAAGCGGCCGCTGTCCCTGCCGGTGTCGCGGCTCCAGCTGCAGGAGTACGCGCTCGTGGGCGTGATCATCCTGCTGCTGGTCGTCGGCGCCGCGCTCGAGCCGGCCTTCCTGACCGGCGACAACATGCTCAACGTCCTGCGCCAGGCCAGCGTGGTCGGCGTGATCGCGATCGGCATGACCTTCGTGATCGCCACGGGCGGCATCGACCTGTCGGTCGGGTCGGTCACGGCGGCGGCGGCCGTCGCCGGCGGGCAGCTCGCGGAGTCGGGCAGCCTCGCCTTCGTCCTCGGCGCGATCGGCATGGGCATCCTGCTCGGCGGCATCAACGCCGGCGCGATCGCCTACGGCAAGGTCGTCCCCTTCATCGCGACGCTCGCCATGTTCACGATGGCGCGCGGCATCGCGCTGTACATGAGCGACAAGACGCCGATCTCGGTGTTCGACCTCGAGGCCGTGCGCTGGTTCGGCAACGGCGAGGTCGCCGGGATCCCGTCGGCGGCGCTCGTCTTCGTGGCGCTGACCGCCGTCGCGTGGGTGCTGCTCAACCGCACCCGCTACGGCCGCTACGTCGTGGCCGTCGGCGGCAACCGCGAGGCGGCGCGCATCGCCGGGGTCAACGTGCCCCGCATCGTCTTCAGCGTCTACGTGCTGGCCGGCATCTGCGTCGGCATCGCCGCGATCCTGGTCACCGGCCGGCTCGCGAGCGCCTCGCCGATCGTCGGCAACCTCTACGAGCTCGACGCCATCGCCGCCGTGGTCATCGGCGGCACCGCCCTCAGCGGCGGCCGCGCGACGATCGTCGGGACCTTCCTCGGGGTCATGACGTTCGCGCTCATCTTCAACCTGCTCACGCTCATGGATCTCGCGGTTGAGATCCAGCAGATCACCAAGGGCGTGATCATCCTGGCCGCGGTCCTCATCCAGCGTCGTCAGACGTGAGGACGCGGGAAACGGCTCCACCCAAGGAGGAGAGAATGTCACTCACCCGACTGGTCCTTCCCGCGTGCCTCGTCCTGGCGCTCGGGCTTGCCGCTTGCGGCTCCAACGACGACGACGGCGGCGGCGGGCAGACCGCCGCCAACCAGCAGTCCGACACCCCGTCGCAGGGCACCGGCGAGGGCGGCAAGATCAAGATCGCCTTCAGTGCTCCCGGCGCCGATCACGGCTGGATGGCCGCGATCACCGAGAACGCCCGCGACGAGGCCGAGGAGCTCGGCGACGTCGAGCTGGTCACCACCGAGGGCGTCACCGACTCGGCGGCCCAGGCCGACCAGATCGAGACGCTGATCAACCAGAAGCCGGACGCGCTCGTCGTGCTCCCCAACGAGGGCGACGCGCTCACGCCGGTCGCGCTGAAGGCGACCGCCGCCGGCATCCCGGTGGTCAACGTCGACCGCGAGTTCACCGAGCTCGGCGCCTACCGGCTGCTGATCACGGGCGACAACTACGGCATCGGCTGGCAGGCCGGCAACTACTTCGCCGACCAGCTCAAGTGCGAGGGCAACGTCGTGGAGATCCAGGGCATCTCCGGCATCTCCGTGACCGAGCAGCGCACGCAGGGCTTCGAGGACGCCATCCAGCAGCGCTGCGACGGCGGCATCCGCATCGTCGCCAGCCAGCCGGCGGACTTCCTGCCCGACAAGGGCCTGTCCGTGATGGAGAACATCCTGCAGGCGCAGAAGGACATCGACGCCGTCTACACGCACGACGACGACATGGCCGAGGGCGTCGTGTCGGCGATCGAGAACGCCAACCGCGAGGACGAGATGTTCCTCACCGGCGCCGGCGGCTCGAAGGCGGCGATGGACCGCATCGAGGCGGGCGGCCTGTACCGCGCGACGTTCCTCTACAACCCCTCCATGTCCGCGTCGGCCATCCGCCTCGCGCGGCTGATCGTGCGCGGCGAGGGCCTCGAGGAGCTCGCCGAGCCGGAGGTCCCGAGCAAGATCCAGGTGCCGGCGACCACCGTCACCAAGGACAACGTGGCCGACGTCAAGGAGCTCGGCTTCTAGCCGCGACGCAGCGGCCCGCCGTGCGCCGAGCACGGCGGGCCGCCGCGCGCACCGACAAGGAGCGCAGATGGCACGTCCCGTCACCCTGTTCACCGGCCAGTGGGCCGACCTGCCGCTCGCCGAGCTGGCGGGCAGGTGCGCGGCCTGGGGCTTCGACGGCCTCGAGCTCGCGAGCTGGGGCGACCACTTCGACGTGCCGCGCGCGCTGGCCGATCCCGGCTACGTGCGCGAGCAGCGGGCGCTGCTCGAGCGCCACGGGCTCGGCTGCTGGGCGATCAGCAACCACCTCGTCGGCCAGGCGGTCTGCGACCCGATCGACGACCGTCACCGGGCGATCCTGCCGGCGGACGTGTGGGGCGATGGCGACCCGGCGGGCGTGCGCGCCCGCGCCGCCGAGCGCATGAAGGACACCGCACGCGCCGCCGCCGCCTTCGGCGTGCAGGTCGTGACCGGCTTCACCGGCTCGCCGGTCTGGCACATGCTCTACTCGTTCCCGCCGAACGACTTCGCCGCGATCGAACGCGGCTACCAGGCCTTCGCCGAGGCGTGGGGCCCGATCCTCGACGTCTTCGACGCGGAGGGCGTGCGCTTCGCGCTCGAGGTCCACCCGACGGAGATCGCCTACGACTTCGTCACCACCCGGCGCGCGCTCGAGGCGGTCGGCCACCGGCCCGCGTTCGGGATCAACTTCGACCCGAGCCACCTCGTGCCGCAGATGCTCGACCCGGTGGCGTTCGTGGACGAGTTCGGCGCCGCGATCCGGCACGTGCACGTCAAGGACTCGCGCCGCACGCTCGACGGCCGCCGCTCCATCCTCGGCTCGCACCTGAACTTCGGCGAGCGCGAGCGCGGCTGGGACTTCGTCTCGCCGGGCCACGGGGACGTCGACTTCGAGGGCGTGATCCGCGCGCTGAACCGGATCGGGTACGCCGGCCCGCTGTCCATCGAGTGGGAGGACTCGGGCATGGACCGCGACTTCGGCGCCGCCGACGCGCTCGCCTTCACCCGCCGCATCGACTTCGCCCCGTCGGGCGTGGCGTTCGACGCCGCGTTCGGCGGCGACTGACCACACCGCAACGCAGGAGAGAGACACCGATGCACCAGGACCACGGGCTGTCCCGCCGCGCGCTGCTCGGCGCCGGAGCCGGGCTGGCGGCGGGCGCCGCCCTCGGCACCGGCCGCGCCGCCGCCGCCACCGGCCCCGCCGCCGCGGCCGCGCCGGCGAAGCGCTCGCTGCTGCCGCCCGACCGCATCGGCGTGATGCTCTACTCGCTGCGCGACGACGTCGCCGAGCACGGCTTCGCGAGGGTGCTCGAAACGGTGGCGGAGATCGGCTACAAGCAGGTCGAGCTCGCCGGGTACACGCAGGGCAGCTCGCCGGAGATCACCGTCAGGGAGCTGCGCGCGCTGCTCGACGCGAACGGGCTCGTCGCGGCCGGCAGCCACGTCTCCCCCAGCGACGACGCGTCGCTGGCGCAGATCCTCGACGACGCCGAGGTGCTGGGCATCCCGCAGGTCGGGCTGTCGCTGCTGGCGCCGTCCGGCGCTCCCACCGTCGCGGGCTGGACGGCCGCCGCCGAGCAGTACAACCGCTGGGGCGAGATCGCGTCCAGGCGCGGCATCGGCTTCTACCTGCACAACCACTTCCAGGAGTTCCTGCCCACCGCCGACGACCCGGGCCGGCGCGGCTACGACGTGCTGCTGGCCGCGACCGACCCGCGCTTCGTGTCCTTCCAGCTCGACGTCTTCTGGGCCTACGCCGGGCGCGAGCAGTCGGGCGGCGCCTTCGACCCGCTGACGGACTACGCGATCCCGCACCGCGACCGCTTCCCGCTGCTGCACGTCAAGGACGGCCTGCCGGAGCGCGCGCAGTTCACCGACGCCGGCGAGGGGCGCATCGACTTCCAGGCGTTCTTCACCGCGCTGTTCGCGGCGGCGCCCGGCGAGGACCGGCGCCACCTGTACCTGTGGGAGCGCGACAACGCCGGCGAGCACCCGCGCGGCGGCCTGGCCGCGGCGCGCTCGAGCTTCGTGAACCTGCGCCACGGGCTGTGGGCCCCGGGCGCGCCGGCGGCCGACGCGCCGGCGGGCGGCGGGCTCGCCGCCACCGTCGGCGACGCGCGCTTCCGCCGTGCGGGCGGGCGGCGCGTGCTCGAGGTGCCGGTGCGCCTCGACGGCGACGCCGAGGTGACGGTGCGCCTGGTGCGCCGCGGGCGCACGCTGGCCGAGGGCCGGCGCTCCGCCGGCCGCCGCACGCGGCGCGTGCGACTGGCGCTGCCGGCGTCGGTGGCGCCGGGCGACGCGCGGCTGAGCGTCACCGTCGCGCAGGGCGCCGACGCCTACACCGCGCGCGACGGCGTGCGCGTGCCACGACCCTGAACGTGGAGCGGGTCAGCGAGAGGCGGCGGGGCGGCCGGCGCCCGCGCCGGCGGCCGCGCCCCCGGAGCGCTCCTTCGCCGGCGGCCGCACGATCAGCGGCAGGATCGCCGACGCCGCCAGCATGCCCGCGAGGATGTACAGCGCGGTCGTGTACTCGCCGGTCGAGTCGACCACGCGCGAGATCAGCAGCGGGCCGAGCACGCCGCCGAAGCCCCACGCGGTGAGCATCAGGCCGTAGATCTTGCCGACGTTCTTCGCTCCGAAGTAGTCGGCCGCGAACGCCGGCATGGTGCCGAAGCCGCCGCCGTACATCGACACGATCAGGAAGGCGAGGATCGCGAACAGCACGTAGGCGTCCACCTGCGCGAGCGCGACGAACAGCACGGCCTGCAGCAGGAACATGGTCAGGAAGACCCACTTGCGGCCGATCGCGTCCGACAGCCACGCCCAGACGAAGCGGCCGATGGCGTTGCCGATCGAGATGATGCTCACGACGCCGGCCGCGACCACCGCGGAGACGCCGGTGATCTCCTGCGCCATCGGCGCGGCCTCGGAGATGATCGCGATGCCGGCCGTGACGTTGAGGAACAGGATCCCCCACAGCGCGTACCACTGCCAGCGCTTCAGCGCGCCGCGCAGGTCGAAGTCGATGCCCGACCGGCCCGCCGCCTGCTCGCCCTCCTTCGGCGGCGTCCATCCCTCAGGGCTCCAGCCCTCGGGCGGGTTGCGCAGGAACATCGCCGCGCCGGCCACCATCACCAGGTAGACGACGCCGAGGATGGCGAAGGTCTCGAACAGCCCCACGTCGCGCACGAGGATGCGGGCGATCGGAGCCGTGACCAGCGCGCCGCCGCCGAAGCCGGCCACCGCCACGCCGGTGATGAACCCGCGGCGGTCCGGGAACCACTTGACCAGCGTCGCGATCGGGACGATGTAGCCGAGGCCGATGCCGATGCCGCCGAGCAGGCCGTAGGTCAGGTACAGCAGCGTGAGGCTGTCGCCGGCCAGGCTGGCGAGGATGATCCCGGCGCCGTAGAGGACGCCCGCCGTGAGAGCCACCGTCCGCGGCCCCACCTTCGCCATCCACAGGCCGCCTGCGAAGGCGGCGAAGCCGAGCGCCAGGATCGTGATGGAGAACGTCGTGTTGACCGCCGCGACGCTCGTGTCGTACTCCTCGGTCAGCGGCTTGCGGAACACGCTCCAGGCGTAGACGGCGCCGAGCGCCACCTGCATGACGACGCCGGCGACGGCGACCCTTCCGCGATTCAGGTTCCCACTCATGCCTCTCCCTCCCGGTCCGCCGCCCCACTACCCGGCGCACGGCCGTCGTCAATCCAGGTGTGCCGTGTCCGCGCGCGGGTACGTATGGCGGCGAGGAAGGAAGGCTGCGCTGAGCCCCGGAAACGGATCGTCGCGCGACCCCGCGTCGCGGCCGCGCTCATTCGAGCGACTCCGGCGGCTGCCCGGGATCGGGCGCGCGCTGGATTGGGGCATGGGCCCCGCCGCCGCCTCGCCCGGCACGCGCGCGGCCGGCACCCGCATCGCGGGGCTGAAGGTCTCGGAGTCCGTCTGCCCGTACTGCGCCGTCGGCTGCGGCCAGCTCGTCTACACGCGCAACGGCGAGCTGGTGGACATCGAGGGCAACCCGCGCTCGCCGATCAACCAGGGCACGCTGTGCCCGAAGGGCGCGGCGTCGCGCCAGCTCATCCAGCAGCCCGGCCGGCTGAGCAAGGTCAAGTACCGGCGCGCCGGCGGGACGGAGTGGGAGGAGCTCGACCTCGACGAGGCGATGGACATGATCGCCGAGCGCCTGATCGCGGCGCGCGAGAACGGGTGGCAGGACGTCGACCGCAACGGCTGGAAGGTCGACCGCACGCTCGGCTTCGCGCACCTCGGCGGCGCCACGCTGGACAACGAGGAGAACTACCTCATCAAGAAGCTGTTCACGGCGATGGGCGCCATCCAGATCGAGAACCAGGCGCGCATATGACACTCCTCCACGGTCCCCGGTCTGGGGACCACGTTCGGGCGCGGCGGCGCCACCAACTTCCAGCAGGACCTCGCCAACGCTGACTGCATCCTGATCGAGGGCTCCTCGATGGCCGAGGCGCACCCCGTGGGCTTCCGCTGGGTGGTCAAGGCCAAGGAGCGCGGGGCGCGGATCATCCACGTCGACCCGCGCTACTCGCGCACGAGCCAGATCGCCGACCAGCACGTCCCGATCCGCGCGGGCAGCGACATCGTCTTCCTCGGCGCGCTGATCCGGCACGTCATCGAGGAGGAGGCGTACTTCCGCGAGTACGTCGTCAACTACACCAACGCGCCGACCATCCTGCGCGAGGACTTCCAGGACACCGAGGACCTCGGCGGCCTGTTCAGCGGCTGGGATCCCGAGACCGCCACCTACGACACGTCGACCTGGCAGTACGAGAACGGCGGGGGGCAGGCCGAGGCGGACGACCAGACGCACACGAGCTACGGCTTCGAAGAGCGGTCGGGCGCGGGCATGGACGTCGGCGGGGTGCCGCGCGACGAGACGCTGCAGCACCCGCGCTGCGTCTTCCAGGTGCTCAAGCGCCACTTCGCCCGCTACACGCCCGAGATGGTCGAGCGCGTGTGCGGCATCCCGCGGGAGGAGTTCCTCGAGGTCGCGCGCGCGCTGGTGGAGAACTCGGGCCGCGAGCGCACCACGGCCTTCTGCTACGCGGTCGGCTGGACGCAGCACACGGCCGGCGTGCAGATGATCCGGACCGCCGCCATCCTGCAGCTGCTGCTGGGCAACATGGGCCGCCCGGGCGGCGGGATCATGGCGATGCGCGGGCACGCGTCGATCCAGGGCTCGACGGACATCCCGACGCTGTTCGACATCCTGCCGGGCTACCTGAAGATGCCGCGCGCGGCGGAGGAGGAGCCGTCGCTGGCCGACTACGTCAAGGCGGGCGGCAAGGAGCGCGGCTGGTGGGCGTTCTACGAGACCTACTTCGTCTCGCTGCTGAAGGCGTGGTTCGGCGACGCCGCCACCGAGGACAACGAGTGGGGCTTCCGCCACCTGCCGAAGCTCACCGGCAACCACTCGCACTTCTCGACGATGCTGCGGGCGCTCGACGGCGGGGTCGAGGGCCTGTTCCTGATGGGCCAGAACCCGGCGGTCGGCTCGCAGCACGCCGGGCTGCAGCGGCGCGCGCTCGCCAGCCTGAAGTGGCTCGTCGTGCGCGAGCTGGCGGAGATCGAGTCGGCCACGTTCTGGCGCGACAGCCCGGAGGTCAAGTCGGGCGAGCTGCGCACGGAGGACATCCAGACCGAGGTCTTCCTGATGCCGGCGGCGTCGCACGTCGAGAAGGAGGGCACCTTCACCAACACGCAGCGGCTGCTGCAGTGGCGCGACAAGGCCCTCGAGCCGCCGGGCGACGCGCGCTCGGAGCTGTGGTTCATGCACCAGCTCTACAAGCGCGTCCGGGCCCACTACGACGGCTCCGAGCGCGAGCGCGACTGGCCGATCCTCAACCTCACCTGGGACTACCCGGAGCTCGGCGACACCGGCGAGCCCGACGTCGAGGCCGTGGTCAAGGAGGTCAACGGCTACGTCATCGAGACGGGCGAGCCGGTCCCGTCGTTCACCGCGCTCAAGAGCGACGGCACCACCGCCTGCGGCTGCTGGATCTACTCGGGCTACTTCAAGGACGGCGTCAACCAGGCCCGCCGCCGCAACCCCGGCGACCTCGGCGCGCCGGGCGGCTGGGTGTCGCCCGAGTGGGGCTGGGCGTGGCCGATGAACCGCCGCGTGCTCTACAACCGCGCGTCCGCCGACCCGGACGGCAAGCCGTGGTCTGAGCGCAAGCGCTACGTCTGGTGGGACGAGGACAAGGGCGAGTGGACGGGGTTCGACGTGCCCGACTTCCCCAAGGACAAGCGGCCCGACTACGAGGCGCCGGCCGACGCGCTGGCCATGGACGCCATCTCCGGCGACGACCCGTTCATCATGATGCCCGACGGCCGCGGCTGGCTGTTCGCGCCCAGCGGCCTGCTCGACGGCCCGCTGCCGACGCACTACGAGCCGTTCGAGTCGCCGGTGCAGAACCCGCTGTACCCCGACCTGCGGATGAACCCGGCGGCGGTGAAGTGGCAGCGCCCGGAGAACCCGTACAACCCGACGGCGGATCCCCGCTACCCGATCGTCGCGACGAGCTTCCGGCTGACGGAGCACCACACCGCGGGAGCGATGAGCCGCAACCTTCCGTGGCTGGCCGAGCTGCAGCCCGAGATGTTCGCCGAGATCGACCCGACGCTGGCCGCCGACCGCGGCATCGAGGACGGCGGCTGGATGGTGATCGAGACCGAGCGCGGGGAGATCGAGGCGCGGGCGAAGGTGACCCCGCGGATCCGGCCGCTCAAGCTCGAGGGCCGGATGGTCCACCAGATCGCGATGCCCTGGCACTGGGGCTACACCGGCGAGAACACGGGCGACACCACGAACGACCTCGGCGCCCTCTCCGGCGACCCGAACGTGAACATCCAGGAGTCCAAGGCGTTCTCCTGCAACGTGCGCGCCGGCCGCCGCAGCGGCGCGTCGACGGCCAAGATGGCCGGGCAGCGCCTGGGGCGGCCGATCAAGCCCGACGAGGACGACCCGGCGGCGGAGTGGCCGGCGGAGATCACGTGACCACCCACGCCCCACCGACCGAGATCGCCGTCCACCGGCCCGCCGCGCGGCGGATGGGGTTCTTCACCGACACGACGACCTGCATCGGCTGCAAGGCCTGCGAGGTCGCCTGCAAGCAGTGGAACGACCTTCCGGCCGACGGGTCGCAGTTCACCAAGGGCGGCTCCTACGACCACACGGGCGCGCTCAACGCCTCGACGTGGCGGCACGTGCGCTTCATCGAGGTGGCCGAGCCCGACCCGCAGTGGCAGGGGCCCGACCTGGTGGCGATGGCCGAGGGCAACGGCGCGACCGCGGCGCCCGCCGGCGACGGCGCGACCGTCGACGTGGGCGCGGCCGTGGCCGCGATGGACCAGTGGATCTTCATGTCGGACGTCTGCAAGCACTGCACGAACGCCGGCTGCCTGGACGCCTGCCCCACGGGCGCGCTGATCCGTACGGAGTTCGAGACCGTCGTGCTGCAGCCCGACGTCTGCAACGGCTGCGGCTACTGCGTTCCCGCCTGCCCGTTCGGCGTCGTCGCGCGCGACCACGACGACGGGCGCGCCGCCAAGTGCACCCTCTGCTACGACCGCCTCGAGGACGGCCTCGAGCCGGCGTGCGCGAAGTCCTGCCCGACCGACTCGATCCAGTTCGGCCCGCTCGACGAGCTCGTCGAGCTGGCCGGCCGCCGCGTCACCGAGCTGCACGGGCGCGGGCTGGAGAGCGCCTATCTCTACGGCGCGGGCGACGCGCCGGACGAGCAGCTCGCGGGCGGCCTGGGCGCCTTCTTCCTGCTCACCGCGCCGCCCGAGCTCTACGGCCTGCCCGCCCAGGCCGAGTCGCCCGTCCAGGAGAACGTGGCGCCGGCCACGGCGATGGCCATGGGCGCCGGGCTGCTGGCGGCGGCGGGGGCGGCCGTCGCGTTCGTGCTCGCGTCGCGGGCGCCGCGCCCGCGCTCGCCGCGCCAGCGCGTCGCGGTGCGCCGCTGGGGTGGGTCGTGACGCAGCCCGACGACGACCGGAGCGTCCCGCGCGGGCGGATCGACGAGCCGCAGGAGCCGGCCTCGGTCGCGGCGGCCGACGAGCCGCCGGCCTCGGCGGCGGCGCGCGAGGAGCAATGGATCGCCGACCACACGCCCGCGACCCGCGACACGACTCCGGCGGTCGGCTCGCCGGGCGGGCCCGCGGGGTGGGAGCGCGCGCGCCCGGGCGCGGACGTGACGCTGCAGCGGCACGGGTGGGCCGACGCCGCGTGGTCGTTCCTGTTCAAGGGCGACACCAGCTACGCGGCCGAGACGGCCGACTGGGAGGCGGTCGCCGCCGCCGGCCGGCGCGCCCGCACCGGCGAGATGGGGCCGGTCCACGGCCCGGTGATCAACGCTCCGGTCTGGACGTGGGAGGTGCCGCTGTACTTCTGGTTCGGCGGCATGGCCGCGGGTTCGTCGTTCGTGGCGCTGGCCTGCGACCTCGCGGGCGACCACCGCTCCGCCCGGATCGCCCGCCGGGTCGCCCTGGCCGCCGTGTTGCCGTCCCCGCCGCTGCTGATCGCCGATCTCGGCCGGCCCGGGCGCTTCCTGAACATGATGCGCATCTTCAAGCCGCGCTCGCCGATGAACCTCGGCGCGTGGTCGCTGGTGGGCTTCAGCACGCTGGCGGCCGGCGCGGTCGGCGCCGACCTGCTCGGGCAGGGGCGGGCGGCGCGGCGGCTGGGCGCCGCCAACGCCGTCGTCGGCGGGTACCTCGGGTCCTACACGGGGGTGCTGCTGGCGACGACCGCCGTCCCAGTGTGGGCGCGCAGCCGGCTGTTCCTCGGCCCGATCTTCGTGTCGACCGCCGCGGCGACCGGCGCGGCGGCGACGCGCCTGACGCTCGTCGCGGCCGGGCTTCCCGAGGGCCACCCGACGCGGCAGGCGCTCGGAACCGTCGAGACCGGCGCGATGGTCTCCGAGCTGGTGCTGTCGACGGTCAACGAACGGCGGCTGGGCCGGGCGGCCGCGAGCCTCGAGCACGGCGGGCCGGGCAGGCTGTTCCAGGGCGCGAAGTGGGCGGTCCGGGGCGGGCTCGCGCTGCGCTTCCTGCGCGGGCCGCTCGGGCCCGGCGCGCACCACCTCGCCAGCGTCCTGTACATGGGCGCCGGGCTGGCGTTCCGCTATGCCTGGGTCAACGCCGGGCGCACGTCGGCGAGCGACCACGAGGCGGTGGCCAGGATGGCGCGCGGCCAGGTGACGGTCGACGATCGCCTGCGCGACCGCCCGCCGCCCAAGCGCATGCGCTCGGTCTGGCGCGGCCGCCCGCACGGCGCGGGGCGGCCGTACTCCGAGGCCATCCGGCGCACCAGCCTGCTCGCGGAGCGCATCCTGCGTCGCTGACCGTGCTGCTGGCCGCCGCGGCACTCAGTCCTGACTTCCTCGAGGGCGACGCCGGCGATCAGCGGTAGAAGTCGCGCACCCAGCGGTGCCGCTTCAGCGTCTCGACGTCTTCGGGGGCCAGCCCGGCGCCGTCGCCGACCGCCATGTTGCGCTCGACGTTGCGCACGGAGCGCATGCCCGGGATGACCGTCGAGACCTC
>DATLGB010000139.1:0-30705 GCA_035540675.1 Solirubrobacteraceae bacterium | reverse complement strand
GCCCGACGCCGTCGATCAAGGGCAGCAGCTGCGTGACGTCGTTGCGGTGCCCGCCGGTCAAGCTGATCGCCAGCGGGATCCCGCTCGAGTCGGTCAGCAGGTGGTGCTTGGAGCCCGTGCGGGCACGGTCAACCGGCGAAGGCCCGGTCAAGGCCCCCTTGAAGAGCACGGATGTGGCTGCCGTCGACCACCGCCGTGGTCCAGTCAATCAGGCCCTCGGCGTTCAGACGTCGCAGCAGCTCCTGATGCAGCGCGGCGAACAGCCCGGCGGCCTGCCACTGCTGGAGCCGGCGATGCGCGGTCGCCGGCGAGCAGCCCAGCTCGCGCGGAAGGTGCTGCCACGCGATCCCTGTGAACAACACGAACACGATCGCCCCGAAGCACACCCGATCATCCACGCGTGGACGCCCACCACGCGGATCGGGCTCATGCACCGGGACCAGCGGCGCGACGACCTCCCACAACTCGTCGCGAACCTGCCACACCGAAGCCGCCACGCCACCTCCTCCGGCCGGGGTTTGTCTCCCCGCCGGAGTTCGCCGCCGCGGCCTCAAGCCCTCCCAGCGCAGGTATTGAGACAGCTTCTTAGAAGAGCCGCTCGTGGCCCGCCGGCGGCCCCGGCCGCGCGTCGTCGTCGGGCTCGTCGCGCGGCAGCCGGCGCGTCGGGGCGTCGGCGTCCTCCCAGAGCGGCGGCGTCTCCCAGCCGGCGTCCGCGTCGGCGCCCGGCTCCTCGCGCGCGCCCCGCCGCGCGCGCCCCGGCGGCTCGGGCGGCTCGCCCTCCCACGCGGGGGGCCGCCCGCGCAGCACCTCGGTGACCGCGTGCGGGTCGGCCGGGCGGCGGGGCCGGTCGGTCTCCCGCCGCCGCCGGGGGACCTCCCACGTCGGGTCCTCGGCCGGGTTCGGCGGCTCGGGCCGGTGCGCCGCGCGCATCCGCTGCCCGGCGGCGATCAGCGCGGCGGCGACGGCCATGGCGACGAACAGCCCCCAGGCGACGCCGACCACCGCGTCCGCCTCGTCCGGCTTGTCGAACAGGCGCCAGACGAGCAGGAACTCCACCCAGGCGCCGCCCGCCGTGACGGCCCAGCCGTCGCCCCCGGGCAGGTGGAAGGCGCGGCCCTCCGAGCGCGCCCACAGCAGGTACAGCACGGCGGCGGCGACCAGCAGCACCGCCGCCTCGACGAACGAGAAGACGCCGAACGCGCTGAGGCCCTTGTCGAAGCCGCTCTGGCGCAGCGACGCCGCCGAGTACCAGGGCAGCCCGAGCGTCAGCACGAGCGCGGCCGCCGCGCCGGCCGCCTGCCGCTGCTCCGGGGCCAGCGCCCGCCAGCGGCTCACGATCCCCCTGGGCACGGACCCGAGTCTACGTCCGCGCGCCGACGCCGCGGCCTCAGTCGATCGGGATGTCCTCGACCCGCGGCGAGCCGTCGCCCGACGGCCGCGGCACGCGCTCGAGGCGCTCGAGGTACCAGTCGATCAGCGCCCGCACGGCCAGCAGCAGCTCCCGCACGGCCTCCGCGAGCTGGGCCGACAGCTCGGCCGGGATCGACGAGCGCAGCGCGTCGAGCAGCGCGACCACGGTGTGCAGGTCGCCGAGGCCGCCGCCCTCGGCGCCGCGGTCGGCGCCCGGCACCTCCCAGCCGCGCGGCGGGACGTCGTCGCCCGCGGCGCCACGGGCGCGGGCCTCGGCCTCCTGCACCAGCCGCTCGGCGGCCGCGTGCGCGGCGTCGATGTGGTCGCGCAGCTGCTGCGCGTCCTCAGGCACGCGCGGGCACCTCGGCCGGCTCGAAGACCACGACGAGCGACCCGTCGGCGAACGCCGCCGACGCCGGGCGGAACCCGGCGAGCCCGGACGGCAGCTGGATGGTGCGCTTCTGGCCGTCGACCCGGACCACGAGCTCGAGCCCGATCTTCTTGAGCGCGATGTCGCCCTTGCTCACGAAGGGCAGCTCGAGGCGCAGCTCGGCGCGGTCGCCGGACTGCCGCAGCTCCTGCACGACGGTGGAGTGCAGCACCGCGGCGGCGTCGCGGTCGCCGAACAGCGCGCCGCCCAGGCGGTCGAGCATCTCGGGCCCGACGACCTCGCGCGCGAAGTACGGGGCGCGCAGGACCGGCACCGGCGCGAAGCCGGATTCCACGAGCGCGAGCTGCTCGCGCTGGACGTCGCGCCAGGCGCCGAAGTACGTCCCGTCGACCTCGTCCGGGAAGACGCGGTTGACCACGACCGCGTCCGTGAGGAAGCCGAACAGGTTCAGGTAGGTGAACGTGCGCATCGCCTCGTTGACCACCATGCGGTCGGGCGTCATCACGAGCCGCAGCGACACCGAGCCGGAGTCGCGCAGGATCTCGTTCATCGCCACGAGGTTGCGCACGAGCTGCTGGACCTCCATGAACACGCGCTCGTCCGGGAGGTTGACGTCCAGGAACGCGCGTGCGAGCGGCCGCGCGGCGGCCAGGAGCTGCGCCTCGCGGCCGAAGACCTTCTCGAGCCACCAGCGCGCGACGTCGGGGAACGACAGCAGCCGCAGCGTCTCGCCCGTCGGCGCGCAGTCGACGATGATCGCGTCCCACTCGCCCGACTCCCAGTGGCGCTTGAGCTCGAGCAGGCTGAACAGCTCGTCGCCGCCGGGCGGGACGGTCAGCTCGTCGGCGGCGATGCGGTCCACGCCGCGCTCGGCGAGCACGCCCCCCATCCAGTCCTGCACGGCCGACCAGTTGCGCTCGAGCTGCTCCTGCGCCTGGACCTGCTGGGCGAACAGGCCGCCGCCGAGGTCGGTCGGGTCGCCGCCGATCGGCCGCTCGAGCACGTCGGCCAGCGAGTGCGCGGGATCGGTCGACAGCACCACGGTGCGCAGGCCGGCCGCGGCGCAGCGGCGCGCTGTCGCCGCCGCGACCGACGTCTTGCCCACGCCGCCCTTGCCGGTGTAGAGGATGGTCCGCGGGCCCATGAGCGAGCGGCGGAGTCTAGGGAGGGAGGCCCGCTCAGCCGCGCCGGCGCGGCTTCTTCGGCCGCAGCACCCTGACCGCGCCGGTGGCCTGCGACGTGTTGCCCGCCAGGTCGACGGCGGTCAGGCGCACCGCGTAGCGGCCCGCCCGCCGCGGGACCGCCCACGCGAAGCCGCGCCGGCCGTAGCCCATGGTCAGCGCCCGCGACAGCAGCACGCGGTCGCCGCGCGTGACGCGGATGCCGACGCGCGAGATCTTCGACAGGTCGAAGCGGATGGAGCCGGTGCGGCCGCCGCGCAGGCGGCGGGTGACCAGCTCGAGGCGCGGCGCCTCGCGCACGTACGACTCGAAGCGCTCTCGCGCCCCGCAGTAGACCGGGTCGACCGTGCGCTCGCAGAGGCTCTTCAGGAAGTCCGTGAGCAGCTGGTGGTAGCTCAGGTTGGACTCGTAGCTGACCGACCCGCGCGCGTACAGCGACCAGGCGCCCGTGTCGTGGCGCGGCACCTGGCTGCGCGCCGCGCGCTCCCCGTCGGCGAACAGGCGCCGCGCCTCGTCGTCGTTGGCGTACTTGCCGAAGTCGTAGAGCCCGACGAGCGCTTGCACGAAGCCGTTGAGGACCTGCAGCCGCGGGTTGAACGAGTAGATGAGGTAGTGCGCGCCGCCGTCGGCGTCGACGCGCACGCCGGTGGGCGGCGGCAGCTGGAAGATGCGCAGGCCGCGGCGGGCGACGGGGAGGACCTCCTCGCGCCGGTCGAGCCGGATCGCGGCGCGCGCCATCGACTGCAGGCCGGTCCCCTGGGCGAGCGCGCTGACCCACGGCGCGCGGCCGCCGCCGTAGTCGAAGTAGTACTCCCAGGCGAGGCCGCCGCCGCGCTGCGCGGCGACCGCCAGCAGCTCGTCGAGCAGCAGCGCGAGCCGCCGGTTGGCGCGCGAGCGCCAGAGCGCGTTGAGCTTGCCGAAGTTGGCCAGCGGGTGGATCGCGAGGCCCTGTCCCGGGACGTACTGCCACACGACCTCCGACCCCTCGAAGGAGACGCGCTGGCCCGACGCGAGCAGCGGCCCGGTGCCCCACCAGCGCCGGTTGCGCTCGAGCGCCAGCCACAGCGGCTCGACGCGCGAGACCGTCAGGGAGCCGCGCGCGGCGATCCGCTCGACCAGCGCGACCACCCCGGCCATCTCGATCCGGCGCCGGCCCGCGGGCAGCCGCTTCGCGTACGCCTTGGCGGCGCGGTAGTCGTCGCGGCGCTCGCGGTAGGACGCCGCGTCGATGGCGCCGGCGTCGCGCATCCGCTGCAGCTCGCGCACCACGGTGCGCTTCGGGGCGCGCGCCGCGCGGGCGGTCGCCGCGCGGGGCGCCGGGGCGGCCGCCGCACGCTCCCGAAGGTGCGTGCGCGGACCGGCCTCGCGGCTGCGCACGCCCGGGTCCGAGCGCTCGGCCACGCCGCCGTCGCGCTCGAGCACCAGGACTCTCCCGGCGCTCGCCGGGGCGGGCACGGCCAGGGCGGCGCACGCGAAGAGCACCGCAAAACTGCACAAAACCCTCACAGAAGTCACGAATGCCGATGGTAGGCTCGACCGGCCGACTTCGAATTAGGAGACACCTCTCTTGCAACGCATCCTGCGCCCCCTGCTCGTCTTCGCGGCGCTCGTGCCGACGGCGGCGGGTCTGGTCGCCTGCGGCGGCGGCGACGACGCCGCCACGGCCGACGACTCCGTCAGCGAGCTGCTCGACAAGACCTTCACGGGCAAGAAGGACGTCAAGTCGGGCCGCGTCGACTTCAAGATCAAGATGGACGTCCAGGGCGGCGGCCAGGTCAGCGGCCCGGTCGACCTGACGCTCTCCGGGCCGTTCCAGAGCAACGGCAAGGCCAAGCTCCCGAACCTCGACATCGACCTGTCCTTCAACGGCGCCGGCCAGAGCTTCAAGGGCGGCGTCGCCATCACCGGCGACAAGGGCTTCGTCAACTTCAACGGCCAGGAGTACGCGGTCTCCGACGAGGTCTTCACGCAGTTCAAGCAGGGCTACGAGCAGGCCGCCGCCAAGAGCTCGAACGAGAGCGACCCGTCGATGGCGACGCTCGGCATCAACCCGAAGAACTGGCTGACCAACCCCAAGAACGAGGGTGACGCGAAGGTCGGCGACGCCGACGTCGTGAAGATCACCGGCGGCGTCGACGTCGCGAAGCTGCTCGACGACGTCAACCAGGCGCTGGCGAAGGCCGGCCAGCTCGGCGTCCAGGGCTCCCAGCAGCTGCCCGACCAGCTCACGGAGGAGCAGAAGCAGCAGGTCGCGAACGCGGTCAAGGACGTGCGCGTGGAGATCTACACGGGCAAGGAGGACGCGATCCTGCGCCGCATGCTGATCGCGCTGAAGGTCGACGACCCGCAGGCGCAGGCCGACATGTCCTTCGACTTCTCGCTGCTCGAGCTCAACGAGGAGCAGGAGTTCGCCGAGCCGGAGAACACCAAGCCGTTCGAGGAGCTCATGCAGCAGCTCGGCGGCCTCGGCCTCGGCGGGCTCGGCGGCCTCGGCGGCGGCGCGGGCGCGGGCGCGGGCTCCGGCTCGGGCTCGGGCTCGGGCGGTGCTGCCGGCGGCACGTCGGACGCCGACCTGCAGAAGTACACGGACTGCGTCAAGGAGGCCGGCAACGACGTGGCCAAGGCGCAGAAGTGCACCGAGCTGCTGGCCCCGTAGACACGGCCGCGAGCTGAGCAGACCCCGGGGCGGCGTGATGCCGCCCCGGGATCTATGCTCCCGCCGCGATGCGGCGGTTCCTTCTGAGCAGCGAGGGCTGGCCCTACCTCCTGGCGCCCTTCATCCCGATCGCGGTCGCCCTCGAGCTCGCGCACGCGTCCGCCCTGATCGTCTTCGCGGCGTCGGCGCTCGGCGTGATCCCGACCGCCGCGCTGATGGGCCGCGCGACCGAGGAGCTGGCGGCCCGCTCGGGTCCCGGCATCGGCGGCTTCCTCAACGTCACCTTCGGCAACATGCCGGAGCTGATCATCGCGTTCTTCGCGCTGCAGAAGGGCCTGCAGGAGGTCGTCAAGGCGTCGCTGATCGGCTCGATCCTCGGCAACATCCTGCTCGTCATGGGCGCGGCCATGCTGGTCGGCGGCCGCAAGCGCGTGCGCCAGACCTTCGACCGCACGGCGGCGAGCGTGCAGTCGACGATGCTGCTGCTGGCCGCGGTCGCGCTGATCATGCCCGCCGTCTTCCAGCTCGTGCACGGCGGCGGCCTCCCGGGCCCGACCGAGGAGAACCACGACTTCGGCAAGGACCTCGAGACGATGTCGCTGGCGGTGGCGATCCTGCTGCTGCTGTCCTACGCCGCCGGCCTGCTGTTCTCGCTGCGCACGCACAAGGCGCTGTTCAACCCCGTCCACGGCTCCGACCACCACGACGACGAGGGCCACGGCGCCTGGACCGTCCGCAAGTCGGTGATCATGCTGGCGGTCTCCGGCATCGCCGTCGGCATCATGTCCGAGATCCTCGTCGGCTCGATCGAGGAGGCCTCGCACGAGATCGGCCTGTCCTCGTTCTTCACCGCGCTGATCATCGTGGCCATCGTCGGCAACGCGGCCGAGCACTGGGTCGCCATCTACTTCGCCGCGAAGAACAAGATGGACCTCGCGGTCAACATCTCGATCGGCTCGAGCGCGCAGATCGCCCTGTTCGTCGCGCCGGTGCTGGTGGTGCTCTCGTTCTTCTTCGGCCCGTTCCCGATGGCGCTGGTGTTCAACGGCTTCGAGATCGCGGCGCTCCTGTTCGCCGTCCTCGTCGCGAACTTCGTCGCCTCCGACGGCGAGTCGACGTGGTACGAGGGCCTGCAGCTGCTGGCCGTCTACGTCGTGTTCGGCGTCGTGTTCTTCTTCGTCTGACCCGCGGGCCGGCTTCGGTCCGCGAGCGCGCGGCGCCGCCGGCGCCCCGCCAACCGGCGGCAGCCGCGGCGGATGGCAACTCCACGTGCGCGGGCGCCGGCAGTGGAGGTGGTCCGTGCCCGCTGACGGGCGCGCAGCACCTCCACGTGCCCCGGCGCCGAGGGTGGAGGTGCTCCGCGTCGCGGCCGCGAGTGATGGCGCTCTTGGCACGCATACCGTGACAAAGTCGCCATCACGTGCCTCGCGGGTCGCTCGCGGTGGCCGCCGGCGGGTGCCTCCTCACTCGGCGGGGCGCAACGGGTCAGGCGCGCGTGCGCGCCGCCCGGCGCGGCGCGTAGAGCCGGACGGGCGAGGCCTTGCCCTTCAGCGGCGCCGCCGGCCGCTCCTCGAACTCCTCGGCGGCCGCGCCGAGCGCGCGCAGCGTGGCCTCCGTGATCAGGACGTCGTCGCCGGTCACGCGGGTGGCCGCCTCCACGCGCGCGGCGGTGTTGACGGCGTCGCCGATGACGGTGAAGTCGCGCCGGCCGCCCCCGCCGATCGTCCCGGCGACCACGCGGCCGGAGTTCACGCCGATGCCGATGCGCAGCCCGCTGGCCTGCGCCGCGAGCGCGGCGATCTCGCCCGCGGCGGCGACTGCCCGCCGCGCGTGGTCGGCGTGGCGCGCGGGCGCGCCGAACACGGCGAGCAGCCCGTCGCCGATGAACTTGTTGGCGTGGCCGCCGTGGCGCAGGATCACGGGCACGACGGACTCGTAGAGCTCGTTGAGCGCGGCCACCACGTCCGGTGCGGCGGCCCGTTCGGCGAACGCCGTGAAGTCGCGCACGTCGAGGAACAGCACGGACACGTCGACCTCCTCGCCGCGCAGGTCGGCGCCCTCGGCGACGACCCGCTCGGTCAGCGCGGGGTCGACGTACGCGCCGAAGGCGTCGCGCAGCCGCTCGCGCTCGCGCAGCCCCACCACCATCGCGTTGAACGACGCCGCGAGCTCGCCCGTCTCGTCGATGGAGGCGACCGGCACGCGGACGCCGAGGTCGCCGGCGCCGACGCGGCGGGTGGCGTCGCGGAGATCGGCGATCGGGCCGGACACGGCGTCGGCGAGCACGAGGCTCAGCCATACGGAGAGGGCGCCGGTGACGCCGAGGGCGACGAGCGCCGCGGGGCCGATCGTGTCGAGGTCGCGCGTGTTCTCGGTGAGCAGCCCGCCGACCAGGATGCTCGCGCCCCAGGTGACCATCGGCACCGTCGCGAGCAGGCGCCGGTGCAGCGAGACGCGCTCGGCGACCGCCGGTGGCGCGGCCAGCGCCGCGCCGATCGCGCCCAGCAGCGGCCGCATCGCGAACTCCAGCCCGAGGTAGCGCAGCACGACCGCCGACAGGTACAGCAGGTACGCCACCGGGAGCAGGAGCGCCGCCTCGGCGGCCGGCAGTTCGAGCAGCGACGCGAGCAGCAGCGCGGTGGCCGCGCAGCCGGCGGCGCCGAGCGCGTACAACCCGGGGCGCCGCAGCAGGGCGACCGGCAGGCGCGCGGCCGCCGCCCAGGCCCGCTCCGGCTCGTCGCGCCCGTCGCCCGCGAGCCACGCCTGCACCGTCGCCGCCTCGCGGCGCAGGTGCAGCGCCGCCGCGAGCCCCTCGAGCGCGTAGCCGGCCACCGAGGCGGCGCCGACCAGCGCCAGCTCGGCCGCCGTGAGGTCGAGGTAGAGCGCCAGCGTCACCAGGGCGAAGAGCGCCACGACGACGCCGTTGAGGACGACCACGACGCCGCAGGCGTCGAGGTAGCGGGCGCCGGTCCGGCGCAGCAGGGCGCGCGGCGGCCCCTCGAAGAAGCCGCGACGGCCGGGACGCCAGGCCATCTAGCCGCCGCCGAGCTCGCGCACCTGCCGGTCGACCTCCGCCTCGACGTCGAGCGGCTCCTGGCCGCGCCGCACGCGCCGCGCGTTGCGTGCGACGACCAGCGTCCGGATCTCCTCGCGCAGCGCCGGGTCGATCTCCTGCGCGGGTGCCGTCAGCCGGGCGAGCTCGGCCTCGACGTCGACCTGCTCGCGGCCGGCGGCGGCGCGGCGGGCGTTGCGGGCGGTGAGCATCTGCCGGATCTCCGCGTCGCGCTCGGCGAGATCGACGGGGCTGCCGGGCGGCGGCCCCTTGGGAGCGTCGTCGTCGCGGAAGAAGCCGCCCTTGCCGATCTGCTGGTAGGCCTTGCCGGACAGCAGCAGGCCGGCGGCAGCGGCCACGATCCCGACCAGGACGGTGCCGAAGAGGACGTACGCGAAGGCGTCCTGCACACCTACAGTGTGACGCGGATGGCGTGGCGGCGGCTCAGGCGCAGGTCGATGGCCCCTAGGCGGCCGCTGCTGTTCCTCGAGCAGTACGCGCTGGCGCTGGCGACGGCGATCGTGCTCGTGGGGTCGATCGCCTTCCTCGTCTACGCGCTGCTCGCCGATTAGGCGCCGCGGCCGGCGTCCACGTCGCGCTCGGCGCCGACCTGCATCGCGCGCAGGAGGGCGTCGAGCACCGGGACGTCGGTGCCGTGCGGGAACACCTTGCCCTGGGCGGGGCCGGTCATCGCGAGGGCGGTGCCCGTGTCGAGGTGCTCGGCCACCTCGGGGAAGTTCATCGTCGAGACGATCAGCACGCGCGCCGGCTCTCCGCCGTCGTTGAACACGCGGTGCGCCCCGTCCGGGCCCATCGGGAAGGCCAGCACGTCGCCGGGCTCGAGCTCGCGGACCCCGCCGGGCGTGCGCACCGACGGCGCGCCGGCCAGCACGACGAGCATCTCCTCGTTGCCGTGGTGGACGTGGTACGGCGACACGGCGCCGCCCGGGTCGATCTCGTACAGGGTCGCTCCGAGGCGCTGCGCTCCGGCGGCGGCGCCGACCCGCTGCGCGCGCACCGAGAACGGCGCCTCCATCTCGTGCTCCCACTCGGGCTCGAAGACGTTCGCCATGCGTCAAATCTACTCGCGGGAGCGGGACTCGCGCCCGGCTCGACACGTTCTGGTGGCGAAACGCTACGGGTCGGGTACCCTGTGGGCCCGTTGTTGACTGACGAGTCAATCGTTCGGGGTCGGGCGACCCACAGAGCGGCCTCCCACCCCCCTGCAAGGAGCACGAAGTGGTCGATTTCACGCTGACCGACGAGCAGAAGGCGCTGCGCGAGATGGCGCACGACTTCGCTGCCAAGGAGATGCGGCCCGTCGCCTGGGAGTACGACAAGGACGGCACCTGGCCCCAGGACGTCCTCGAGAAGGCGTGGGAGCTGGGTCTCATGAACTCCCACATCCCCGAGGAGTACGGCGGCCCCGGCGCGTCCTACATGGATGGAACGCTGATCGAGGAGGAGATCGGCTGGGGGTGCTCGGGCATCGGCACCTCGCTGGCCGCCAACGGCCTCGCGACGGCGCCGCTGATGCTCGGCGGCTCCGAGGAGCTCAAGAAGCAGTACCTCGGGATGCTGACCGAGGCGCCGCTGTTCGCCTCCTTCTGCCTGACCGAGCCCGACGCCGGCTCCGACGTGTCCGGCATGCGCACGACGGCCAAGCGCGTCGGTGACAAGTACGTCATCAACGGCTCGAAGTGCTTCATCACCAACGGCGCCTATGCCTCCTACTACACGGTCTACGCCAAGACCGACAAGGACGCCGGGCACCGCGGCATCTCCTGCTTCCTGGTCCCCAAGGACGACACCGTCACGGTGGACAAGAAGGAGGACAAGATGGGCCAGCGGGCGTCGAACACCGCGACCATCACCTTCAACGACACCGAGATCCCGGCCGACCACCTCATCGGCGAGGAGAACAAGGGCTTCAAGCTCGCGATGATGACCCTCGACCGCACGCGCCCCGGCGTGGCGGCGATGGCCGTCGGCATCGCCCGCGCGGCGTTCGAGGCCGCGACGGAGTACTCCAAGCAGCGGGTGCAGTTCGGCGTGCCGATCGCGATGCACCAGGCGATCCAGTTCATGATCGCCGACATGGCCACCAAGGTCCACCTGTCCCGCCTGGCGACCTGGCAGTCGGCCGTCCTGCTCGACCAGGGCCGTCGCAACACGATCGAGTCCTCGCACGCCAAGCGCTTCGCCGCGGACACCGCGATGGAGGTCACCACGGACGCCGTGCAGGTCTACGGCGGCTACGGCTTCATCAAGGAGTACCCCGTCGAGAAGTTCATGCGCGACGCGAAGATCATGCAGCTCTACGAGGGCACCTCGCAGATCCAGCGCCTCGTCATCGCGCGCGAGACGCTGCTGCCGCGCCGCATCGAGGAGCCCGCCGCCGCGACGGCGTAGCACCCGAGCGCCTGCGCTTGTCCGAGGGGCCGCCTGCGAGCGGCCCCTCGCCGTTGAAGCGTCATCCTCGGCCGTTCCGCCCGCCCCGTGAGGCGCCGCCGGCATCGATGGCGGCCCGGCGCCCGAGGGTGCGGCCGCTCGCCGCCCTGTCGCCATCGGTGGCGGTGCGGTCGGCGTCGCGTCGGCGCCGGCCTGGACTCCCGGGGCGTGCGCGCCTACGCCTCCGGGATCACGTACATCGGATTCGGCAGCTTGAAGGTGCGCAGCGCGTAGCCGCCGTCGAGGTCGCTGTGCTGGTCGCCGAGGTTGACCACGATCCGGTGGCCCCGGCGGCTCAGCGCCCGGCGCTCGCGGGCCTTCCAGCCGTCCTTGTGCGCGGCCGGCTGGCGGTCGGGCCGCATGATCACCCGCAGGCGGCCGCGGTAGCCCGCCGCCCGGAGGTTCGCCAGCGTCGCGGCGCGCAGCTGCTCGCGCCGGCCGGTGATGAAGAAGACCGTCACCCCGCGCGCGCGGGCGAAGCGGTAGAGCTCGCGCGTCTGGGGGATCGCCGGCAGGCCGCCGCTCTCCGCGCAGCGCGCCCGCTCGCGGTCGAACCCGACGGCTTCGAGGCACGCGTAGCTCGACAGCGAGGTGTCGTCGATGTCGAGCACGATCGCGGCGCGGCGGGTCGTGCGCGCGGCGAGGAAGCGGCGGGCGCGCTCGACGATGGCGGTGATGTCGCGCTCCCAAGCGCCCGACTCGTGGTAGGCGACGATGCGCTCGGGCGGCGCGGGCGCGCGCGGCTCGCGGGTGTCGGTCGCCGCGCCCGGCGACGGCGCGGGGCTGCGGGCCGGAGGACGCTCCGGAGCCGCGTTCGCGCAGGCGGCGAGCGCCGCGCACGCCAGGCCCGCCGCCGCCGCCCGCCTCACGCGCCGAGCCGGACGTCGCGGTCGCGCGGGGCCGGCAGCTCGTGGCGCTCGGTCGCGCCGGCGTCGAAGCCGCCCTCGCTGCCGGGCACGACGAGGATCGAGCCGCCGCGCCCGAGGCCCGTCGCCGCCACCACGAGGTCGGGCTGCTCGTCGCCCGTGGCGTCGAGCAGCGCCAGGGCCGCCCCGAAGCCGCTGCCGGCGCTGTGCTCGCCCGGGACGCCCGGCGTCTCCTGCGAGAGCGTGACGACCTCGTCCGCCGAGATCTCCTCGGGCCCGCCGCGGATGATCGTGATCCGGCCCGCGCCCTCGTCCTCGCCCGCGGCCGCCACGACGAGGTCGGCGAAGGCGTCGCCGTCGAGGTCGCCGAGGGCCACGCTCGATCCGAAGCCGTCGCCCGGCTGGTCGTTGCCGCGCACCCCGTCGGTCTCCTGGGTGATGACGACCGGCTCGCGTGCCGGCCCGCGGGTGCCGCCCGCCCAGACGGCGACGGCGCCGGACCCGTCGGCAGGCAGGCCGGCGACGGCGTCGGCGGTGCCGTCGCCGGTCACGTCGCCGGCGGCCAGAGCCGCCGGCCCGGCGTCCATGTCGCTCGCCAGGACGCGGCAGCGCGCCGGCCCGCCGGCCGCACCCGGGCAGAAGGTCAGGTGGCCGGGCGCCGCCGCGTCCGGCCGGCCCGGGGCCGCCTCGACGACGTCCAGGCGCTCGTCGCCGTCGAGGTCGCCGACCGCCAGCAGCGCGCCGAAGCCGCGCAGCTCCGCGTCCGGCCGGCCGAGCACGCGCGCGCGGCCCGCCTCGAGGCCGCGGGCGCCGCCGAAGCGGACGTGCAGCGCGCCGCTCCCCGCCGCCGCGGCGTCGCCGGCCGCGCCCACGACGAGATCGTCGAACCCGTCGGCGTCGAGGTCGCCGGCGGCGAGCGCGGTGCCGTAGCGGGTCGCGCCGTCCGGCAGACCGTCGCCGCGCAGCGCCGTCGCGTCCCCGGGTCGCAGCCCGTCGGCCGAGCCGGGCACGATCCGCACGGCGCCGGCCTCGCCGTCGCCCTCGAGCGGCGCGGAGACGGCGAGGTCGGCGTGCCCGTCGGCGTCGAAGTCGCCGCTGGCGACCGACGTGCCGAGCTGCGAGCCGGCCGGCGCGCCGAGCGCGCCGGCGTCGAGGACGGTCGAAGACGCCGGCAGCGCGATCGCGCCGCGGCTCGGCAGTCCCGCCACCGCCGCGACGCGGCCGTCGCCGTCGAAGTCGTAGGGCGTGGCCGCCGGTGCTCGCGCCGGCCGGTCCGCCGCCGGCGGCTCGTCGCCGCCGCCCAGCAGCACCGCTGCGAGCACGGCCGCCGCCGCGAGCGCCGCGCCGCCGCCGAGCGCCACGGCGGCGCGCCGCGGCCGCCGCGGCTCGCGCGGCTCCGCCGGCTCGGGCTCGGGCTCGGGCTCAGGCGGCCCGGCGACGGGGAGGGGCGGCCAGACGGTCGGCTCGACGGGCTCGGGCGGCGGCGGCTCGGGCTCGGGCTCGGGCCGCGGCGGCTCGGGCTCGGGTGGCGCGGGGTCGGGCAGTGGCGGCTCAGGCGGCGGTTCCGGCTCCGGCACGGGCGGTGGCGGCGGCGGCACCGGCTCGGGCGTGGCCTCCGGCGGCGGCGACTCCGGCGCGTAGTCCACCCACTGCCCGGAGTCGGCCGGCGCGGGCGCCGGCGAGCGGGCCGGCGGCTCGCCGAGCCCGGCGCCGCGCCGCCAGTAGGGGCCGAGCAGGTCGACGACGATCTCCTCGAGGGCGTTCCAGGCCTCGTCGGCCGTGGCCGGCCGCGCGGCGGGAGCCTTCTCGAGCATCCGGGCGACCCATGCCGCCACGCGCGGGTCGGTTCCGGTCAGCGGCGGCGGCGGCTCGCTGACGTGGCGGAACATCACGGCCATCGGCGTGTCGCCGCCCTCGAACGGCGGCGCGCCGCTGAGCATCTCGAACGCCATGACGCCGAGGGCGTACAGGTCCGTGTACGGCCCGACCGGCTGCGCGAGCGCCTGCTCGGGCGCGATGTACGTCGGCGTCCCCACCGCGACGCCGGTCGCCGTCAGTCCCTTGCTGAGGCTCGTGTAGGCCTTCGCGATCCCGAAGTCGGCGATCTTGACGCCGCCGCGCCGCGTCACGAGGACGTTCTCGGGCTTGAGGTCGCGGTGGGCGATCCCGTGCTGCTGGGCGTGCGAGAGCCCGCCCAGGATGCACTCGAGCACGCCGAAGACCTGCGGCGGGGTCAGCGACCCGATCCACGGGCGCAGCGACCCGCGCTCGAGGTACTCCATCGCGATGTACGGGACGCCCTCCCACTCGAAGAAGTCGAAGACGGTGACGATGTTCGGGTGCTCGAACGACGCCGACAGCCGCGACTCCTGGATGAAGCGCTCGACCATCGAGCGGTCGTCGGTGTGCAGGTCGAGCCGCTTGAGCGCCACCGTGCGCCCGAGGGCCGTCTGGCGCGCCTCGTACACGGTCGCCATGCCGCCGCTCGCGATGCGACGAACGACCTCGTACCCCCCGATCCGCCCGTCGACGGCCACCGCGGCCAACCCTAGACCCGTGATGGCAGGCGGCACAAGTCGAGCCGCCTGCCATCATCGACGGATGCCAACCGGCAAGGCGGCCAAGGCGATCTCCGACACCCCGCTGGAGGAGGTGCGCGCCGCCGTCGGCGCCGAGGTGCCGCGCGCGGCGGGCGGCGCCGGATCGCAGGACCCGCTGATCGGCGACCTGCGCAAGGGCGGCCTGCTGCCGCTGCTCGTCCTGCACTTCGCCGCCGCCGAGCCGTGCTACGGCAACCAGCTGATCGAGCGGATCGCGACGCTCACGGCCGGGGCCCTGACGGTCAACCCGAACACGATGTACCCGCTGCTGCGCCAGCTCGAGGCGCAGGGCCTCGTGCGCGGCGAGTGGGAGCACCCCGAGCGGCGCTCGCGCCGCTACTACCGCATCACCGACGCCGGCCGCGAGGAGTGCGCGCGCCTGTCGGCCGAGGTGGGGCCGCGGCTCGAGCGCATCGCGGGCTCGATCGACGCCATCCGGCGGGAGCTGGCGTCGTGAGCCGGGTGATCGCCTCGGTCGTCGTGCCCGGCCGCATCAGCGACGCCGAGGACCTCTGGTACGACGTCGCGCGCTGGCCGACGATCGTCGACGGCTTCTCGCACGTGAAGCGCCGCGACGAGGACTGGCCGCGCTCCGGACAGCTCGTGTGGGACTCCACGCCGCACGGGCGCGGCCGGGTGGTCGAGCGCGTCGTCCGCTACGAGGCGCGTGTCGGGCAGACCGCGCAGATCGAGGAGGAGAAGCTGCTCGGCGAGCAGACGATCGCCTTCGAGACCGAGGGCGAGGGCACGCGCGTGACGCTGCGCCTCGAGTACGCGCTCAAGCAGGCCAACCCGCTGTCGCCGCTGGTCGACGTGCTGTTCATCCGGCGCGCCCAGCGCGAGTCGCTGCAGCGGACGCTCGCCCGCTTCGCCCGCGAGCGGCGGGCCGACCACGAGGGCTACGACTGAAGACGCGGCTAGGGCGCCTGCGCGGCGGGCGGCTCGTCGACCAGCTCGAGGTGGTCGCGCAGGCCGCTGAGCTCGAACACGCGGTCGATGAACTCCGGCCCGCGGACCAGGACGAGCCGCCGGCCGTCCTGCTTGGCGCGCGCCTGCGTGCGCATGATCAGCCGCAGCGCCATCGAGTCGAGGAACTCGAGCTGGCGCAGGTCGAGCACGATCGTGGGCCACTTCTCGCCCTCGACGTCGACCAGCGCATCGTCGAACTCGGGAGCGCTGTAGAGGTCGAGGTCGCCACGCAGCCTGAGGTGGACCTGGACCGTGTCGTCCACGCGCTCGATGCCGAATTCCGCCATGGGAGGCGGCAGGATACCTGCGGGCCGCATTACGTAACCTTCCGCGCCTTCCCCAACGTTCGAAAGGGCCAGACACCGAGATGTTCGTGTTCAAGGCCGCGGTCGTCGGCGCGGGGACCATGGGCGGGGAGATCGCCCAGGTCATCGCCTCCGCCGACATCCCCGTGGTGCTCAAGGACGTCGACCAGAAGTTCGTCGACGCCGGGCTTCAGAAGGCCCGCGAGGTGACGCAGGGCCAGGTCGCCAAGCTCGTCAAGAAGGAGCGGATCACGCAGGAGCAGGCCGACCAGCAGGTCGAGGAGCTGCTCGGGCGCATCCACGGCACGCTCGACTACGACGACTTCGGCGACGTCGACTTCGTCATCGAGGCCGTTCCCGAGAAGATGGAGATCAAGCAGCGGGTCTTCGCCGACCTCGACGCCTCCACGCCGGGCCACGCGATCCTGTCCTCCAACACCTCGGGGCTGTCGATCTCCGAGATCGCCGACGCGACCAGCCGCCCGGACAAGGTCGTCGGCTTCCACTTCTTCTGGCCGGCGTCCTACATGCGGCTGATCGAGGTCATCGAGGGCGACGAGACGTCGCCGGAGACCGCGCAGGCCGCCGCCAACTTCGCCCAGGCCATCAAGAAGTTCCCCGTCCGCTGCGCGGAGTGCCCGGGCTTCGTCGTCAACCGCATCCTCGGCTCGCTGGCTTCGGAGATCTGGCGCTACCAGGACGAGTCGGGCATCGACGTCAAGGACATCGACAAGTTCATCCAGGAGAACCGCCTGGCGCCGATGGGGCCGTTCTTCCTGTCGGACATGACGGGGCTCGACACCACGCTGAAGGTCGCGAAGGACCTGCGCGAGGCCTACGGCGACCGCTTCTACGTCCACAACACGATGGAGCAGCTCGTCGAGGCCGGCAACCTCGGCCAGAAGACTCAGAAGGGGTTCTATGAGCACGGAAGCTGAGACCCGGGTCGACCCCCGGCTCGCCGAACGCGTCGGGCTGAAGGCGTTCGCCGAGGCCTGCATGGTGCTCGAGGAGGGCGTCGCCGGCGTCCGCGACATCGACCTCGGGATGATGATGGGCACCGGGATGATCCCCGGCCCGTTCGCGCGCGCCGACCAGCGCGGGCTCGACGAGGTGCTGGCCGCGATGGAGGAGGCCGCCCGCGAGTGGGGCGACGCCTTCGAGCCGCCGCTGATCCTGCGCCGCCTGGTCGCCCAGGGGCGCCTGGGCGCCAAGAGCGGCCAGGGCTTCTACCCGTACCCGCAGCCCGACGGCGGCTTCGAGACGGCGCCGGTGAAGCTCGACACGCGCGGCGACGTCGCGATCGTGTGGCTGGACAACCCGCCCGCGAACTCGATCTCGCCCGACGTGATCGGCGGTCTGAAGGCGGCGTGGGAGGCGATCGAGCAGGGCGGCAACGTGCGCGCGATGATCCTCGCCTCGCCGAACCCGGCGCTGTTCTGCGCCGGCGCCGACATCAAGGCGTTCACGAAGATGGACGCGGCGGCCGGCAAGGAGCTGCTGGACACCGGGCACGACCTGTTCCGCGCCTGGGAGAGCTCCAGCGTGGTCACCATCGCGGCGGTCAACGGCCTCGCGCTGGGCGGCGGCTGCGAGGTCGCGATGGCCTGCGACGTGCGCGTGGCGTCGTTCTCGGCCACCTTCGGCCAGCCCGAGGTCAACCTCGGGATCATCCCCGGCTTCGGCGGCACGCAGCGGCTGCCGCGGCTCGTCGGGCCGGCGAAGGCGCTCGAGATGAACCTCTCGGGCGAGGCGGTCTCCGCCGAGGACGCCTACGAGCACGGCCTGGTCAACCGCGTCGTCAACGACCACGAGCTGTTCGACGAGGCGATGGCCTGGGCGCGCAAGCTCGCCGGGCAGGCGCCGCTGGCGGTCAAGCAGATCAAGCAGGTCTCGCACGCCGGCGACCTCGACGCCGGCATCGTCGACGAGAAGCAGGGCTTCGCCGCCGTGTTCCAGTCCGAGGACGCGCGCGAGGGCATCTCCGCGTTCGTCGAGAAGCGCTCGCCCAAGTGGCAGGGGAAGTAACGCCCTCGACCACGGCTCCAGCCGACCGCCTGGCCGAGCTGATCCGCTCGGCCGGGTCGGTCGTCGCCCTCACCGGCGCCGGGATCTCCGTTCCCTCGGGGATCCCGGACTTCCGCACGCCGGGGACGGGGCTGTGGGCCAACGTCGACCCGATGGCGGTCGCGCACATCGACGTCTTCAAGCGCGACCCGGAGCGCTTCTGGCACTTCTACGGCGACCGCTTCGCGTCGCTGCGCGACAAGCAGCCCAACGGCGCGCACCGCGCGCTGGTCGAGCTCGAGCGCCGCGGGCTGCTCGACGCGGTCATCACGCAGAACATCGACGGCCTGCACGGCGCGGCGGGCGTCGCCGACCTGATCGAGGTCCACGGGTCGATCGCCCACGCCAGCTGCCTCGAGTGCGGCCAGCGCTTCGAGCTCGAGGCGGTCCGCGACCGCCTGGCGGCCGCCGGGGACGGCATCCCGCGCTGCGACGGCGGGCACCCGCTCAAGCCCGACGTCGTGCTGTTCGGCGAGCTGCTGCCGGAGGCGGCGCTGGCCCGTGCCTCGGCGCTGGCGGCCGGCGCCGACCTGCTGCTGTGCGTCGGGTCGTCGCTCGAGGTCTATCCGGTGGCACAGCTGCCCCAGATCACGCTCGCGGCGGGCGGCGCGGTCGCCCTGGTGACGCAGGGGCCGACGCCGTACGACCGCGACGCGGTGGTCAAGCTGGGCGGCGACGTGGTCGAGGAGCTCGAGGCGGTCGTCGCCGCGCTGTGAAGCTCAAGGTCCCGCCCGCGCCGCCGGCCGATTCGCCGCTGTGGAAGCTGTGGGAGACGTTCGTCGCCACGCCGAACCGGCTGCTGTTCCGCGCCACCGGCGGCCGCGTGGGCGGGAGCTTCGGCGGCGCGCCCATCCTGCTGCTGCACACGGTCGGGCGCAAGAGCGGCGAGCGGCGCGCGACGCCGCTGCTGTACCTGCCCGACGGCGAGCGGGTCGTGCTCGTCGCGTCCAAGGGCGGGACGAACCGGCACCCGGCCTGGTACCACAACCTGCTGGCGGCGCCGGAGACCGAGGTCGAGCTGCCGCGGCAGGGGCGCCGGCGCATGCGCGCGCGCCTGGCCACGGACGACGAGCGCCCCGACCTGTGGCGCCGGTGCGTGGAGATCTACCCGCCGTACGAGGACTACCAGCGCCGGACGTCCCGCCGGATCCCGCTGATCGTCCTCGAGCCGCGCGAATAGGGGAGGGGATAGGGGGAACGCCCGACGAATCCGGGCGGGCAGGGCGGCAGGCTGCCGGCCATGTCGATCACCGAGCACTCCACGTCCCTGGCCGCCGACCTGCGCGCCGAGGGCTTCGCCGGCGAGGCCGTCCTGCCCGGCGACGCCGGCTACGACGCGGCGCGCGCGATCTGGAACGCGATCCACGACCGCCGTCCGGCCGTCGTCGCGCGCTGCACGTCGCCCCGCGACGTGGCGGCCGCGATCGCCGTCGCGCGCCGCCACGACCTCCCGCTCGCCGTCCGCGGCGGCGGTCACAGCATTCCCGGGCATTCGAGCTGCGACGGCGGGATCGTCGCCGACCTCGGCCCGATGAGCCGCGTCGAAGTCGAACCCGGCCGCCGCCACGTGCGCGCCGGCGGCGGCGCCCTGCTGCGCGACCTCGACCAGGCGACGCAGGCCTACGGCCTCGCGGTGCCCGCCGGCCACGTCTCCCACACCGGCGTCGCCGGCCTGACCCTCGGCGGCGGCATCGGCTGGACCGCGCGCTCCCGCGGGCTGACCATCGACTCGCTGCGCTCGGCGCAGGTCGTCACCGCCGGCGGCCAGGTGGTCGAGGCCGGCGAGGACGTCAACGCAGACCTGTTCTGGGGGCTGCGCGGCGGCGGGGGCAACTTCGGCGTGGTCACCGAGCTGCGCTTCGAGGCGCAGGCGGTGGGGACCACCGTCCTCGGCGGGCCGCTGCTGTTCGAGCTCGACCGCGCCGTGGAGGCGTTCATGACCTCGCGCGCGGTCGTCGAGGCGGCGGGCGACGAGATGAACATCTACGAGGTGCTGATCACCGTCCCGCCGGCGCCCGAGTTCCCGCCCGAGCTGCACGGCAGGCGGGTGCTGGTGGTCGGCGTGTGCTGGACGGGCGCGCCCGAGGCCGGCCGCCGGGCGCTCGCACCGCTGCTGGCGCTGCGGCCCGCGCTGGACGGCGTCGCGCCGATCCCGTACCTCGCGCAGCAGACCATGCTCGACCCGACCGCCCCGCACGGGCTGCACACCTACTCCCGCGCCCACTGGGTCGGGGGCGACGACGAGGCGGTCATCACGCGCGCCGTCGCCGCGTTCGAGCACGTGACGTCGCCGCTGGCGCAGCTCATCTTCGCCCGCATGGGCGGCGCGATCGAGCGGGTGCCGGCCGAGGCCACCGCGTTCGGCCACCGCGACGCCCACGGCCTCGCCTGGCTGGTGAACTCGTGGGCGCCGGGACCGGACGAGGCGCGCTTCGCCGAGCACAAGGCGTGGCTCGACGGCGTGGCCGCCGGCCTCGCGCCCTACGCCACGGGCGTCTACGTCAACGCCCTGGAGGACGAGGGCCCCGACCGCGTCCGCGCCGCCTACCGCCAGGAGCTGTGGCGCCGCCTGGTCGAGGTCAAGGACCGCTGGGACCCGGAGAACGTGTTCCGGCTCAACCAGAACGTGCCGCCGAGCGGGTGGGCGGCCGCCGCCTGATGCCCGGGGTCGCCTGAACCCCGCGAACGTCCGACGCACCACCCCCTGGCGTGGTGCGTGGGACGTTCGGCTGGCGAGGGGGCGCGCGCCGGCCGCGGCCGCGCCCGCCGAACGCCCGTGGCGCCACCGCTGAGGGCGGTGCGCGGGGCGTTCGGCCGGTGAGGGGCGTGACTCCGGCGCGCGCGGGTTTCTGCGTCCACGTCAGGATCGGGGGGAGGTGGACGCAGAGATGCGCGCCAGGCGCAGGGTTTCTGCGTCCACGTCGGGATCAGGGGGACGTGGACGCAGTTCTCGTCGCCGTGACGCGACGGCGCCGCCCGGCCGAACGTCCGTGGCGCCACCCTCCGGCGTGGCGCCTGGGACGTTCGGCTGATGAGAGCCTGACCACTGCGCGGCGGGTGAGGCACGGCGGCGGCGCGCGGCGGGGCGGGTCAGGCGCGGGTGCGCACCGCGTAGGCCGCCGCCTCGGCGCGGCTGCGCAGGCCGAGCTTGCGCAGGACCCGCCCCACGTGGTGCTCCGCCGTCTTCGGGCTGATCACGAGCCGCTCGGCGATGGCCTGGTTGGAGAGCCCTTCGGCGAGCAGCTCGAGCACCTCGCGCTCGCGCGCGGTGAGCTCGCCCTCGAGGCGGGGCGCGCTGCGGCCGGCGCCGCCGAGCTCGCGCAGCAGCGCTGCGGCGGCGTCCGCGTCGGGCCGGGCACCGAGCCGCTCGAACACCGCGAGTGCCCGGCGGGCGGCGTCGGCGGCCAGCTCGCCGCGGCCGGCGGCGCGGTGGACGTGGGCCAGCTCGAGGCGGGCGCGGGCCTCCTCGAGCGGCATCCCGAGGCGCGCGTAGAGGTCGAGCGCGCTCTCGAGGTGCGCGGCGGCGGTGCCATCGCCGGCGGTGCGGGCCACGCGCGCCGCGGCGACGCCGGCCAGCGCCGTCAGGTCGGGCCGTGCCAGGGTCCGCGCCAGCTCGGCCAGCTCCGCGACCGCCGTGCGGGCGCCCGCGAGGTCGCCGAGTGCGAGCCGGCCCTCGACGAGCAGCGGCAGCAGCTCGCCGGCCAGTGGCGCGCCGGCGGTGAGGCGGCGCTCCGCGGCCTCCACGGCGGCGGCGGCGTCGCCGCGCGCCAGCAGCAGCGCGATCGACGTCGCGACGGCGCGCGGGTGGTGCTCGATGCCGTCCAGCAGCCGCTCGGCCTCCTCGACGCGCCCCTGGCGGATCCGCAGCGCCGCCAGCCGCGCCAGCGGGTAGGCCGCCATCGGCCGGCCGGGCCCGCCGTAGGTGCGCAGCGCCATCTCCAGCTCGGCCTCGGCGCGCTCCCAGTCGCCGACGGCGGTGAGGACGCCGCCGTACAGGCTGCGGCACCACGCGCCCAGCGGCACCAGCCGGCGGCGCTCGACGAACGCCACGACCTCCTCGCACCACTGCATCGCGCGGACGATGTCGCCGGCGAGGTCGCAGGCCGCCAGCAGCGCGCAGCAGGCGCCGCCGACCTGCCACGGGCTGCGCAGCTCGCCGCCCATGGCGGCGGCCATCGCCTCGTCGAGCAGCGCCATTCCCTCGTCCACGCGCCCCTGCGACACGCGCAGGATGCCCAGCTGGGTGAGGCCGCGGACCTCGGCGTCGGCGTCGCCCAGCTCCTGGCCGATCTCGACCGCGCGCCGGAAGTGCGCCTCGGCGCCGGCGGCGTCCGGTGCCCGCCGCCCGCGCGCCACCTCGAGCTCGGCGTGCGCCGCGGTCAGCGGCACGCCGTCCAGCAGCCGCTCCGCGCGGCGGAACCAGCCGTTGGCGACCGCCTCGGTGCCGCGGGAGGACAGGATCTCGACCGACAGCCACAGCGCGCACTCGGCCGCGCGGGCGTCGTCGGCCGCCCGCCGGAACCCGGCGTAGGCCTCCTCGCGCAGCCGCAGCGCCTCGTCGATGCGGCACTCGAACCAGCGCACCTGCGCGAGGCCGTCGCGGCCCTCGGCCTCGGCGCCCGCCGCGATCGCGCTCTCGAAGGCGGCGGCCGCCGCCTCCCACTCGGAGGCCTCGAAGGCCCGCCAGCCGTCCGCGAGCGCCGTTCGAGCGTCTTCCACGCCGCGGACGCTACCTCAGTAGCTGCCCGCGGCGGCGCGGGCGCGCAGCGCCGCCTCGACCCGCTCGAGCCCGGCGTGCACGGCGGCGATCGTGGCGTCCGAGGGCCCGCCGAGCAGCGCCTCGTTGGCGGCCGCCGCCAGCGCGTCGCGGTCGGCGTCGAGCTCCTGGAGGCGCTGCGCCAGGTCGCGCTGCCCGCGGAACGCCTGCAGCTCGGCCACCGCCGCCTCGAGGGCGAGATGCGCCTGCAGCGCCGCCTCGCGCGGGCGCCCGCCGTCGAGGTCGAGCCGGGCGCGCAGCGCGAGCTCCTCGCACGCCAGCACCGCCTCGCGGCCCGACAGGATGGCGGCCAGGCGCTCCTGCGGGCGCAGCGCCGTCTCGCGCCGCGCCCGGCGCGACCCGGCCTCGCGCGAGCGGGCCGGCAGCTCCCGCGCCGCGGTCCAGCGGCCGTCGGCGACCTCGAACCCGGCGCCGTAGCCGGCGCGGATGGCCAGCGCGTGCTCCGGGGCGACCTCGCGGACGTACGGGTCGGCGGCCGCGGCACGGTGCGCGCGCAGCGCGACGTTGAGCCAGCGCAGCGCGTCGGCGACCGTCGCCTCGGCGCCCGCCGCGGCCGCATCTTCGAGCCACGCCCGCGCCTCCTCGTCGTCGACCGTCGCCACGTCGACGACCGTCGCGCGGGTCACCCCGGGCGCGGCGGCCGGCGGCTCCGCCGGGACCTCGCGCCGCCGCCGCCGGGGCCGCAGGGGCGGCGGGTGGTCGCCCTTGAGCACGAGCACGTGGTGCGGCTCCTCGCCCGCATGCTCGCGCAGCAGGTAGCGCCCGTCGGCGGGGCCGGGCGCCCACGGCAGCTCGAGCTGCACGAACCGGTACAGCCGGGGCGGCGGCGGGTCCGTCATCGGCGGGCCCCGCCGGGCCCCGTCACTCGCCGCGGTGCGCCTTCGACGCGCGCTTGACCGTCTTGATCGCGTACTTCGACGGCTTCTGCAGCACCGTCGGGTTGTCGATCTCGTGCAGGCGGTCGATCAGCTTGATCCACTGGTCCGGCTTGAGGATCGCGTTGACCTGCTTGGCGGCCTTCGTGTTGGTGCCGTACATGGGGCGGAAGCCGATGTGGATGTGGTCGGCGTGGTCGCCCATCGCGTACGTGTTGTCCGCGTCCTTGAAGGTCATCAGCGAGATGATCTGGTCGGGCTTCATCAGGCCCTGCAGCGTCAGCAGGCGCTGGATCGTCATCTCGGTGATCGAGCCCTCGCCCTGGTGGCCGAGGATCGGGATGCCGTTGACCTTGGCGATGTCGACGGCGTTGCCGGACGAGTGGTGGGAGACGTTGCCCGACGCGGTGTAGTAGCTGTGGCCGCACTGCAGCGACGTGACCGTCGGCTTGAGGCCCGAGGCGGAGAGGAACTTCAGCGTGGCCAGCACGCGGCGGTCGATCGCCCCCAGGCGGACGTCGCGCCGGCCGCAGTCGTACATCTCGATCCGCGGGTCGGCGAGCACCTGGCGCTCGAGCGCCTCCTTGCTCATCATCAGGATCTGGCCGATCGACGGCTGCTTGGCGTCGGCCCCGAAGAACGGGTTCTTGCCGGCCGCGCGGTAGATGGCGGTGGACTCGAGCAGCTTCCAGCCGTCGAGGATCGGCTTCGGGTCGATGCGCGGGGCGCCGCGGCCGGCCGGGCGGATCTCGAACAGCAGGTGCGGCGCGACGCCGGCGCGGGTGCGGCCGATGCGGCCGAGGATCGTGCCCGCCACCACGCGCGCACCCGGCTGGAGGCGCTTGAGCGTGATGTCCTTCGAGCGCGTCTTGACGCCGAACACGCGCGAGAAGGTCGAGCGGAAGACCTCGAAGCCCTCGCGCGGCGCCTTGCCCTCGAGCACCTGCTGGGCACCGCCGGCGGTGGTGGCGCGCGGCCGGAACGGGTTCGCGAACAGCCGCTCCTTGCTGGCGGCCGGCGTCTGCGTGACGGCCTCGGCCGTGCTGCGCAGGCGCGCGGCGGCCGACAGCGCGGGCGCCTTGGCCGGATCGCTGGCCGGCGCGGCGGGCGCCGGGTCGCGCTGCGGCAGGTCGAGCTCGCGGGCGATCTCGCGACGGCTCACCTCGCGGCGCTTGGGCGCCGGGTAGAGCTTGGAGACCTTCTTGAGGTGGCCGTACGTGTACGTGTTGCCGTAGACGTCCTGGAGCTGGACGAAGCGGCCCAGGCGCGGCGTCCGGCCGATGCGCACGATGCGGCCGTCGTTGACGGCGATCACCGGGGCGCCCGCACGGCTGTAGACGTTGATGCCGCGGCGGTGCTCGTCGGCCTGCACGAGCCACGCCGGGTTGCCCTTGCGCTTGCGCCGCGCGAGCTGCTCCTCGGACAGGTCGTCGGCGTAGGTCGCGCGGGCGTGGACCGGGAAGTGCCCCTGCGTGAGGCCGGTGAGCGAGCCGACGAAGTTCGAGGGCAGGCCGCCGAGCACGCGGGCGCGCATGAGCACCGAGTCGACGTACCAGTCGGCGTGGTTGTAGGCGAAGATCGCCTTGCGCAGGTCCGTCTCGGCGCCGGCGGCGCGCAGGTAGCGGGCGGCGGCGAAGATCGCGTCGACCGGGTTGTACGGGTCCTTGACGCCGTCGCGGTTGGCGTCGACGCCGTACTGGCGCCACGTCGCCGGCATGAACTGCATCCAGCCCAGCGCGCCCGCCGAGGAGACGTTGAGGTTGCGGCCGTAGTCCGTCTCGATCTCGTTGATCGCGGCGAGGATCTCCCAGCGCACGCCGTACTCGATGCCGGCGGCCTGGTAGATCGACAGCAGGAAGGGCGGGATGCGGAACTTGTCGATGAAGAAGTTCGGGACGCCGATCGGCGCCGCGCCGGGGACGGCGAGCGAGAAGGTCGGGTTGTCGAGCGTCGGCGTGCCGTCGACGTTGCGCCCGCGGCCGGCCTCGGAGCGCTGCTTGCCGCGCTTCTCCTGCTCGACGATCGAGATCAGGTCGGCGGTGTCGCCCTTCGCGGGGTCGCTCGCGCGGCGCGACTGCGTCTTCTGCGACTTCTGGCCGCCCTCCTGGACCTTCGGGTCGGACGGGTCGGACCCGTTCCCCGCGCGCGCGGGATCCTCAGCCGGTGCCGCCGTGGCCGTCGGCTCGGGCGTCGCCGTCGGCTGCGGCGGGACCTCGGAGATGCCGACGATCGGGGTGCTGACGCCCGGGACCTTGATCTGGTCGAGCGGCGTGCCCGGGGGGACGTCGAGCTGCACGGTGATGGTGCGCCCGCCGAGGAGCGTGACGACGAACGTGCGCTGCTCGGCTGCCGCCGGCAGGACGGCGACGCCGAATCCGGCGGAGAACACCCCCGCCGCGACCAGCGCGGTGACCAGCTTGCGTCGATTCATCCCCTCTACGCGTCCTCTCCCGCTGACGCGGCATGACCGCCCGGCAGGCGGGTGCCGAGCGTTTGGCTCAGGAACAGGCGCCGCAAGCTACTTCCTGTCTGTTGGCTTTGCAATTGAGAACCGTTAAGCCTCGATTGGGCGGCGCGGGGCGGGCGGCGCCCCGGCCGGATGCCGGAGGATGCCAGCAATCCCGGCCGGACGCGCTGTACCCGAACCGGATCGGCGGCACGCCGCGGGACCGAAACTTGCCGCATTCGCACAGACTGACCCTCGACTTGACGGTTCGGCATCGGCCCACAGGGGCCGCGCGGGTACCGTGGCAGCCATGAGCGACGACACGCACGGACTGAAGGACCGCCTCGCCAAGCAGGGCGAGGAGGCGCTCGGCAAGCTGGCGCAGGACCTGCTCGAGAACCCCCTGATCACGGGCGCGCTCACGCGGGCCTTCGAGGCGCGCGAGCGCGCCGTGCAGGCGCAGGAGGTCGCGATGGGGGCGCTGAACATCCCGTCCGCCGCCGACGTCGAGCGCCTCACGCGCCGCCTGCGCTCGGTCGGGCAGCGGCTCGAGGGGATCGAGGACGCGCTGGACCGCCTCGAGCGCCGCCTCGAAGGGGTCGCTGGCTCCGGAGCGGCGAGCGACTCCGGCCCGGACGAGCGGCTGGCCGCCGTCGAGGAGCAGCTCGGGAAGCTCGTCGGCGAGATCCGCGGGCTGGCCACGAGCCTCGACGCCGCCCCGGCGCCCGTGCACCGCGCGCAGGAGCGCCTGCAGGTCGACGAGGCCGGCGAGGCCGCCAAGCGGACGGCGGCGCGCACGACGGCACCGAAGCCGGCGCCGCGGGCGGCGAAGCGGGCGCCGGCCAGGAAGGCGCCGAAGAAGGCCTAGGCGAGAGCGGCGTAGGCGGCGCGGCCGAGCTCGAGCTCGGCGGCGTGCAGCGCGTCGCCGGTCAGCCGGTCGCCGCCGCCCGCCACGTCGGACACGAGCAGCAGGCAGGCGGCGCGCACGCCGTGGCGCGCCGCGGCCGCGAGCACGGCGGCCGCCTCCATCTCCACCGCGAGCGCGCCGGCGCGGCGCCACTCCTCGGCGACGCCCGGCCGGCCGTCGTAGAAGAGGTCGGTGCTCACGACGGCGCCGGTCGCCGCGCGAGCGCGCAGCGCCGCGGTCAGCTCCGCGTCCGGCGCCAGCACGTCCCCGCCGCCGAGCGCGCGGCTGGCGCCGTCGCGCGCCAGCACCGCCTCCGCCGCGAGCAGGTCCCCCGGCCGCAGCGCGCCGTCGAGCGCCCCCGCCGTGCCCGCGCGGACGATCCGGCGCGCGCCGAGCGCGATCAGCTCCTCGACGACGATCGCCGCGCTCGGCCCGCCCATGCCGGTGCTCTGGATCGTCAGCGGGGCGCCGTCGGCCGCCGCGCCCGTGTAGCCCCACAGGCCGCGCTTGTGGTTGAGCATCTTCGGGGCGTCGAGCAGGTCCTGCGCGAGCCGCAGCGCGCGGCCCGGATCTCCCGGCGCGAGCACGCGCTCGGCCACCGCGGCATGCGGCCGCAGGTGCAGGGGGCCGTGGGTAGACTCGCGCGCCATGGTCAGGGATTCGGAGAGGGGCAGCAGGCCGCCGGCCGCCGGTGGGCCGGCCGATGCCCTCAAGGAGGCGGTCGAGCGTACCTTCCAGGGGGCCGCGGGCGGCGCCGCCGGCGCCCAGCGCCGCGCGCAGGACCTCTTCGACGACGTGACCTCGGCGCTCCAGCGCCTGCGCGAGTCGGTCGACGATCGCAGCGCCGCCGAGGCGGTGGAGCAGCTCCGCGAGGAGGTGCGCGCCCTCTCGGACCGCGTCGCCGCGCTCGAGCGGGCCGCCGCCAAGCCCACGACCACCAAGTCCAAGACGACCGCCACGAGGTCCTGACATGGCTGCTGAGTTCCAGTCCCCCGAGGAGCTGCGCGAGGTGATGGACAAGACCTTCGCGCTGATGTCCGAGGACGAGGAGATGGGCCCGAAGCTGCGCGACGCGAACGTCCCGCAGCGCTTCGAGTTCAGCGACATGGACCTCGTCGTCAACATCCGCGCGGCGCGCGAGGGCGAGGCCGGCAACCTGCACTGGGAATGGAGCGACTCCGTCGACTGGGAGCCCAAGGTCCGGATGACCATGTCCTCCGAAACCGCCAACAAGTACTTCCAGGGCAAGGAGAACGTCGCGATGGCGATCGCCCGCCGGCGCATCAAGGCGGGGGGCGACGTGAAGGCGGCGCTCGCGCTGATCCCGATCACCAAGCCGCTCTACGCGCGCTACCGCGACATGCTCGAGGCCGACTACCCGCACCTCCTCGCGTGACCCGGGCGCTGACGGCGACCATTGACAGGCGCGCGATCGAGGAGTATCCCTTCAAGAGCAGTTCCCGACCGAGGCAATAGGCCGGGAAGTGGGGACCTTGCGTCCCCGCAAGGCGTCGCCGTCAGACGAACGCCGCCGGCCGAGGCAGCGGGCCGCATTGCCCGCAGGCGGCGGGGCCGCTCACAGCGGTTCCGCCGCTTTTTTCATGCCCGACCACCGATAGCCTGCCGCGCGCGATGACCGAGCTGACGCTCGCCGAGGTGGCCCGTCGGATCGACGTGACGCCGGCGACGCTCCGGCGCTGGGTCGACCAGGAGATCGTCCCGCTGCGCGACGGCGAGTGGACGCCGGCCGCGCTCGCCCACGCCCGCATCGTCGCCCGCCTGCGCTCCCGCGGCTACACGCTGGCGCAGATCCGCGAGGGCTCGCGCTCCGGCCGGCTCGCGTTCGGCTACATGGAGGAGCTGTTCCCGAGCGACCCGCCCACCTACACGCTCGCCGAGGCGGCGGAGGAGGCGCGCCTGGAGCCGGCGCTGGTGGAGCGCATCTGGAGCGCGCTCGGCATCACCCACCAGCGGATCGAGACCCTCACCGAGGACGACGTCGCGCTCCTGCGCTACATCGCCTCCGTGCTCGCGTCGGGCTTCCCGCTCGTCGCCCTGCTGCAGCTCGTGCGCGTCTACGGCCAGGCGATCGCGCAGATCGCCGACGCCGAGGTGCGCCTGTTCCACCTGTACGTCCACGAGCCGCTGATCCGCGACGGGGTCCCGGGCCTCGAGATGGCCGAGGAGATGGAGGGCCTCGCGCGCGACCTGCTGCCGCTGGCCAGCCCGATCATGGGCCACCTGCACCAGCGCTTCCTGCAGCACTTCATCGAGCAGGACGTGGTCGGCCACCTCGAGCTCGACAGCGACGAGGAGCTCGACCTGGGGCGGCTGCGCGTGGCGATCGGCTTCGTCGACCTCGCCGGCTACACGCGGCTGACCGAGGAGGTGGGCGAGGAGCACGCGCTCGACCTCGTCGAGCGCTTCATCGAGTCCGTGGAGGCGACGCTGCCCGAGGAGGCGCGGATCGTCAAGACGATCGGCGACGCGGTGATGATCGTCTCGTCCGACCCGGCGGCGCTGACCGAGTGGGCGGTGGGCTTCCAGGAGCTGCAGACGGAGCGGCCGCTGCCGCGCATCGGGATCCACTACGGCTCGGCGCTGTACCGCGACGGCGACTACTACGGCGGCGCGGTCAACCTCGCCGCGCGCGTCGGCGCGCGGGCGGCGGGCGGCGAGGTCCTGGTGACGCGCGACCTCGTCGAACACGGCGGCAACCACCTGGCCTTCCGCCGGATCGGCGAGGTGCGCCTGAAGGGCTTCTCGCATCCGACCGAGCTCTACCTCGCCGCGCCGAAGGACGACTGATGGACCTCGAGCCGCGCGTCCGCGACGAGGGGCTGCTGGCGCCGGGGCGCCCGGTCGTCGTGCTGCTGTCGGGCGGGCGCGACTCGGTCTGCCTGCTCGACCTGGCGGCGAGGATCTCCGGCGCGGCGGTCGCCCTGCACGTCGACCACGGGCTGCGAGCCGGCTCGGAGGCCGACGCGGCCTTCTGCCGCGCGCTGTGCGCGCGCCTCGGCGTCGAGCTGCGCGTGCACCGGCTCGGGCCGCCCGCCGGCGGGAACGTCCAGGCGTGGGCCCGCGACGCCCGCTACGCCGCCGCGCGCGCGCTCGCCGAGGACCTCGGCGCCGACGTCGCCACCGGCCACACGGCGTCCGACCAGGTGGAGACGGTGCTCTACCGGCTGGCCGCGTCGCCCGGCCGGCGCGCGCTGCTGGGGATGCGCCCGCGCGAGGGGACGCTGGTACGGCCGCTGCTCGGCGTCACGCGCGCCGGGACGACCGCCCACTGCCGCGCGCGCGGGCTCGACTGGATCGACGACCCGTCCAACGACACGCGCGCGTACGCGCGCAACCGCGTGCGGCACGACCTGCTGGCCGCGCTGCGCGCGCTGCATCCGGCGGCGGAGGCCAACGTCCTGCGCACGCTCGAGCTGCTGCGCGACGAGGCGGCGGTGCTCGACGCGGCGGTCGACGCGGCGCTGCGCGAGTCGGGCCGGGAGGTCGCGCGGCTGGCCGCGCTGCCGCCGGCGCTGCGGCGGCTGGCGCTGCAGCGGCTGGCCGACGAGGCGCTGCCCGGGGCGCCGGCGGTGGGCGCGCGGGCGGACGAGGTCCTGGCGCTGGGCGCCGGCGGGGGAACGGCCGCGCTCGACCTCGGCCGCGGGCTGCGCGCCATCGTCGAGTACGGGGTGCTGCGCTTCGAGGCGGCGGACGGCGAGGTGCCCGCGCCGGCCGCCGCCTCGAAGCGCAGC
>DATLGB010000138.1:0-9379 GCA_035540675.1 Solirubrobacteraceae bacterium | reverse complement strand
CCTCGACCGTGGCCTGGCGATCCGGCTGCTGCGCGTCGGCGGGCCCGGCGGCCACGGCGACGGCCGTGACGGCCAGCAGGGCCGCGAGGCGAGTTCTGCGGCTGCGGCGACTGGACATGGGGCGACACTCTTCGGTCCGCGGACAGTTGTCAAGGTTCCGGTGCATCGGCCGGCTTCCGGTGCACCGGCCGCAGCAGTCGCGCGGGCGGCCCGCCGCGCTTAGAGTCCTCTCATAGACGCCGGATTGGATCCCCGGGGAATGGCTGATCCCACCCCCGCCCGCCTGCTCGTGGTCGACGACGACCCGCTGCTGCGCACGACCGTCGGCCGCGCGCTGCGGCTCGAGGGCTACGACGTGGTCGCAGCCGAGGACGGCGTGGTCGCCTGGCAGCACCTGCGCAACGAGGAGTTCGGCGCGGTGGTGCTGGACGTCTCGATGCCGCGCCTCGACGGCCTGACGGTCTGCCGGCGGATGCGCGACGCCGGCGACCGCACGCCGGTGCTCATGCTCACGGCCCGCGACGCGATCCCGGACCGCGTCGGCGGCCTCGACGCGGGAGCCGACGACTACCTCGTCAAGCCGTTCGCCCTCGACGAGCTGCACGCGCGCGTGCGGGCGCTGCTGCGGCGGGCGACCGACGAGGACGAGCGCGAGGTGCTGCGCTTCGCCGACCTCGAGCTCGACCTGACGTCCCTGCGCGCGCGCCGTGGCGAGCGCACGCTCGAGCTGACCAAGACCGAGCAGCGCCTGCTCGAGATCCTGCTGCGCAACCCCGACCGCGTGCTGCCGCGCGACGTGCTCTACGAGCGCGTCTGGGGCCACGACATCAGCATGTCCTCCAACGCGCTCGACGTGTACGTCGGGTACCTGCGCCGCAAGACCGAGCAGGCCGGGGAGCCGCGGCTGCTGCAGACGGTGCGCGGCGTCGGCTTCATGCTGGCCCGCGGATGAGGGAGCGCCTGGAGCGGCTGTCGTTCCGCCGGCGACTGATCCTGCTCAGCACCGCGGCCGTCGCCCTGGCGATCGCCGCCGCGGCGGTCGCGACCTACGTGATCGTGCGCGCGCAGCTGCGCGCGGGGGTGGACACGTCACTGCGCTCGTTCGCCGGCGACGTCGTCACCGAGACGCCGACGACCGGCACGTTCGTCCAGCCGCGGCGGCGGCCGCTGCCGCAGGGCGCGGCTCCGCCGGGCGGCGCGCCCGGCGTGATCGGACCCGCCCCCGACGGCGAGCCGCGCGTGACGATCGTGCTGCCGTCGACGCCGCTCGGCACCCAGGCCGGCTACGCGCAGGTGGTGGAGGCCGGCGGCGAGGTGGCGCGACCGCCGGGCCGGCCGGTCGAGCTGCCGGTGACGCGGGCCGTGCGGGCCGTGGCCGCGGGACGCAGCCGCGCGCACTTCTACGACACCGAGCTCGACGGCGAGCACGTGCGCGTATACGTGCACCCGATCGGCGGCGGGCGGGCCATGCAGGCCGCCCAGTCGCTGGAGCCGGTCGACGTCGCCCTGCGCCGGCTGGCGCTCGTGCTCCTGCTGGTCACCGGCGTGGGCGCGCTCGGCGCGGTGGTGCTCGGCCGCGTGGTGGCGCGGCGGGCGGCGCAGCCCGTGCAGGAGCTCACGGCGGGCGCCGAGTACGTCACGGCGACCCAGGACCTGCGGCGGCGCGTCTCGGCGCCCGGCGACGACGAGCTGGCCCGGCTGGCGCGCAGCTTCAACACGATGCTCGAGGCGCTCGCGCAGTCGCGCCGGGCGCAACGGCAGCTGGTCGCCGACGCGTCGCACGAGCTGCGCACGCCGCTGACGGCGGTGCTGGCCAACGTCGAGATGCTCGGCCGCAGCGACGCGCTGCCGGAGCAGGAGCGCGAGCAGATGCGCCACGACCTGGTCTCGCAGCTGCACGAGCTCAACCACCTGGTGGGCGACCTCGTGGAGCTCGCGCGCGAGGAGCAGCCCGAGGAGGAGCTGCAGGAGTTCGACCTCGGCGAGCTCACCGCGGAATGCGTCGAGAAGGTGCGCGCGCACGCGCGCGACGTCCGCTTCGTCGTCGAACTCGACTACGCCCCCGTCCAGGGCGCGCGCGCCCGCGTAGGCCGCGCGATCGTCAACCTGCTCGACAACGCCCGCAAGTTCAGCCCGCCCGGCGGCGAGGTCCACGTCTCCGTGCGCGGTCGCGAGGTCGTCGTGCGCGACCAGGGGCCGGGCATCGACCCCGCCGACCGGGCGCACGTCTTCGACCGCTTCTACCGCGCCGCCGAGTCGCGCGCCCTTCCCGGCTCCGGCCTCGGGCTGGCGATCGTGCGCCAGGTCGCCGAGTCCCACGGCGGCCGCGCCTGGGCGGCCGAGGCGCCCGGCGGCGGCGCCGAGCTGCACCTCGAGCTCGGCTCGCCCGGCTCATAGAGCTCTCTCCGCGATGCGCTTCGCCGAGTGCATGCGCGAGCACGGCATCGACATGGCGGATCCCAAGATCGACGGGGGCCGTGTGCTCATGAGTCCCGGCACGACGGATCCGTCCGACCCGGCGAATCAGAAGGCGTCCGCGGCGTGCCGCCGGCACCTCCCCAAGATCGGCAGCCGCTGAGGCTCGGGCACTCATAAAGGTCTCTCAGAGTCGGCGGGCTTGATGTGCGGTGTCACCACACCGACCCATGGAGACCCGCATGACCCACACGACCTTCCGCCCTCGCCGCCGCGTCGCCGGCAGCCTCGCCGCGCTTCTGTCCGCGGGCGTGCTGCTCGGCGCCTGCGGCGGCTCGGACGGCGAGAGCAAGGACAAGACCACCGCCGATCAGGACGCCGTCGCGTTCTCCGAGTGCATGCGCGACAACGGCGTCGACATGCCCGATCCTGAGGGCGGCACCGGCGTCGCGCAGTTCGAGATGCCGGAGGGCGTCACCGAGGAGCAGCTGCGCACCGCGCAGAAGAAGTGCGAGGACAAGATGCCGAAGCTCGGCGGCCCGGACGAGAACGATCCGGAGCAGGTCGCCGAGATGCGCGACCTCGCCGTGAAGTTCGCCGAGTGCATGCGCAAGCAGGGCATCGACTACCCCGACCCGAAGGTCGAGAACGGCCGCCTGGTCATCCAGATGGGCGACGCCGACCCGAACGACCCGGCGACGCAGAAGGCCACCGAGGCCTGCAAGGACTACCTCCCCGAAGCCCCCGGCCAGGAGTGAGGCATCGCCATGACGATCTCGATCCTGTCCACCCGGCGCCGGCGGCTCATGGCCGCCGGCGCGACGGGCCTCGCGCTCGCCGGCGTCCCGGCGGCGCTGCTCGGCGGAGGCGGCCAGCCGCCCGCCGCCGCGCAGTCCCCCACGGACGGCGGCGCCACCGCCACCGCCGAGCGGCGCGACCTCGTCGCCCGTGAGACGGTGAGCGGCACGCTCGGCTACGGGAAGGCGGCCGCGCTGAACTCCGCGCTCGCCGGCACGGTCACCTGGCTCCCGCGCGAGGGCGCCACCGTGCGCCGCGGCGAGGCGCTCTACCGCGTCGACAACCAGCCGGTGACGCTGCTGTACGGGCGGCTGCCGGGCTATCGCGACCTCGCCTACGGCGACGAGGGCGCCGACGTCCGCCAGCTCGAGCGCAACCTCAAGGCGCTCGGCTACGACGCCGACGGCACGATGACCGTCGACGACGAGTACACGGCCGCCACGGCCGCGGCGGTCCGCGAGTTCCAGGAGGACCGCGGCCTCGACGAGACCGGGAAGATGACGAAGGACTCCTTCGTCTTCCTGCCGGGCCCGCGGCGGGTGAGCACCCACAAGACGACCGTCGGCGCGAGCGCGCAGGCCGGCGCCGCGCTGTACGACACCACCGGCACCCGCCAGGTGGTGAGCGTGGACCTCGACGCCGAGAAGCAGAACCTGGTCCGCCAGGGCGCGGGCGTCCGCGTGACGCTGCCCGACCAGAGCGAGACCGAGGGCCGCGTCACCGACGTCGGGCGCGTCGCCGAGCAGTCGGGCGAGGGCGACGACGCCAAGGCCACGATCTCCGTCACGATCGGCCTGCGCGGGACGCGAGCCACGCGCCGCTTCGACGAGGCGCCGGTGAGCGTCGGGATCGCGCGCGAGCAGCGCAAGGACGTCCTCACCGTGCCGGTGACCGCGCTCGTGGCGCTGCCGGGCGGCGGTTACGCCGTCGACGTGGTCGAGGGAAGCTCGACGCGCCGCGTGCGCGTGAAGCCGGGGCTGTTCGCCGACGGCTACGTCGAGGTGTCGGGCGCGGGCCTGCGCGAGGGCCAGAAGGTCCGGGTGCCGGAATGACCGGCTCGCTGATCACCGCGGCCGCCCCCGTGGCGGCCGCGGCCCCGGCCGCCGAGCCCGTCGTGCGCCTGCGCGACGTGGTGAAGCGCTATCCCGGCGTCGACGCGCTGCGGGGGGTCAGCCTCGACATCGCCCGCAACGAGCTCGTGGCCGTGGTCGGGCCGTCGGGCTCAGGCAAGTCGACGCTGCTGCAGATCATGGGCACCCTCGACCGGCCGACGTCGGGCGAGGTGCACGTGGCCGGCTGCGACGTCGCCACCGCGGACGACGCCCGCCTGGCCGCGCTGCGCGCGCACCGTCTCGGCTTCGTCTTCCAGCAGTTCTTCCTGCTGGACGGGATGACCGCCGTCGACAACGTCGCGATGGGGCTGCTCTACTCGGGCCGGCCCACCGCCGAGCGGCGCGCGGCTGCGGTCGAGGCGCTCGAGCGGGTCGGCCTCGGCCAGCGCGTCCGCCACCGGCCGAACGAGCTGTCGGGCGGCGAGCGGCAGCGCGTGGCGATCGCCCGCGCAGTCGTCGCGCGGCCCGAGCTGGTCCTCGCCGACGAGCCGACGGGCAACCTCGACTCGCGCACCGGCGAGAGCATCGTGGAGCTGCTGCACGAGCTGCGCGCCGGCGGCACGACGATCGTCGTCATCACCCACGACCGCGAGCTCGCCGCGTCGCTGCCGCGCCAGATCGGCGTCCGCGACGGGCAGCTCGAGAACCCCGGAAGGAGGACCGCATGACCGCCGCCTCGCTCGGCGCCCGCGACCTCGTCGGCGTCGCCGCCCTCGGCCTGCGCACGCGCCGGCTGCGGGCCTGCCTGTCCGCCCTCGGCATCGCCATCGGCATCGCCTCGATGGTGGCCGTGCTCGGCATCTCGGAGTCGAGCAAGGCGAACCTGATCGCGCAGCTCGACCGGCTCGGCACGAACATGCTGCGGGTCGAGCCGGGCCAGACGCTGTTCGGCGACGCCGCGAAGCTGCCCGAGGAAGCAGCGGACATGGTGCGCGCCATGGCCGGCGTGCAGGCCGCCGCGGCGACCACCAGCGTCGACGACACGACCGTGCGCCGCACGCCGTACGTGGATCCCAACAAGACGGGCGGGATCTCCGTCCTCGCCACCGACCCCGGCCTGCTGGAGACGCTGGGCGGCCGGATGGCGCAGGGGCGCTTCCTCGACGGCGCGAACACCCGGTACCCCGCGGTCGTGCTCGGGTCCGTGGCGGCCAAGCGCCTCGGCGTCACCAAGCCGGGCGTCAACGTCTGGCTCGGCGACCGCTGGTTCACCGTCGTCGGGATCATGGCGCCGCTCGAGCTCACCCCCGAGCTCGACCGCAGCGCGCTGATCGGCTACCCGGTGGCCGGGCGCGAGTTCGGCACCGACCGGCACGCGACGCAGCTCTACGTGCGCGCCGACCCGTCCGCGGTCACCACGGTCCGGAGCCTGCTCGGAGCGACCGCGAACCCGCAGAACCCCGAAGAGGTCAACGTCAGCCGGCCGTCGGACGCGCTCGCCGCGCGCGCCGCCGCCAAGGACGCGTTCACCGCGCTGTTCCTCGGGCTGGGCGCCGTCGCGCTGCTGGTCGGCGGCATCGGCATCGCCAACGTCATGGTGATCTCGGTGCTCGAGCGCCGGTCGGAGATCGGCCTGCGGCGCGCGCTCGGCGCCCGCCGCCGCCACATCACCGCGCAGTTCCTGTGCGAGGCGCTGCTGCTGGCCCTGCTCGGCGGGATGGCGGGCGCGATCGGCGGCGGCCTGGTCACCGGCGGCTACGCGATGTCGCGCGGCTGGCAGACCGTGATCCCGCCGTCGGCGCTCGCCGCCGCGGTCGTCTCCGCGCTGCTGATCGGCGGGCTGGCGGGTCTCTGGCCGGCGCTGCGCGCGGCGCGGCTGTCGCCGACCGAGGCGCTGAGGACGGCGTGATGCGCGGCGACGAGCAGCTCGGGCAGCGGCTGCTCGTCCGCCGCGCGGCGCAGCTGGAGTCGCTGCTGGCGGTCGAGGGCCCGCACACCCTGCCGCAGCTGGCGCAGCGGGCGGGCGTCCGCCTGGTCACGGCCCACTGGGCGCTGCGCCTGCTGGTCGCCGAGGGCCGGGCGATGCCCGACGACTCGGGCCGCGTCCGCGTGTATCGCCACGCGGGCGCGGCCTGAGGCGGCGGGCACGAGCCCGTCGCTCGTGTCGATAGGCGCGCGCCGCCCGCCCGCCCGCCGCAGTCGGCGAGAACCCCTTGCATGTCAAGGGTTTCTCGCCACCTGCACGCGCCGCAGCCGCCGAGCGCAGAGGAGGACCGGCCCTCGGACGACGCCGGCGTCGTCGGCGACGGTCGCGCGAGCCGCACAGCGCTTCCTGAAGCCCGAGGAACATCGCTCGGAACCGCCAGGGCAAGACCGGCTGCGGGCACCAGGATGAGGAGGCCCCGCGGGCCGTCGCCTTCACCTCCCAGGCGCGCGCGCGAAGCCGCGATCAGGCATCGGGGAGGCGTCCCGACGCCACGAGGGCGAGGCCCGGGAACTCGACGGCGCCGCCCGCTCCCACGTACGGGGCGACGGCATCGGCGGCGCGCGCGCGGATGCGCTCCACCGCTTCGGGCGGGAGCGACGCCAGGCGCAGCGCGAGCGGTCCCGCGAGCGCCGTGGTCCGGTCCCACCACTCGCCCACGGAGCCGGCGCGCCGCGGCACGGCGACCTCCTGCACCGCCACGTCCGCGAACCCGGCGGAGCGGAACAGCTCCGCCAGCTCGTCCCCGTCGTCGAGACTGAACGGCCCGCGGACGCCAGGCGGCGGCAGCGGGATCCCCAGCTCGGCGGAGGCCGAGTCGAGGACCGCCGCAAGCCACGGATTGGCGTCCCGCGGCCCCCACACCGAGACGGCGACCCGCCCGCCCGGCCGCAGGACGCGCGCCACCTCGGCCACAGCGCCTCCGTGGTCGTGGGCGAACATCAGCCCCTCGCGGCACAGGACGACGTCATGGGCGGCGGCGGGCTGGTCGATGGCGTCGAGGTCCAGCGGCCGGGACGACACGTTGGCCAAACCCCGCGCCGCGGCACGCTCGGCGGCGATCCGGACCATCTCCGGCACGACGTCCGACACGAGGACCTCGCCGTCGGGGCCGACGCGCTCGGCCGCCGCCAGACCGAGGCCGCCGGCGCCACAGGCGAGCTCGAGGACACGCTCGCCCGGCCGCGGTCGCGTGAGGTCGAGCATCCGCAGCGTCATCGCATCCGCCGCGGCGTCGACGTAGTCCGCGTGCTCGCCCCACGCGCCCGCGACCGCCGCCCACATCTGATGGACTGCCACGGGAGCCGCTGTGCCTGCCCTCGCCATGCCGATTCCTTTCACTACACCGTCGGTAGATTGATTACTGTGCAAGGGTAGTGAACGTGGCCGGAAAGTCAAGCTCGCGCCCGTACGACTCGACCCGGCGCCGCGCGCAGGCGGAGCTGACGCGGCGCGACATCCTCGCGGCCGCGGAGCGGCTGCTCGCCCGGGACGGCTACGCCCGCACGACCATCGCCAGCGTCGCCGCCGAGGCAGGGGTCGCGACGAAGACCGTCTATCTCGCCTTCGCGACCAAGAGCGGGCTGTTGCGCGCGCTCTGGAACTCCCGCCTGCGCGGCGGCGAGGGCGAGGCCCCGGTGGCGGAGCGGCCGTGGTTTCGCGAGGTGGTGGAGGAGCCGGACCCGGAACGCAGGCTTCAGCTCGCGGCGCGGCGCTCGCGCGAAGCGAAGGAGCGCATCGGTTCCGTCATCGGCGTGATCCGCGAGGCGGCGGTCATCGACGCGGACGTCGCGGCGCTGTGGGACCGCATCGAGACCGAGTTCCACGCCAACCAGCGCGTGATCGTGGACTCGCTTGCCGATGCCGGCGCGCTTCGGCCCGGCCTCGATGCCGAGGAGGCGGCGGACATCCTGTGGACGCTCAACCACCCGGACGTCTGGCGGGCGCTGGTCGGGCGACGCGGGTGGACGCCCGAGCAGTGGGAGTCGTGGTTCGCCGCGACGGCGATCAGCCAGCTGCTTCGAACCTAGCGCCCGTCGCCTTCGCTCAGCTGCCGAGCTCGAAGACCTGCCCGGTCTGCACGCCTTCGATCGACCTGACGTAGGCGAGCGCCGCGTCGCCGACCGGGACCGGCAGGAACCCGGGGAAGTACGAGCCGTAGACGTCGAGCGCCTCGGCGAACACGGTCGGGCTGACGGCGTTGATGCGCTGGGCCCGCGGGAGCTCGACCGCGGCGGCGCGCACGAAGGCCTCGAGGCCGCCGTTCGCGAGCGACGCCACCGCCCCCTTCCGGATCGGGGAGCGCGCGAGGACGCCGGTGATGAGGGTGAAGGACCCGCCGTCGGTCACGTGCGCGATGCCCTGGCGCACGAGCTCCACCTGCCCGAGCAGCTTCTCGCAGGTCGGCGACCCGGCCGCGGGCGAGGAGATCGAGATGGGGCCGGTCGTCTCGGCCGCCCATCAGGAGCATGTGCTCGGCCTCGTCGACCGCGCGACGAGCGACGGCGCCACCCTGGTCACCGGCGGCTCGGCGGGCAGCGACCGTGGCTTCTTCGTCCAGCCGACGGTGCTCGCCGGCGTGGGCCAGCAGGACGAGATCGTGCAGCGCGAGGTCTTCGGCCCGGTCGTGACGGTGCAGCGGTTCGCCGACGACGCCGAGGCGATCGCCCACGCCAACGACGTCGACTACGGCCTGGCCGCCTCCGTCTGGACCCGCGACGTCGGCCGCGCCATGGAAGCCATCCGCCAGCTCGACTTCGGCTGCGTGTGGGATCAACGACCACCTCCCGTTCCTCTCCGGGATGCCGCACGGCGGCTTCAAGGGGTCCGGCTACGGCAAGGACCTCTCGATCTGCTCGCTCGAGGACTACACGCGCATCAAGCACGCGATGGTCAAGCTGGCCTAGCTTGCGCCTGCCGGCCGCTCAGAGGCTGACGACCGCGAGCAGGTACTCCTGCGGGAGCCGGAACCGGCCGTTGCGACCCTCGTCGGCCCGCTCCCAGACGCCGACCACAGCCGCCCGCAGCTCGCCGAAGCGCTCGCCGAGCAACTCGCGCGCCCGAACCATCGGCGGGAACTTCGCCATGAAGAGGTCCGTCCACTCCTCGAGCGAGTCGGCCTCGACGGTGG
>DATLGB010000137.1:0-23423 GCA_035540675.1 Solirubrobacteraceae bacterium | reverse complement strand
CGCCGCGTCGGTGACCGGCGACACCGTCGGCGATCCGTTCAAGGACACCGCCGGTCCCGCGATCAACCCGATGATCAAGGTGGCGAACATCGTCGCCCTGCTCATCATCCCGCTGATCGCCTAGTGCCTCCCGGAGGCGGGTCCGCGCGCGGGCCCGCCTCCGGCCGCGCCACGTTCTGATCCGGGCGCCTGCCTGCAGCGGATGTTGCAGACGGTGCAGAAAATCCCTGCACGTCTCGAATCGACGCGGCTCGCGAGCCCAGGACGGATGTAGTAGTGCTGACTTCGGAGCATCGCGAGCGAATCACGCGCCAATACGGGGACCCTCCGGACGTTGAACGGGTGTGCCTTTGATGCGGCGGGGCTCCACCCCGCACTCCCCGGGTCTCTTGCTCCCGGCCGTTGCGGCCGATGAGAGGGTGATGCCGAACCATGGGCGGGGACGCGCGACGCACGTGCACGACGTTGCGCCTGGCGGAGCGCAGCGGGAGATGGCCTCCCAGGCCGTTGCCGCCCCTGCGGCGGCTGCGGCCCCTGCAGCGGCGCAGGCGGTTCCCGCCGCCGCCGCCGCGGCGGCCTGGACGCCGCCTGCGACCACGCTGCGGGTGCTCGAAGCCGAGCTCGACATCGTCCCGGCGGCCGGCGGACGCCGCTCGGCGGTGCTGCACCGGATGCTGGCGGCCGCGGACGTCGCCGCGGGCGCGATGGCGCCGCTGCTCGTCGCCATGGCGCTCGGCGTCCCGGTCCACCTGGCGCTCGTCCTGGCCGCGGCGCTCGCGCTCGCCTGGCCGGCCGCCACCTTCGTCTGCGGCCTGTACGCCCCGGCCGACCTGCGATCCTGGCTGACCGGCGTCCCCGACGTCCGGCGCCTCATCTTCGTCGCGCTCGCCCTCTCCTGGCCGCTGAGCGCCCTCGCCGGCGTCATCGGCACGCCGCACCCGATCCGCGCGGCGCTGGTCACGATGGCGGCCGCGCTGCTGTTGAACCTCGGCCTGCGCGCCACGGCACGGGCCGTGGCGCACCAGTCGGAGAACCTGCGCGAGCGGACGCTCATCGTCGGCTCCGGAGTCGTGGCGGCGCAGATCGCCGGCCGCCTGCGCCAGCAGACGGCTGCCGGGCTCGTGCCGATCGGCGTCGTCGACGACGAGGTCCACCCGGACGTCGGCCTCGGCGTTCCCTGCCTCGGATCGCTCGACGACCTGCCCGCGGTGCTCTCGCGCCACGGCGTCGACCGCGTGATCATCGCCTTCAGCCGGGCGAGCCACGAGCAGTTGCTCTCGGCCATCCGATCCTGTCGCGACCGCCGGGTGCCGGTGCACGTCGTCCCGCGCCTGTACGAGTTCCTCGACGGCGCGCGGGAGCTCGATCAGGTCGGCGGCATGCCCATGCTCTCGCTCGGCGTCCCGCGGCTGAGCCGCACGTCGCGCGCCGCCAAGCGCGGCCTCGACATCGCCGGCGCCTCGATCGCCCTGCTCGTGCTCGCGCCGCTGATGGCCCTCATCGCGCTCGCCATCCGCTTCGAGAGCGGTGGCTCGGTGATCTTCCGCCAGGTCCGGGCGGGGCGCGGCGACACCGAGTTCGAGCTCCTGAAGTTCCGGTCGATGTACGACGGCGCCGACGCCCGCAAGGCCGAGCTCATGGCGCTCAACGAGCACGCCGACGGCATCATGTTCAAGATCCGCGCCGATCCGCGGATCACCCGCGTCGGCGGGATCCTGCGGCGCTTCTCGCTGGACGAGCTGCCGCAGTTCGTCAACGTCCTGCGCGGCGAGATGAGCCTCGTCGGGCCGCGGCCCCTCGTGCTGGCCGAGACGGCGGCACTCGGGGAGCAGTGGCACCGCCGGCGCCGCGACCTGCGCCCGGGCCTGACCGGGCCGTGGCAGGTCTACGGGCGGTCGGACCTGTCCTTCGGTGACATGGTCCGCCTCGACTACCAGTACGTGGCCGGCTGGTCGCTGGCTCGCGACATGGAGATCCTGCTGGCCACGTTCCCGGCGATCGTGTCCGGTCGCGGGGCCTACTAGCGTCGTCGTCGTGCCCGTCGCCGTGGTCACAGGTTCCGGTGGGCTCGTCGGCTCCGAGGCGGTCCGCCACTTCGTCCGCCTGGGCTACGACGTCATCGGGCTCGAGAACGACATGCGCGCGCGCTTCTTCGGCGCCGAGGCCTCCACGACCGAGACGTCCGAGCAGCTGGTCTCCGAGTTCAGCGAGTTCCGCTGGCTGCAGGTCGACATCCGCGACGCCGACGCCGTCGCCGACATCCTGCAGCGCAACCGCCGCGAGCTCGAGGTCATCGTCCACGCGGCGGCGCAGCCGTCGCACGACTGGGCGGCGAGCGACCCGCAGACGGACTTCGGCGTCAACGCCAACGGGACGCTGAACCTCCTCGAGGCAGCGCGCCAGGCGGCCCCGGACGCCACCTTCATCTTCTGCTCGACGAACAAGGTCTACGGCGACCGCCCCAACGACCTGCCCCTGGTCGAGCTGCAGACGCGGCTCGAGCTGCCCGAGGACCACCCGTACCACGACGGCATCGACACCTCGATGTCGATCGACCGCAGCATGCACTCGCTGTTCGGCGTGTCGAAGATCGCGGCCGACATGCTCGTGCAGGAGTACGGCCGCTACTACCAGATGCCCACCGTGTGCTTCCGCGGCGGCTGCCTCACGGGGCCGGGCCACGCCGGCGCCGAGCCGCACGGCTTCCTGAGCTACCTCATGCGCTGCACCGCCACGGGGACGCCGTACACCGTCTTCGGCTACGGCGCCAAGCAGGTGCGCGACAACCTCCACGCGGCCGACGTGGTCGCCGCCTTCCAGGCCTTCCACGAGCAGCCGCGGGTCGCGGCCGTCTACAACCTCGGCGGCGGCCGCGCCAGCAACTGCTCGATGCTCGAGGCGATCGCGCTCTCGGAGGAGATCGCCGGGCGTCGCCTCGACGTCAGGCTCGTCCCGGAGGCCCGGAAGGGAGACCACCGGTGGTGGATCTCCGCCGTCGACGAGTTCCAGCGCGACTACCCGAGCTGGCGCGTGCGCTACGACGTGCCCGAGATCCTCCGGCAGATCCACGCGGCGGGCGTCGAGCGCTGGTCGGCCGGCGCGCAGGCCGGCTAGCGCCGGCGCCGCTCCGCGACGACCTCCTCGAGCACCCGCTCGAACGCCTCCGCCACCCGCTCCGGGTGGAAGTTCTCGAGCGCGAACGCCCTCGCCGCCGCACCGCGCGCGGCGAGCTCGTCCGGCCGTCCGAGGGCGTCCGCGGCCTGGCGCGCGAAGGCATCCGGGTCCGCGGCGTCCGTGACCCAGCCCGCGCCGGCGTCGCGGACGATCCGCGCCGTCTCGGACTCGGGGCGGACCGACGCGAGCACCGGCAGCCCGAACGCCATGTAGTTCATGAGCTTCGACGGCAGGTTGAACTCGGCCACGTCCGCCCGCTGGCTGACCAGCGCGATCGAGCTGCGGCGCAGCTCGGCCTCGAGGGCCTCGCCCACCAGCACCCCGCGCATCTCGACGCGCCGGCCGCGGATGGCCGCGCCGACGCGCTCGGCCTCCACGCCGTGGCCGACGATCACCAGCCGCGCGCCGGCGGCGGCGAGGCCGGCGGACCCCTCGAACGCCTCGACGATCCGGTCGAGCCCCTGCGAGTGGCCGATGTTGCCCATCACGACGATGCGCGGCTCCGCGGCGTCGCGGTCCTCCGGGCGCGCGGGCTCGGGCAGCACGCTCATCGGGTTGAACACGCGCACGAGCGAGCGCTCCGGCACTCCCTTGGCGAGCAGGTTGCGCCGGAAGGCGTCGGAGATCACGACCACGCGCGCGGCGTCCGCGTAGGCCGCGCGCTCGAAGCGCTGGGTCGCGGCGAGCAGGCGGCCGGGCGGGAGCAGCCCCGTCGACTGGGCGGCGTCCGTGACGATGTCCTGAAGCCACATGACCCACGGGATCCGGCGCAGGCGGCTGTACGCCATCGCGGGCGCCAGCGCGGGGAACGACGGCGAGACGGCCACGAGCGCGTCGCAGCGCGGCAGCAGCGGCGAGACCAGCGTCTGCGCGAGCGCGAACGTCGCCTCCTGGCGCAGCCGCTCGCGGCCGGTGTCGCGCCCGATCCACAGCGGCAGGCGCAGCACCTCGACGCCGTCGCGGCGCTCGCGGTACGGGCGCCGGGCCGGTCCCCAGACGGGGCTCGGGTAGTGGGGGTGGGCGGCCACGACGAGGACGTCGTGCCCGCGCCGGCGCAGCGTGCGCGCCAGCACGGTGCTCAGCGGCGCGATGCCCTGGGGCTCGGGCGCGTAGTTGTAGCTCCAAAGCTGCAGGCGCACCGTGCGGGAACCCTAGGGAACCGCGCCCATCGCACATGCGTCCACTCGTCCGGACGTGGATTCGGGCGACCGCGCGCGCGGCCCGATGCAGGGGTCACGTCCCTGAAAACCGCGCACCTCCCGACAAAGGCACCCCCGTCGTAAGGCGGGTTCGCAAAGCCACGGGGCCCCTCACGGGCCGGCCGGGCCACCGAAGGAGTCCGGGGTTGCGCCGTACCCACCCCGGAGGTGGCCGGAGTCATGCTCTCCAGCCGTCGTTGTCTGAAGTTCCTCATCGCGGTCGCCGCGTTCCTCGCATTCAGCGTCGCCAGCCTCGCCGGCACCGCCGCCACGGCGTCGGCGAAGCCCGCGGTCGCGGCCAAGAAGGCCAAGACGGCCAAGAAGGCCTACAAGCTCGGTAGCGCTCGCAAGGCCAAGCAGCGCCGCGCGCGCGCCCTGCGGCGGCGCAGCGCCAAGCGGCGCTCCTTCGCGGCGAAGCGCAAGATCAAGCCGATCAGGACCGTCACGACCGAGCCGGTCGTCGAGCCGATCCTCGAGCCGGCGCCGTCGGAGCCCGCGCCGACGCCGACTCCGGTCGCCCCCGTCGAGTCCGATCCGGCGCCCGCGCCCGCTCCGGTCGACAGCGTCCTCTTCGCGGACGCTTTCGCCGGGGTCGACGGGATCATCACGAGCGCCGACGCGTTCTGGCAGCCCAGCAACACCTCGCTGGCGCGCAGCGCGGATTGGGAGGGCGAGAGCGGCACGCTGTACCGCCGCTCCGAGACGGCCGCCAGCGGCGGCTCCCGCGTCCTGCGCATGTGGACCAAGCGGTCCGACTTCGCCGACGTCACGCTCGAGATGGACCTCCGCCTCAACTCCTTCCACCCCGGCACCTCCGATCTGCCGGCCGTGAGCTGGGACGGCGTGAAGCTGTGGCTGCGCCGCCAGGTCGTCAACGGGTCCTCGTCGGCCAACGGCAAGCCCGGCTTCTACGTGGTCGAGGTCAACCGCCGGCAGGGCAACGTCGTCATCCAGAAGAAGTGCGGCGGCCAGGACGACTACGACATCCTCGCCAACACCCCGTGGAGCGGGAGCCCCAACCCCGCCAAGGTGGGGCAGTGGGAGCGGGTCGGCGGGAGCATCCGCACCAACGCCGACGGGTCGGTGAGCCTCGAGCTCATCCGCGACGGCAAGGTCGTGCTCACCGCCCGCGACGCGGGCGGGCGCTGCGCCCCGATCGTCACCGCCGGCAAGGTCGGCGTTCGCGGCGACAACGCCGACTTCAACTACGACAACCTCACGGTCACGGCGAAGAGCTGACGCGCCGCCCGCGGGCCCCGCAGTCGCGGGGCCCGCGAGCCGCCGTCGCCTAGACTGCCGCGGCCCATGGTGCTGGCCGTGATCGTCCCGTTCCTCAACGAGGAGCGGTACCTGGGTGACCTGCTCCGCTCGCTGGCCGGCCAGACCCGCCCCGCTGACCAGCTCCTGCTGGTCGACGACGGTTCGACCGACGCATCCCACGAGCTGGCGCTCGCCTTCGCGCGGGACCGCGACGGAGTCTCGGTCCTGCGCCGGCCGCCCCGGGCCGCGGACGCCGACCGGCTCGCCGGCGCGCACGAGCTGCGGGCGTTCCAGTGGGCGATCGAGCAGCTGCGCGAGCCGTGGGACGTCGTCGCCAAGCTCGACGCCGACCTCGATCTGCCGGCCCGCACGTTCGAGGTCGTGCTGCGTGCGCTCGAGGACGACCCGCAGCTCGGCCTCACCGGCACCTTCCTGCGCGAGGCGGGCCCCGACGGAGTCGTCCGCCGCCTGCGCATCGCCTGCGACCACGTCCACGGCGCGACCAAGTTCTACCGCCGCCGCTGCTGGGAGGAGATCGCCCCGCTGCCGCCGATCCTGGGCTGGGACACGGTCGACGAGGTCACCGCGCGGCTGCGCGGCTGGCGGACCTTCAGCGTCGAGGTGCCCGGCGGCGACCCCCTGCATCTGCGGCCCCGCGGCACCCACGACGGGATCCTCCGGGGCTACCGGCGCTGGGGGGAGTGCGCGTGGGGCATCGGCGAGGCGCCGCTGCACGTCGCCCTCATGAGCGTGAGGGAGATGCGCTCGCCGCCGCACGTGCGCGGCGGCCTGCAGTACGCGGCCGGCTGGGCGTCGGCCGCGCTGCGCCGCCGTCCGCGCGCGGCACCGGAGGTGCGGGCGGCGGTGCGCCGCGAGCAGCTCGGCCGGATCGCCCGCCGGCTGCGCCTGCGGCGCGCCGGCACCTAGGTCCCCCCGCGGCGGCGCCCGATCGACTCGCGGACCTGGTCGCGCGCGGTCCGCAGCACCGCCGGCGCGAGGACGCGCAGCAGCACGAGGTAGGCGGCCGCGCCCGCGCCGGCGGACGCCGCCAGCGCGAGCGCGGGCGGCAGGGCGTCCGCCGCCACCGCGACGCCGCGGGCGGCGCCCCAGCAGCCGGCGGCCGGCGCCACCAGGGGGCGCAGCGCGTGCCACTGGCGCCGGATGCCCAGGCCGAGCCGGCGTTGGGCCACCCTCGCCTGCAGTGCCAGGGTGGTCACGAGGTGTGCGAGGACGGCCCAGGCGACGCCGGTGGTCCCGCCGATCTCGGCCCCGGCGACCAGCGCGGCGGCGAACGGCAGCAGCAGGCCGGCCGAGATCCGGCCGGAGCGGCCCGCCTGGCCCGTCGCGTTGAGGAACCAGCCGAGGGTCGTCTCCAGCGCACGCAGCGACGCCCAGACGCCCAGCACCGCGAGCGGCCCGATCATCGGGAGCCACTTCTCGCCGAGCACCGCGCGCGTGAACGGCTCGGCGGCGCCGCTGAGGAGCAGGCCGATCGGCCAGGTCGCGAGCGCCACGGTTTGGAGCCCCTTGAGGTAGCCGGGCCCGACGTCCCTGCCCTCGTGGCGCATCCGGGCGAAGGCGGGGAACGTGACGCGCGCGATCGGGTCGGCCACCGCCGTGTACGGCAGCTCGCCGAGGCGGTAGGCCATCGAGTAGGTGCCGACCCGCTCGACGCCGAGGGCGCGGCCGATGACGAGGACGTCGAGCCGGTCCTGCACCGTCGTGGCCGCGGCCTGCAGAAGGAATCCGCGCCCATCGCGCAGGGTGCTGCGCGCCGAGCCGCGGTCGAAGGTCGGCGGCACGCGGTACGGCGCCAGCGCCAGCAGCGCGACCGTCACCACGACCGCCGCCACGAGCTGGCCCACGACGAGGCTCCAGACGCCGGCGCCGGCCACCGCCAGCGCGATCGCCACGACCGCGTAGGTGCAGTTGCGCACGAGCTGCGCGACGAACCGCTTGCGGAATTCGAGCTCGCGCTGCAGGAGCATGTCGTAGAACCAGGACAGGCCGCTGATCAGCGTCAGGACGGCGAGCGCGCGCAGCACGTCGGCCAGGCGCGGCTCGGCGAAGAAGTCCGCCACCAGCGGCGCGAGCGCGGCGAGGAGCAGCGCGCAGACGGCGCCGGCCAGCAGGAGCAGCGTCAGCAGGGTGCCCTGGCCGCGCCGGTCGAGGTCCTGCCGGACCACGAGAACGCCGGTGAGCCCGAGGTCGGACAGCACGTTGATCGTGGTCAGCGCCAGCATCGCGAGCGCGACGAGGCCGAAGTCGGCCGGCACCAGCAGCCGGGCGAGGACGATCGTCGTGAGCAGCGTGATGACGCGGCTCGCGGCCTGCGCGGCGAGCGACCACGGGATGCCGCGGGCGACCTGCTCGCGCATTCCGCCGCCCTCCGGGCTCGGGGGCTCCTCTCCCGCGGGCGTCACGACCGCTGGAGGCCCGTCGCGATCATCTGATTAAGTCTCCTCGACGGTCGTGCAGATCTTCGCTGTCACCCGGCACTGGCCTGGCATGACGCACGACCGTCTGTCGAGCGTCGTCGAGCGCGCGGCGCGAGCGTACCCGAAGCTCGACCGCGGCACGCTGGAGGCGCGCGACCGCGGCGGGGGACTCGTGACCGCGGCCGTCGCCCACGCGCCGGCCGTCGCGGCGCCGCGCGCGTACCGGGCGGAGGCCGGGGAGGCGGCGGTCTTCTTCGACGGCCTGCCGGTCGACCGGCTCGGCGACCTCGCGGCGCACGACGCCGAGGTGCTGCTCGAGCGCTGGCCCGAGCTGCCGGAGCGGCTGGAGGGCGTGTTCAGCGCCATCCGCGTCGACGGGCGCAGCGGCGAGGTGGAGTGCCTGCTCGACGTCCTCGGGATGGCCCAGGTCTACGTCGTCCGCGACGGCGCCGCCTGGGCGCTCAGCAACAACGTCGAGGTCCTGCGCCTGGTGAGCGAGGTCGCGGAGCCGGACCCGCTCGGCCTCAGCTCCATGCTGACCCTGGGCTGGGTGGCGGGCGACCGCACGCTGCTGAAGGGCGTGGAGGTCCTGCCGGGCGGGCACCTGCACCGGCTCGGCGCCCGCATCACCGCCCGCCCGCTGCTGTCGCCGGCGACCGTCGTCCCGCGGGCGTCGCCGCCGCCCCGCCCGGCTCGGGAGCTGGCCGCGGCGATGACGCGCACCATGGCGGCGCTGCCGCGGTCGGGCGGCCCGCTGTCGTGCGGCCTGACCGCCGGGCGCGACAGCCGCGTGATCGTGGCGCTGGCGCTCGCCGCGGGACTCGACGTCGACTACTTCACCAGCGGGAGCCCGGACCACGTCGACGTGCGGCGCGCGGCGGAGCTCGCCGGACGGCTGGGGCTCCGCCACCGGGTGATCGCGCCCGAGGTCCCGCGCGACCCGGCGCAGTGGGCGCGCCAGACGGCGGCCTTCTCGGCGCAGAGCGACGGGATCGCCAGCCTCTGGGACGTCGGCGACTGGGCCGAGCACCAGGTTCCGCTGGACCGGCTCGGCGTCAAGCTCTGGGGCCCCGGCGGCGAGATCGGCCGCTCGGCGCGGATCGGGGTCGGAATCCCGTTCATGGCCAACGCCCCCGGCCTGCGGCGCTCGTGGCGGGCGCAGCGCTGGGTGCTCGAGCAGAAGACCGCGTGCTGGGGCGGGCTCGTGACACCGGAGGGCGCCGCCGAGACGCGCCGCTACCTCGACCGCTACGTCGACGAGCGGCGGCGCGAGGGCTGGCGCGCGCGCGAGGTGCTCGAGTCCTACTACGCGTTCGAGCGGGTCAAGCACTGGGCCGCGTCGGGAGTCCGGCGCGCATCCGAGGCGACCGACATCTTCGCCCCGTTCATCTCGCGCGACTACATCGAGTACTGCTACGCGCTGACGCCCGCGCAGCGCTACGCGGAGGCGGCGCACCACCGGCTGCTCGGCGCGCTGGCGCCCGAGCTGCGCGATCAGCCGCCGTTCGACGCCCCGTGGAAGCCGCAGCGGCCGCGCGCCGCCACGGTGCACGCCACGGTCACGGGAGCGGGGTGGGCGCTCCGGCGCATGCCGGGCGCGGCGCGCCGGTCGCCGCCGCGCCCGCCGTCGTTCGCCGCCCGCTGGTACGCCGCCGGGCGCCCGCTGCACCGGGAGATGGCGACGGCGTTCCCGTCGTCGCCGGTGTGGGACTTCGTCGACCGCCGGCGCTACGAGCAGCTCGTGGCGGCGGAGCCCGGGCCGCACGTCGAGGGCCTGTGCCGGGCGCTCACGGCGCTGTGGTACCTCCACGGGCGTCACGAGGCGCCAGCGACCACGTGACCTCGAAGCCCAGCACGAGCGGGCTCGCCAGCACGTCCAGCGGCCCCCGCGTCAGCGTCGCGTACTGCGTGGCGTAGTCGCGCAGCGCTGCCAGCTTGGCCGCCTGCGCGTCCGCGTCGAGCCGGACGACCTCCGGCGCGAGGGCCCACCCATCGGCGCGCAGCGTCTCGAGCGCCGGCGCCCAGTGGGCGTCGACGTCGAGGTGCGGGTCGCGCTCGCCGCCCGTGACCCAGCTCGGCCAGCCGTAGGCCACGCAGTACGGGAGGTCGGCGTACAGCCGCACGGGCACCCCCGCCCGCGCCAGCCGCAGCGCCGCGTCGCGCACGAGGACGTGGTCCGGGTGGCCGGCGATCGCCGCGGGGGCGTGCACCATGCGCGCCCGGCCCACCTGCGCCCCGAGCGCCGCGGCGATGGCGCCCGTCGCCGGCGCACGGCGCCGATAGGCGCTCTCCAGCAGGCCGAGGGCGAGCGGCTCACGGCCGGCGCGGCCCAGCGCCGCCCGGTCCTCGTCGAGCCGGCGCGCCATCATCGCCGCGGACGCCGATGCTCCGGCGACCCGGTCGTAGTGGGTCAGGACGCCGTCGGGGGGCGGCGCCGTGAAGACGTTGGCCACGGTGACGTCCCCCGGCCCGGACAGGACGTGCCAGCACGACAGCACCGCGTCGTCGAGGTGGGGGGAGAGGACGAGCGCCGGCGCGTCAGGGTCGTGGACCGGAGCCGCGGGCCGGCGCGGCGCGGCGGACGGGAGCGCCGCCTCGAGCGCGTCGCGCGGATGCGTCCGGCCGCGGGCGACGTCGACCAGCAGGCGAGCCGACCGCCTCACGCCGCGCGCGCCTCCCAGCGGCCGACGGCGTCATCCAGGAACGCGTCGGTGGCGGCGAGGTAGCGCTTCACCGACAGCTCGCGCGCCCGCTCGGCCGCACGCGCGACCCGGGCCGCCGTCTCCTCGGGACGCTGGAGGGTGCGCGCGACGGCGTCCGCGCAGGCGGTGACGTCGTCGACGGCGAACAGCAGCGCGTGCTCGGCGTCGCGGAGCGCCTCCGGGATCCCGTCGGCGCGCGACGCGACGACGGGTACGCGGGCGGCGGCCGCCTCGACGCACGCGAGGCCGAACGCCTCCTGCCGCGACGGCGCGACCAGAACGTGCGCCTGCTGCAGCGCCGCGCCGAGCGCCTCCGCTCCGAGCCGCCCGCGCAGCTGCACCCGGCCCGCCACGCCGGCCGTCGCGGCCAGCGCCTCGACTTCGCGCGCACCGGCGGCGTCGAAGGGGCCGGCGATGACCAGCTCCGCCTCGATGCCGTGGCGTTCGCGCAGCGCGCCCAGCGCGCGGACGGCGACGTCCGCGCCCTTCTGCCAGCCGAGCCGCCCGACGAACAGCAGCGACGGCCGGGGACTGGGCCGCCGCTCGAGCCCCGCCAGCCGCTCGGCCGTGCGAGTGGCGGGGTGGATCGTCCGCTCGAGCACCGGCTCGATCATCGCGGGAAGCCGCACGGCCCGGCGCAGCGCGTCGCTGTTCCAGGAGATCGCCGCGCGGTACGGCGCGACCGCGTCGAGGCGCAGCTCCGGGTGACGGTTGGCCAGGCGCATGAGCCGCGCCCGCGGGCCGCGCCGGGCGCCGGCCAGGTGGCGCAGGAAGTGGTCGCCCAGGAGGACGTGCTGGGCGAACCAGCGCTCGCACAGGCGGTGCACCACCGGCACCCCGTGATCGACCGCGACCCGCAGGGCGGCAGTGGGGATCGCCGTGCCGTTCCAGGTGAACACGAGCTCGGGCTGCGCGGAGGCGAGCGCCGCCCGTGCGACCCGCGCCGCCCGGAGGGCGTGCAGCGGAGCGGCGACGGCCGTCGACCGCGACGCGCCGCTGAAGGGAAGCTCGCGCCGCACCCCGGCGGCGGGCGGCGCGTCGTCGCGGTCGCGATCGGACGTGAGCACGGTCACGTCGTGGCGCTCGCGCAGATGCTCGACCACCGTCGCGCACTCCATCTCGTAGCCGCCGTAGCTGACCGGCGGGTAGAGGTCGCTGACCACCAGGATGCGCATGGGGCGCTACCGCCGCGCCGCGTCGAGCAGCCGCTGCACGACGCCGAGGTAGATCTCGCGCTGGCGGGTGCCGCGGTAGCGCGCGTGCAGCTCGCTCGCGCGGCGGACCATCCGCTCGCGCCGCGCCGGATCGTCGTGGACCTCGACGATGGCGCGCGCCAGATCCTCCGGGTCGTCGGCGCGGAAGAACGCGAACGCCTCCTCGTCGAAGTAGTCGGCGACCGACTGCGTCCACGAGACGATCGCCGGGCAGCCCATCGCGACGAAGTCGAACATCTTGTTGGTGTGGGTGAGGTCGCGGAAGGGGTCGCGCTTGACCGCGACCACGCCGGCGTCCGCGGCCGCGATCGCGCGGACGAGGTCGTCGATCGGCACGAAGCCGTCGCTGAAGTGGATCCGTTCCGCGGCGCCGAGCTCGGCCGCCAGCCGCACGAGCTCGTCGCGGTCGGTGCCGTCGCCGTAGATCTCCAGCCGCAGGTCGGGCAGCCGCTCGCGCAGCGAGGCGACGGCGCGGATGACGGTGTCCAGGCCGTACCGGCGCTCGATCGTGCCGTGGGAGATGAGCACGAAGCCGTCCTGTTGCGGCACGGGCTCCACGCGCCGGCGGTCGAACACGGCCTCGTCGGAGGCGTTGAGGACCACGGTGATGGCCTCGCCGTCGGCGCCGCGCGACATGAAGCGCCGGCGCATCTGCTCGGTCCCGGTGATCGCGGCGTGAGCGAAGCGGATCGCCAGCTGCTCGACGGCCTCCAGGAGCCGGACGAGCGGATGGCGGGGGGTCGTCTGGAAGCGCGTCGCGAAGAACTCCGGCGTGGCCTCGACGAGGTCCAGGAGCACGGGCACGCCGAGCAGCCGCGGCACCGAGGCCGCCAGCACCACCGAATCGGGCGGTGAGTTGACCTGCACCAGGTCGAACGGCCGGCGCAGATGGCGCCCGGCGACGACGGCGGTCGCGAGCGCGAGGAAGGCGGCGTGCTCGAACACGTAGCGGCCGGCACCGCCGCGACGGTGCTCGAGCGGCACCCGCCACAGCGTCAGGCGGCCGCGCCGCTCCCGCCATGGCTCGCCCGGCCGGCGCATGCAGACCACCTCGACGGCGTGGCCGGCGGCCACCAGCGCATCGACCTCGCGCCCCAGGTGCGTGTCGAACGGGAACTGGCGGATCGCGCAGACGTGCGCCACGCTCAGACGCCGCCCGCGACCGGTTTGCGCAGCGCCACCAGCACCTCGGTGCCCTCGAGGTCCAGGCGTCCTCGCGACGCCCGGCGCGCGAGCCGGTTCACCGCCGCCCACGGGCGGCCCCGCAGGCGCAGGCGGTCGCGCAGGCCGGTCTGCCGGTCGGCCTCGTAGGTCGCGACGTACTCGACCACCATGTCGTTGCGGCCCGCGAAGTCCACGAGGCGGTGCGGCGCGATCGACCACCGCAGGAAGGTGCGAAACGGCGTGAAGCCGGGCTTGCCGGCGTTGGGGTAGCCGAAGATCCTGCGGTACACCCACACGTGGAACCCGTGCGGCGTGAACTTCGTGACCAGGCCCTTCGCCGAGAGGACGTTCGGCAGCTTGAGGACGACGAGCCCGCCCGGGCGCACCGCCCGCCGGAAGTTGTCGAGGGCGAGCTCGGGCCGCGGCAGGTGCTCGAGGACGTCCCAGCAGATGACGAGGTCGAAGCTGTCGGGCTCGAACTCGTGGGCCTGGATGTCGCCGAGGATCTTCTCGTCGATCGCGTCGTTGCGGTCCAGCTGCTCCCGGGAGATGTCGATGCCGACGAGGTGCGCGCGCGGACCGATGTCCAGCGTCCGCGGCAGCGACCCGCAGCCGGCCTCGAGGACCCGCAGCGTCTCGGTGCCGGCCGCCAGCCGCGCCACCATCTCCTGCACCTCGGCCATCGGCACCGACGTCATGCGGGGCGAACCCTACGGTAGTCTCGCCGCGTGGTGACCGAGTCGCCCAAGGCGCCGATCGCCTCCGTCGTCATCGTGACCCGCAACCGCCGCGAGATGCTGCGCGACGCGCTGCGGACGGCGGTTCGCCAGGAGGGCGAGGTCGAGGTGATCGTCGCCGACGACGGGTCGACCGACGGGACGCCCGAGATGGTCCGCGACGAGTTCCCGCAGGTCCGCCTCGTGCGCGAGGAGGAGTCGAGCGGCTACATCCGCCGGCGCAACAGCGCGGCGCGCCTGGCGCGTGCCGACGTGATCATCTCGATAGACGACGACGCCGAGTTCACGGCCGACGACACGGTGCGGCGGACCGTCGCGTTCTTCGACCATCCGCGCGTGGCGGCGGTGGCGATGCCGTTCGTGCAGGAGCGGCGCAGCGACGAGGTCCTCCAGCGTGCGCCCGCGGCCGAGGGGATCTGGGTGACGAACGCGTTCATCGGGACCGCGCACGCGCTCCGCCGCGACGTCTTCCTGGCGCTCGGCGGCTACCGCGAGGCGCTCGAGCACCTGTTCGAGGAGCCCGACTACTGCCTGCGGGCGCTCGACGCCGGTTTCGTGGTGCGGCTGGGTGACACCGAGCCGATCGTGCACCACGAGTCGACGACCCGCAACGTCGCGCGCGACCTCACGCACATCTGCCGCAATCACGTGCTCCTGGCGTGGCTGCACGTGCCGCTGCCCTTCGTGCTCGCGCGCGCCGCGCAGACCCTCGGCTACGTCGCGCGCGCAGCGGTCCTGTGGCGCGCACCGCGTCCCGCGCTGCGCGGTCTTGCCCTCGGCGTGCGGTACGTCGCCGCGAACCCGCGCACGCGGGCGCCGCTGTCGCGTCGCGCGTACCGGCTGCACCGCTCGCTCAAGCGCCGGCCGGCGCGGCTCGAGGCGGTCGAGGCCGAGCTGCCGCCGCTGTCGCAGCGCGTCACTGCCGGCTGACGGCGCGGCTCGGCGGCGCCAGGGGGCCCATGAACGACAGTGCCAGCAGGATCCCGAGCGTGGTGGTGATCGCCATGGCGCGGAAGGCCGGAAAGGTCAGCGACACGGTGAGGCTCAGCAGGAGGCCGGCCTGCGCGCCGTGCCGGACCCGCTGGTGCAACGGCGAGAGGTCGGGCGAGCCGCGCGCGGCGATCGCCCACACCGCCAGGAGCACCAGGAGCAGGGCTGCGGGGATTCCGAGCTTCCACGCCAGCCACAGGTAGCCGTTGTGGGTGTAGGGCGTCGGCCGCGGCTCGACCTGAAGCCACGGCCAGCCGAACTCCACCTGCGCGCCGAGGCCGGAGCCCCCCAGCGGCGCGTCGCGTACGGCGGCGGCCACGGCCCGCGTCTCCACGATCCGCGTCCGCACTGAGTCGTCGCTGGAGTACTGCCCCAGCGACAGGAACCGCTGCTGCACGGCCGTCAGGGCACCGGGCGACGTGACGGCGAGCACGGGCAGCACCACCACGGCGGCACCGACCAGGAACAGGATCGCCTTCACCCGCTGCCCGCGGCCGGCGCGGACGACCAGGAACAGGAAGCCGATGATCGCGGCCAGCCAGAACGTCCGCTGGTAGGTCAGCAGCAGCGCGATGCCGTTGAGCGAGACCACGGCCAGCAGAGCGCCCCGTTGCAGGCGCCCGCGGACCGTCCCGGCGCTCAGCGCCGCGAGGCCGAGCAGGAACGCGATCGGGAAGCCGAACAGGCCGCCCTGGATCGACCGCGCCCCCTCCGTGAAGTTGATGTCCTGGCGGACGCCCGACGAGCCGCCGCCGATGATCGGGATGTTCACGAAGTACTGGATCAGCCCCCAGAGTCCCAGCAGGATCCCGACCACGACGAGCCCCGTGAACAGTCGCCGGCGGCGCTCGGCGTCGGCGATCAGCGGGAGGACGATGAAGACCGTCGCCCAGCCGAGCAGCGAGCGCAGCTCGTAGCCGGTGAGGCTGGCGGGGGCGCCCGCCTGATAGCCCCGGGCCGCCTGCACGACGGCGACGAGCAGGACGACTCCGATGCCCGCCGCGGCGAGCAGGAGCCGTGGTGACAGCGGCACGCGGAACACCGCGGGCACGGCCGCGACGAACGCCGAGATGAGCAGGACGTCGGACATGATCAGGCCGGCGCCGCCGCCGAAGCCGTAGGCGTTCTGCAGGTCGTAGGGCACGATCGCCGTGGCGACGAGCAGCAGCGTCAGGTGCGTCGCCGGGGCCAGGAACGCCAGGGCGAACACCGCGGCGGCCGCGGCGAGCCCGATCGCCATCGCCGGCCGGGCCGCGATCAGCGCGCCGAAGACGGCCGCCGCGGGGATCATCGGGACGAGCACGAGCGCGACGGGGGCGCGGCCGCCGCGGCGGCCGATCAAGGTCGTCACGGCACGCTCCCGTCGCTCCAGAACGCCGGGCCCCCGCCGGGAAGAGGGCTCCCCCGGGCGACGCGACCCCCACGGGCGAGCGCGCGCAGGCGCGCTCGCTGCTCGCGGCGCAGCTCCTCGCGGGCCGCGGCGTCGGGGACCTGCGGGCGGCGCGTGACGCGGGCGACGACGAAGCCGGCGAACAGCGCGAGCCCGCCCAGCACCGGCGGGCGCTCGACGAGCATCCGGTACGCGGCGCGCACGAGCAGCCAGCTCCAGAGGTAGCCCATGTAGTGGTTCCCGCGTCCCTCCTCCCAGCGCGCGGCGTACCACGCCTGCTTGGAGCCGCGCCGCTTGTAGTGCAGGATCATCAGCTCGCCCAGCACGTGGATGTTCCAGCCCCGCGCGCGGGCGGCGTACTCGTCGATCCCGTCCCAGCCCATCGAAGCGGGGAGGCCGCCGATGTCCTCGAGGCAGGCGCTGCGGTAGGCCTTGGCGACCCCGTTGACGTTGTCCGCCGCCCCGTCCTGCACCCAGCGGGCACCGTCGTGGACGTAGGCGACGCCGCCGACGATGCCGGCGCGCGGGTCGCGCGCGAACGTCTCCGCCACCCAGGCGAAGTAGTGCGGGGGCAGGTAGAGGTCGCCGTCGAGCTTGACCACGAACTCCGGCTGCGCGCGCAGCTGCGCCCGGCCCGTCTCGAAGGCCCGCACGATCGGGCCCCCGCGGGCGCGCTCGTGCGAGCTGCCGCTGCCGATCACGGTGATCCACTCGTGCTCTGCGGCGAACGATTCGGCGATCTCACGGGTGCGGTCGCGGGAGCCGTCGTCGACGACGACCCACTGCTGCGGCGGGTGCGTCTGGGCGATCAGCGAGCGCGCCAGGCGCGCGAAGTGCTCCTCCTCGTCGCGCACGGGCGTGACGACGCCGTAGGTCGGATGCGCGGGCGGCGGATGCATGGACGGCACGGACGCAGAAGCCTCGCAGGCCGCGGCGCATCGTGTGTTCGATACGCCGCCCGACTGCCTAGGATGACGTCGTCGCCGGCGGCATCGTTCCGCTGCCCGAGGAACCCGTTGGCCGAAACCAGAACCGTCCAGCTGACCGACTACCTGCGCGCCATCCGGCGCCGCTGGCCCGTCGTCCTCGCGCTGACGCTGGTCGTCACGGCCGCGGCCGTGACCACGAGCCTCCTGGCGACGCCGCAGTACGACGCGACGGCGCAGCTGCTGCTGCGGTCGGGCCAGGTCGAGAGCCTCCTCGAGCCCGGGGGGGCGCAGTCCTCGGATCGCGAGCGGTCGATGAACACCGACGTGGAGCTGATCAAGCTCGACGCCATCGCCGAGGCGGTACGCCGCAGGCTCGAAGTGCCCGCGTCGCCGGGAAGCCTGCTCGAGCAGCTCGAGACCGAGACCCGCGCGACGAGCGACATCGTGACGCTGAGGGTCCGCGATCCCGATCCCGCGCGCGCCGCCGCGGTCGTCAACGCCTTCGCGCAGGAGTACGTCGCGTACCGGCAGCGCTCGGCGCGCGCCGCGCTGCTGGAGGCGGCCGAGGTGGCGGAGACGGAGTACCAGTCGCTCACGCCGGAGGACCAGGCGTCGCCGGAGGGCCAGCAGCTGCGGGCGCGCAGCCGCCAGTTCAGGATCACCGCGGCCCTGCAGACCGGCGGCGTCGAGATCATCCGGCGCGCCAAGGAGCCGACGAGCCCGTCGCGGCCGCGGCCCCGGCTCAGCGCCGCCCTCGGGCTGCTGCTCGGGCTGGCGCTTGGGATCGCGCTGGCGCTGATCCTGGAGTTCACCGACCGGCGGATCCGCACGGAGGAGGACGTGGAGGAGATCTTCGACCTGCCGATCCTCGCCTCCATCCCGCCTCCGCCCCGGCGTTCGGTGGACGATCACGTCCAGCGCGAGGCGTTCGGGCTGCTCGCCGCGAACCTCCGCCTCTCGGGTCGCAGCGGCGAGCCCGCGGTCCTCATGATCACGTCCCCGGGCCCCGGCGACGGCAAGACGAGCGTCACGTTCGGCGTGGCCCGCGCGTTCGCGCGTCTCGGCCTCCGGGTCATCGCGATCGAGGCCGACCTGCGACGCCCGACCTTCGCCGAGCGCGCCCCGGTGTCCGCCAGCGCGGGCGTCACGGCGCTGATCGGCGAGCCGGCGCCCATCGCGCGCGAGCTGGTCTGGCTCGACGCCTCGACGCTGCTGCCCGTCACGCCGGAGAACCTCAAGGAGGGCCTCGCCTTCGCGGTCCTGCCCGCCGGGCGGATCCCGCCCCATCCGCAGCGGGTCCTCGCGCGGCCGGAGATGGCGGCGATCGTCGAGCAGGCGCGCTCGCTGGCCGACGTCGTGCTCATCGACACGCCGCCCATCGGGACGGTCAACGACGCCATCACGCTCGCGCGCCTGGTCGACACGGCCGTGGTCGTCGCGCAGCTCGGCCAGACGACCAAGGACGCCGCGCGTCGCGCCCTGCGCGGGCTGCGCGGCCTCGACGTCGGCCTCGCCGGGACCGTCGTGACCAACGCGAGCGAGGCCCTGCAGTACGGCTACTACGGCCACGACACCCCGCCGGCGGAGCGGGGAGAGGTTCCGTCCGGCTGACGCCTCGCGACGGCACCTCCCGTCGCGGGCCGGCCGCGGCTCTCACGCTGCTGCTGCTCGCGCCCGGCGCGCTCGTCGTCGGGCTGAGCTTCTCCGCCGGCGGGTTCTTCCCGGACACGGCCGCGCTCGCGGCGGTGGTCCTGGCCGTGCTCGTGGTGGGCCGGATCACCCTCGCCCGCGACCCGGCCGAGGGATTCGGCGCGCTCGCGATCGTCGTCGCCGTGCTGCTGGCCCTGCTGGCGGCGTGGACGCTGCTCTCGGCGCGCTGGTCGGACGCCTCCGGCCGCGCCGTCGTCGAGTACGCGCGGGTGCTCCTGTACGTGCTCGCCTTCGTGCTGCTCGGCTCCGTCGGCCGTTCGCCGCGGCGGCTGCGCCGGCTGGTCCGCGGGATCGGGCTGGGCGTCCTGGTCGTCTGCGCGTGCGCCTTCGTCTCGCGCGCCCTGCCCGAGGTGTGGCCGACGGAGCCCGGCCTCGCCGAGGAGCGGTTGAGCTTCCCGCTGACCTACTGGAACGCGCTCGGGATCCTGGCGGCGATCGGCGTCATCCTCGGCTTCGGCCTCTCCGCCGACGGCCGCGAGCATCCGGCGGTGCGGGTGATCGCGGCGGCCGCGCTGCCGGTCCTCGCCGTCACGCTGCTGTTGACGTTCTCGCGCGGCGCGATCGCCGCCGGCGCGGCGGGATTGATCGGCGCCGTCCTGCTGGGGCGCTCCGCGGCGCTGGTGTCGGCCGCCGTGGCCGCGCTGCCGGTCGTCCTGGCGGTCAGGGCCGGCTACGGAGCCGACCTGCTGGCCAGCGAGAACCCGACGGCGGCGGCCGCGGTGACGCAGGGCCGCGACCTCGCCCTCACCGTCGCCGTCTGCACGCTCGCCGCCGCGCTCCTGCGCCTGGCCCTGGTGTGGCTGGACCGCCGCATGGCGCGCGTGGCCGCGCCGGCGGCGCTCCGTCACCCGGCGGTGGTGGTGGCGGCGGTCGTGCTGGCGGTCGGCGCCGCCGCCGGCGCCGCCGTCGCGCTCGGCGCTCCCGAGAAGGTCGAGCGCCAGTACGACCGCTTCATCAAGGGCGATCAGATCCGGGAGGGGGGAGACGTGCGCAGCCGCCTCACGGACCCCGGCAACAACGGCCGGCTGGACCAGTGGCGGGTCGCCTCGCGCGAGTCGCGGGGGGAGCGCCTGCACGGGACCGGCGCCGGGACCTACGCGCTGCTGTGGGAGCGTGCGCGCGCCGACGAGTACCAGGTCGAGGACGCGCACTCGCTGTACCTCGAGATGCTGGCGGAGCTGGGCATCGTGGGCCTGGTCCTGCTGCTGGCGGTCCTGCTGATCATCCTCGGCGCGCTGGTCTGGCGCGCGCGCGGGCCGGATCGCGGCGTCCACGCCGCGCTGTTCGGGGCCATCGTCGCGTGGGCGCTGCATGCGGGGATCGACTGGCACTGGGAGATGCCCGCCGTCACGGCCTGGGTGTTCGCGGCCGGCGGCGCCGTCCTGGCGAGGCCCGCCCGCGAGACCGATGCGCCGTCCGCCGCCGGGATGGGGCGCGTGCCGCGGGTCGTGGCCGCCCTCGGGATCCTGCTCGTCGCGGTCACGCCCGCCCGGCTGTACCTGTCCGAGGCGCCCCTGCAGCGCGCGAAGGAGGCGTTCGCCCGCGGCGACTGCCCGACGGCGATCGACCAGTCGCTCGACTCGATCGCCGCGCTCGGGGTCCGGCCGCAGCCCTTCGAGATCCTCGGCTTCTGCGACGTCCGGCTCGGCCACCCCGAGCTTGCCGTCCGGGCGTTCAGGAACGCGGTCGCGCGCGACCCCGGCGACTGGGAGTTCCGCTACGGCCTGGCGGTGGCGCGTGCCAGCGCCGGGCTCGACCCGCGGCCCGAGGCCGCGGCGGCGCTGGAGCGCAACCCGCTGTCGCCGGTGGCGCGCGACGGCGTCCGGCGGTTCGCGACCGACGACCCCCGGAAATGGAGAAGGCGGGCGCTGTCGGCCCGCCTTCCCAGGGACTGATCCGGCCGGGCCGGAGCCCGGCGTGCCGCTACTCCGCCTGCGTCCGGCGCCGCAGCACGAGGCCCGTGGCCAGCAGCGCGAGGCCGATCAGGAGCACGGTGATGCCGGCGTAGCCGGTGAAGGGCAGCTCGCCGCTGGTGGGCGCCGAGGTGCCGACCTCGACCTGCCGCGCGGGCTGCACTCCGCCCCCGCCGCTGGTGCTGCCGCCGCCGCCGCGGACACCCTCGCCCGCCGAGGGCACCTTGCCGCCGTACTGGGCGACGGAGGCGTCGCGCGTCGTCGAGAGGCCGTCGATGGCGAGGGTGGCGCCGGTGCCGCTCATCAGCAGACCGACCGCAACGGTGGCGATGATCGCCAGGCGAGACTTCATGAAGCTTCCCTTCTTCGAATGAGTGCGGCCCGTGCCTGCCGCACGGGACAGGACGCGGCGCTTGACGCGATCGAGCTCGAGCGCCGACAGCTCGGCGCGCTCCTGCTCCAGGAGCGACGCGATGCCCTCGAACTCCTCGGGCAGATTGTCGTGAGCGCGGTTCATCGAAGGCTTGTACGAACGGGCTCGCCACTTTCCGACTGACATGATCGGGTTGTGCGGGTGGACGAGTTCGAACGGCTCTACGAGGAGCACGCGCAGCGCCTGTACGGCTTCCTGGTGTACCGGACGGGAGATCCGGCGCTGGCCGAGGACGTCCTCGCCGACGCCTTCGAGTCCGCGTTCCGTGCCCGCGGGCGCTTCGACCGGCGCCGGGCCAGCGCCCGGACGTGGCTGTACACGATCGCGCTCAACCGCCTGCGCGACGTCCAGCGCCGCGCGGCGGTCGAGGAGCGCTCGCTCGCCGAGGTGGCGTCGCGGGACGTCGTCGCGAGCGGCGACACGGAGGCCGAGCGCCTCGAGACGCGGGACGCCCTCGCGCGGGCGATGCGCACGCTGGCGGTCGAGGAGCGAGAGGCGGTCGCGCTGCGCTTCGGCGCCGACCTGACGCTCAAGGAGATCGCCGAGGTGGTGGGGGAGCCGATGACGACGGTCGAGGGTCGCGTCTACCGGGCGCTGCGCAAGCTGCGCGCGCAGCTCGGCTGAGCCGCGCGGCTCAGCCGCCGGCGCCCGGCGCGCCGCGGGGGCGCTCGGCCTGCCGCGCCGCCTCCGACTCGGCCCAGGCCTGCGCCGCCGCCTGTGCGCGCGCGTTCGCCCGCTCGGCGCTCTGCACGAGCTCCTCCACCCGGAGCTCGAGCGCCACCCGCGCCGCGGTCTCGGCCTCGAGCTCGCGCAGCGCGTCGTCCCGCGCGGCGGCGAGCTCCTCGAACTGCTGCGTCGCCTCGTCGCGCGCGAGCCGCGCCTCCTGCGCCCGCGCCTCGGCCCGCACGCGCGCGCTCTCGAGCGCCTCGATCGTCGCCTCGGCCTGCGCGAGATCCCCCGACTGCGCCGCACGCTCGGCCAGCGCCGCGAGCTCGACTTCGAGCGCCTGCGTACGCTCGCGCGCCTGCGCCAGGTCTCCTGCCGCCGCCGCCAGATCCCGCTCGAGCCGCTCGCGCTGCGCTTCGGCCGCCTCGCGCGCGGCGCCGGCCGCGGCCAGCCGCCGCTCGAGGTCGGCCGCCAGCGCCTCGTAGGGCTCGAGGCGCTGCACGCGGGTGGCCAGCTCGTCCGCCTCCCGACGCGCGGCGACCCGCTGCGCCTCGAGACCCGCCGCGGCCTCGCGCGCCTGGGCCCGCTCGTGCTCGAGCTGCTCCTGCACACCGCGCAGCTGCTTCTCGAGGGTGCGGGCCCGCTCGGCGTGCGCGCCGGCCTCGCCGCGCGCCACCGCAAGCTGCGCGCGCGCGCCCTCCAGGTCGCGTTCGAGGCCCTCGGCGCGCTCGGACTGCGCGGCGGCGGCCGCTTCGGCGGCTTGCAGCGCCTGGCGACTGTCCGCCAGGTCACGGTCGAGGCCGCCGGCCCGCTCGGCTTCGGCGGCCAGCGCCTGCCGGGCCGCGTCGCGCTCCTGCTGCACCGTGGCCGACGCGGCTCGTGCGGCCGCCAGCTCGTCGCGCGTCGCCGCCGTCTCCGCGCGTGCCGACGCGAGCGCCTCATCGAGGTCGCCTGCGCGCCTGGCTTGCGCGGCCAGCGCCTGCCGCGCGGCGTCGCGCTCCCCCTGCAGCGCGGCGAGCTGCTCGCGCATCGCCTCGATCTCTTCGCGCGCCGCGGCGAGCTGCTCGCCACTCGCCACCGTCTCCTGGCGAGATGACGCGAGGGCGCGCTCGAGCCGGTTGGCCCGATCGGCTGCGGCGGCGAGCTGCTGCCGGGCGCTGTCGCGCTCTGCCCGCGCGGACGCGAGCTGCTCGCGCGTCGCCTCGATCTCCCTGCGGGTGGCCGCAAGCTGTTCACCGGTCGCCTTCGCCTGTTGCCGAGCCGACGTCAGGGCGCTCTCGAGCTGGCCGGCCCGGTCGGCTGCGGCGGCGAGCTGCTGCCGGGCGCTGTCGCGCTCCTCCTGCACCGCGGCGAGCGCCCCGGCGGTCGCCGCGATCTCGTCGCGAGCCGATGCGAGCGCGCCCTCGAGCCGCTCGGCGCGCTCGGCCTCCGCGGCGAGGACCTGCCGCGTGTCGTCGCGCTCCGCTCGAGCCGCGGCGAGCTCGTCGCGCGTCGCCGCGATCTC
>DATLGB010000136.1:0-36846 GCA_035540675.1 Solirubrobacteraceae bacterium | reverse complement strand
GACCACCACCGCGCCAACCCGCCGCACCGATACCGTCGCCACCCGTGGACGTCTCCGCCCTGCTGGTTTGGTACGACGCCGGCCACCGCGACCTGCCGTGGCGGCGCACGCGCGACCCGTGGGCGATCCTCGTGTCGGAGGTCATGCTCCAGCAGACGCAGGCGGCGCGGGTCGTGCCGCACTACGTCCGCTTCCTCGCACGCTTTCCCGCCGCGCGCGACCTCGCCGCCGCCTCGCCGGCCGACGCCATCGCGGCGTGGTCGGGGCTCGGCTACAACCGCCGCGCGCTCGCGCTGCGAGCCGCGGCCCGGCGGGTGGCCGAGGAAGGCTGGCCGCGCGATGCACTCGCGCTGCAGGCGCTTCCCGGCGTCGGGTCGTACACGGCGGCCGCGGTCGCGTCGTTCGCGTTCGGGCAGCCGGTGGCCGCGGTCGACGTCAACGTCCGGCGCGTGCTCGAGCGCCACGATGGCGTCACGCGCCCGCCGGCCGCGCTGCGGGAGCGCGCGCAGGCGCTCATCCCGCCCTCGCGTGCCGCGGAGTTCAACCAGGCGACGATGGAGCTGGGCGCGACGGTCTGCACCGCGCGCCGCCCTCGCTGCGGGGCGTGTCCCGTCGCCCGCGGCTGCGCTGCGGCGGGTGCCGCGCCGACGCCGACGCCGCCGCAGCCGGAGCGGCCGCGCCGCCGCCGCGAGCGCTTCGAGGACACCGACCGCTGGCTGCGCGGGCGGATCGTCGCGGCGCTCGTCTCCGGCGAGCCGCCGCCGCCCGCCGACGGGCAGCGGCTGGCGCGGGCGGTCGCGGGCCTGGAGCGCGACGGCCTCGTCGTGCGCGGGGACGACGGAGCGCTGCAACTGCCCTCCGGCGGCGGATAGGGTCGCCGCACATGCGCCGGGTGGTCGCCAGCGTCCGCGAGCGCGATCTCGAGGAGGTCTACGACCGGCTGCTGCCCCTCGTCGCCGGCGGCGTCCACGAGCGCGAGCGGCCCGAGGGCGTCCGCGAGCTCGCGTGGGTCGCGACGCCGGAGACCGAGCCGGAGGCGCTGCGGGACCTGCTGGGAGCGCGGCTGCTGCGCGCCGAGGGCGCCGAGGTGGCGCCCGGGGACGTGGTGGCGGAGACGGGCCACGCCTGGACGATCGGCGACCGCCTGGTGCTGCGCACGCCGGACGCGCCGGCCGCGCCGCCCGGCCTGGCGGAGGTCGTCGTAGAGCGGCCGCCGGGCACCTTCGGGTCCGGCCAGCACCCGACGACGCGCGCGTGCCTGGCGTTGCTGGTCGAGCTTCCCGCCGAGGGAGAGCTGGCCGACCTCGGCTGCGGCACCGGGGTGCTCGCGGTCGCGGCCGCGCGCCTGGGGTTCGCGCCCGTGTTCGCGATCGACCACGAGCCGGCGTCCGTGGCGGCGACGATCCGCAACGCGGAGCGCAACGAGGTGCGCGTGGCGGCCGCGCAGGCCGACCTGCTCGCGGCCGACCCGCCGCCGGCGCGCACCATCGCCGCCAACGTCCCGCTGGCCGTCCACCAGCGGCTGGCGGCGGCGCTGCCCGGCGAGGTCCGGCGCCTGATCGCGTCCGGGCTGGAGCCGGCCCACGCGGTGGCGGCGGAGCCGGCGTACGCCGCGGCCGGGCTGCGCGTCGCGCGGCGGATCGAGGACGCCGGCTGGGTGACGCTGCTGCTCGAGCGGGATCCGGCGTGACGCCGCTCGACCCGGCCGCCGCGCGCGACGCCGGGGCCCGGCACGGCCAGCTGGCGACGCCGCTGCAGGGCGGCGGGCTCGTCCTGACCGGCCACAAGGTCGTCGACCACGGCTGGCGCGCTGCGCTGCTGCTGGCGCCAGGCGTCTTCCGCTGCGACGTGCGCCCGTTCGACGACACGCTGCAGGTGATGCTGCGACCCCTCGACCTGACGGTCGGCTGGGGCGCGCAGAACACCCACTCCTCGCGCTGGGGCCGGCCCGCGGCCGAGGCGGACGTCCCGTGGCGCGGCGAGTGGGTCTGCATGCTCGCGCTCGAGCCGCGTGCGATCGTCGCCCGGGTCGAGCTCGCGGTCACGCGGGTGGCCGAACGCGAGGCTTCGCACGTCCTCGCGCACGCCGTCCTGCGCGAGGCGGATCCGGACGTCGTGCGCGCGGCGATCTGACGTCGTACCGAAAAGCGCAGGGGCGGTGGTCCGCGCCGGGTAGGATGCCGCCGGCGAACCGAGATCCCTGGAGGACCCGCAGTGGCCCTTGACCGACAGTCCATCGAGAAGCGCGACTTTCCCATCGGCCGCCGTGGCTATGACCCGGAGGCCGTGGACTCCCACCTGGCGCTGCTGGCCGACGAGGTCGAGGCGCTCAAGCGAGCGAACCGGCAGCGGGGGGAGACGCTGGCGTCCGCAGCGTCCGAGCAGGTCCGCCTGATCGTCGAGGCGGCGGAGCAGAGCGCCGCCGACATCGAGCGCGAGGCCGACCTCGAGGCGCGCCGGATCCGCCAGGAGGCGCGCGAGGCGGCGGAGAAGCTGCGCTCGGAGGCGGGCACGCAGGCGCGCGATCACGTCCAGCGGGTCTCGGAGGCGGCGTCGACCATGCTCGAGCGCATCGACTCGATGGAGGGCGAGGTGCGCACCCTGCTCGAGAGCCTGCGCAGCGGCGCGAGCCGGGTCACGTCGGACCTCGCGATGCTCCAGGGCGCCGTCGGCGAGCTGCGCGGCTCCGGCGGCGCGGCCTTCGAGCCCGAGCCCGCCGCGGCCGCTCGCGGCGCGTCCGCCGAGCCCGCGCTGGCGGCTGCGCCCGACGACGACGACGGCGGCTTCCTCGCCGACGAGGCGGTGGAGGCGGCGGGCCCCGCCGGCGACGGCGACGAGGAGGGCGCGCGGCTGATCGCCCTCAACATGGCGCTCAACGGGACGCCGCGCGACGAGACGGAGCGCTACCTCGAGGACAACTTCGACCTGGCGGACCCCCAGGCGCTGCTGGACGACGTCTACGCCCGGGCTGGGCAGTAGGTGGAGGCGCCGCCGGCGGCGCCCCCGGAGCTGGAGGAGCTCCGGGCTCGGCTCGGGGAGCTGCGGGACCTGCGCGGGGTCGAGCAGGTCCTCACGTGGGACCAGAACACGTTCATGCCGCCGGGCGGCAGCGAGACGCGCGCGCAGCAGCTCGGGACGGTCGAGCGCCTGATCCACTCGAAGCTCGTCGACCCGGGACTGGTCCGGGTGCTGGACGCGCTCGAGCCGTGGGCGCACGAGCTCGATCCCGACAGCGACGAGGCGTGCCTGGTGCGCTTCACGCGGCGCGACCAGGAGAAGGCGCTGCGCGTGCCGGCGTCGCTGGCGGAGGCGATGGCCCTCGAGGCGGCGCGCGCCTACACCGACTGGCTCGCGGCGCGCGAGGCCGGCGACTACGCGCGCTTCCGCGACTCGATCGCGCGGCAGGTCGAGCTGCGCCACCAGTACGCGGCGTGCTTTCCCGAGGCGGGGCATCCCTACGACGTGCTGCTCGACGACTTCGAGCCGGGCGCGACGACCGCGGAGCTGCGGCCCCTGTTCGCGGAGCTGGTCGCCAGGCTGCAGCCGCTCGTGGACGCCGCGGCGCGCCCGGACCTCGAGCCCAACGGCGGCGTGTTCCTCGGCCGCTTCGACGTGGAGGAGCAGCGCCGCGCGGTCGTCGCGATCCTGCGCCACGTCGGCTTCGAGGAGCAGCACTGGCGCCTCGACGCGACGCCGCACCCGTTCGCGCAGTCACCGGGGCCGGGTGACTACCGGCTGACGACGCGCTACAGCGAGACGGACTTCTCCTTCGTCCTCTACTCGTCCCTGCACGAGTTCGGGCACGGGCTCTACGACGCGGGCCTGCCGGCGTCGCTGGCCCGCACGCCGCTGCACGACTGCGCGTCGCTCGGCGTCCACGAGTCCCAGAGCCGCACGTGGGAGAACTTCGTCGGGCGCAGCCGGCCGTTCTGCGCCTGGCTGCTGCCGAGGCTGCGCGAGCTGCTGCCCGGCCGCTTCGACGGGCTCGACGCCGATGCGATGTTCGGGGCCGTCAACACGGTGCAGCGCTCGCTCGTCCGCACGGAGTCCGACGAGACGACCTACAACCTCCACGTCGCGCTGCGCTTCGAGCTCGAGCTGGCGCTGCTGGAGGGGACGATCGACGCGACGGGGCTCCCGGACGCGTGGAACGAGGGCATGGCGCGCCTGGTCGGGGTGGAGGTGACCTCCGACGCCGAGGGCGTGCTGCAGGACGTCCACTGGGGCATCGGCGCCTTCGGCTACTTCCCGACGTACTCGCTCGGGAACCTGATGGCCGCGCAGATGTGGCGGCGGGTGCGCGCCGACCTGACCGACCTCGACGGCCAGATCGAGCGCGGCGAGTTCGCGCCGCTGACCGAGTGGCTGCGCGAGAACGTCCACCGCCACGGCCGCAAGCTGCGCCCGCGCGAGCTGCTGCAGCGGGTGACCGGCGAGCCGCTGCGCGTCGACCCGCTGCTGGACTACCTGACCACGAAGCTCGCGGCGGCCGGCTTCCTCGCGCCCGGATCCTGACGCGCGATCCCGCTGCGAGCGGGATTCGGCGCGATCGAACGTCCGTTCGCTTCTCTAGAGTGGGGCGGACTCATGGCAAGCCAGTCGGAGATCGTCGTCAGCGGGGCGCGCGAGCACAACCTCAAGGACATCACGGTGTCGATGCCGCGCGACGCGCTGGTGGTGATCACGGGGCTGTCGGGGTCGGGCAAGTCGTCGCTGGCGTTCGACACGATCTACGCCGAGGGGCAGCGCCGCTACGTCGAGTCGCTGTCGGCGTACGCGCGCCAGTTCCTCGGGCAGATGGACAAGCCGGACGTCGACTCGATCGAGGGGCTCTCGCCGGCCATCTCGATCGACCAGAAGACGACGTCGCGCAACCCGCGCTCGACCGTCGGCACGGTCACCGAGATCTACGACTACCTGCGGCTGCTCTGGGCCCGGATCGGCAAGCCGCACTGCCACAACTGCGGCCGCCCGATCGCCGCCCAGTCGGCCGAGCAGATCATCGACCAGATCATGGCGCTCGAGGAGGGCACGAAGTTCATGGTCCTGGCGCCGATCGTGCGCGGGCGCAAGGGCGAGTTCCGCGACCAGTTCGAGCACCTGCGCGCCGAGGGCTTCACGCGCGTGAAGGTCGACGGCGAGCTGCGGCTGCTCGAGGAGGACATCGTCCTCGACAAGAAGTTCAAGCACGACGTGTCGGTGGTCGTGGACCGGCTGATCATGCGGCCGGAGGTGCGCAAGCGGCTGGCGGACTCCGTGGAGACCGCGGTGGCGCTGGCGGAGGGCATCCTCGACGTGGAGCTGGTCGAGACGGGGGAGGTGCGCACCTTCTCCGAGCGCTTCGCCTGCCTGCACTGCGGGCTCTCGATGCCCGAGCTCGAGCCGCGCTCGTTCTCGTTCAACTCGCCGCACGGCGCCTGCCCGCGCTGCACCGGCCTCGGCTCGCAGATGGAGATCGACCCCGACCTGGTGGTGCCCGACGGCTCGCTGTCGATCGGCGAGGGGGCGATCCTGCCGTGGTCGAGCGGCGCGACGGCGTACTACGAGCAGATCACGGCCGCGATCGCCGACCGCTACGAGGTCGACCTCGACACGCCGTGGGAGGACCTCACGGCCGAGCAGCGCGACCTGTTCCTGTACGGCACGGACGACGACCGCATCTACGTCTCCTACCGCAACCGGATGGGGCGGCGGCGCTCGTACATGACCACCTTCGAGGGCATCGTCCCGAACCTCGAGCGCCGCTACAAGGAGACCGACTCCGACTACTCGCGCGAGAAGATCGAGGAGTACATGACCATGCGGCCGTGCCCGGAGTGCCAGGGCTCGCGGCTGCGGCCGGAGTCGCGCGCGGTGCGCGTCGGCGAGATGGCCATCCACGAGTTCTGCCGGCTGTCGGCCCACCGCGCGATCGTCTGGCTGGAGGCGCTGGAGCTGTCGGAGACCGACCGCGCGATCGCCCGCTTGATCCTGCGCGAGATCGACGAGCGGCTGCGCTTCCTGGACAACGTCGGCGTCGGCTACCTGTCGATGGATCGCGCGGCGGCGACGCTGTCGGGCGGCGAGGCGCAGCGGATCCGGCTGGCGACGCAGATCGGCTCGTCGCTGGTGGGCGTGCTGTACATCCTCGACGAGCCGTCGATCGGCCTGCACCAGCGCGACAACGAGCGCCTGATCGGGACGCTCGAGCGGCTGCGCGACCTCGGCAACACCGTGCTCGTGGTCGAGCACGACGAGGGCACGATGCGCGCCGCCGACCACGTGATCGACATGGGCCCCGGCGCCGGCGAGCACGGCGGCCACGTCGTCGCGGAGGGCACCGCGGAGGAGATCATGGCCGTCGAGCGCTCGCTGACCGGCCAGTTCCTCGCCGGGACGCGCCAGATCCGGCCGCCGGCGCAGCGCCGCAAGCCGAGCGACTACGTCGTGATCGAGGGCGCGACGCAGCACAACCTCAAGAGGGTCGACGTCAAGATCCCGCTCGGCACCTTCTGCTGCATCACCGGCGTCTCGGGGTCCGGCAAGTCGACGCTGGTCAACGAGGTCCTCTACAAGGCGGTCTCGAACCGGCTGCACCGGTCGCGGATGCGGCCCGGCGCGCACAAGCGCATGCGCGGGCTCGAGCACCTCGACAAGATCATCTCGGTCGACCAGTCGCCGATCGGGCGCACGCCGCGCTCGAACCCGGCGACCTACATCGGGCTGTTCGACCAGATCCGCGAGCTGTTCTCGCGCACGCAGGAAGCGCGGGCGCGCGGCTACAAGCCGGGGCGCTTCTCGTTCAACGTCAAGGGCGGCCGCTGCGAGGTCTGCCGCGGCGACGGCCAGATCAAGATCGAGATGCACTTCCTGCCCGACGTGTACGTGCCGTGCGAGCAGTGCCACGGCAAGCGCTACAACCGCGAGACGCTCGACATCCGCTTCAAGGGCAAGACGATCTCCGACGTGCTCGAGATGCCGATCGAGGAGGCGCTGCAGTTCTTCGCCCACATCCCGAAGATCAAGCGCCGACTGCAGACGCTGCACGACGTGGGGCTCGACTACATGCGCCTGGGCCAGCCGGCCACGACGCTGTCCGGCGGCGAGGCGCAGCGCGTCAAGCTCGCGTCCGAGCTGTGCAAGGTGGCGACGGGCCGCACGCTGTACATCCTCGACGAGCCGACCACCGGGCTGCACTTCGCCGACATCGAGAAGCTGCTCGACGTGCTGCAGCGGCTCGTCGACCAGGGCAACTCCGTCGTCGTGATCGAGCACAACCTCGACGTGATCAAGACGGCCGACTACATCGTCGACATGGGCCCCGAGGGCGGCGAGGAGGGCGGCACGGTGATGGCGGTCGGCACTCCCGAGCAGGTGGCGGCGGTGGAGGAGTCCTACACCGGGCGGTTCCTGCGCGACCTGGTGGAGGCCAAGCCGGCGCGCGGCCGCGGGCGCGGCCGCGGCGCCGGCGGGACGCGCCGAAAGATCGCGGCGGCGGCCTGAGCGGCGCCGCGTGAGCTCGCCGCACCCGGTCCGGCTCGGGCTCGAGGCGCCGCCGCAGCACTGCAGGATCGACGAGCTGCGCGCCGTGTGGCGGATCGCCGACGAGGCGGGCTTCGCGCACGTCTGGGGCTTCGATCACTTCGCGCCCATCGCCGGCGACGTGCGCGGCGACGTCTTCGAGGGCTGGTCGCTGCTGGCGGCGATGGCGGTGGCGACGCAGCGCGTCCGGATCGGCGTGATGGTGACCGGCAACACCTACCGGCACCCGGGGGTGCTGGCCAAGATGGCGGTCACCGTCGACCACCTGTCCGGCGGCCGGCTCGAGTTCGGCCTCGGGGCGGCGTGGGCGGAGGTCGAGCACATCATGCTGGGACTGCCGTTCCCGCCCGTGGGCGAGCGGATCCGGCGCATGGGGGAGGCGCTGGTCGTGCTGAAGAAGCTCTGGACGGAGGAGACGGCGGACTTCGACGGCCGCTACTACGCGCTGCGCGGCGCGGTGGCCGGCCCGAAGCCGGTGCAGCGTCCGCACCCGCCGATCTGGGTCGGCGGCGGCGGCGAGAAGGTGACGCTGCGCTACGTCGCCCGGCACGCCGACGTCTGGAACGCGGGGGGCGGCGAGCTCGAGACGGCCGTGCGCAAGTCCGGCGTGCTCGACGACCACTGCGCCGCCGTCGGCCGCGACCCCGGCGAGATCCGCCGCTCGCGGCCCGTGCAGCTCGACCCGCGCGATCCCGCCGCAGCGGTCGAGGAGCTCGAGCGCTCGGTGCAGGCCGGCTTCACCGAGAACGTCGTCAGCGTGAAGAGCCCGGACATCCGCGCCGCCGCCGAGATCGCCGCGGCCGACGTGCTGCCGCGCTTCGCCGCGGGCTGAGCCGCCACTTCCGGCGACGCCGCGCCGGGTGCGGGTCGTCTGGCCGGGCGGCGCGCAGCGGCTGGCGACGGCCGACGACATCGACCCGGGCTCGCTCGCGGTGGGCGAGCAGCGCGTCTTCTGGACGCGCGGCGGCGTCCCGGAGAGCGCGCCGCTGCCGTAGCCGCGGCGCGTGGCGTCGCCGCCAGCGGGTAGGAGCGGCGGCGTGGAGGAGTTCGCCGCCCACGCCGTGGACTTCCTGATCCCGATCGTCGAGCTGATCGGCGCCACGGTCATCGGCGTCGGCGTCATCGCCGCCTTCGGCGCCTACGTGCTCTCCGAGCTGCGCGTCCGGCCGCGGGCCTACGAGGAGATCAGGCTGATGCTCGGCCGCTTCCTGGCATTGGGGCTCGAGTTCCAGCTCGCGTCGGACATCCTGGCGACGGCGGTATCGCCGACCTTCAACGAGATCGGCAAGCTCGCGGCGATCGCCGCGATCCGGACGGCGCTCAACCACTTCCTGGCCCAGGAGATCGAGCGGGCGCAGGCCGTCGTGCGGCGCGAGACGGCCCGGGACGAGGCAGGCGCCGCGCCGGCGTGACCGAATCGCTGCTGCTCGACGCGGCGGCCGTGGCGACCACGATGGCCACGCTCGTGCTCGCGGTCGCCGTCGCCCGCGCCGCCCCCCGCCGCCGCTCCGGCGCCCGCCCGCTGCTCGAAGGGGTCGGGCTGGCGCTCGAGTTCCTGCTGGCGGCGGGGCTGCTGCGCCTGGCCACGCTCGACGACTTCGGCGCCCTCGGCCTGGTGGCGGCGGTCGTGCTGCTGCGGCGCCTGATCTCGCAGGGCCTGCGGTCCGGTGTGCGCGCGCTGGAGGCGCCGCCGGCGAGCGTGGGCGCGCCAAGGTCCGGCGCCTGACGCGTTGAAGGTAGCCACTGCTGCTAAGCGTCCGACGGCGGACTGGTCGGCCGCCGTGGGCGGGCGGACGGGGTAGCGCGGCGCCACTTCCCTGTCCCACCGGAGGTTGTGATGAAGCGAGGTCGTCGTGGCACCGCATGCGCGGTTGCCGTCGGGCTGGTCGTGCCGATCGGTCTGGCCGCTTCCAGCGGACCCGCCGCCGCTCAGAAGGGCACCATCAAGGCGACGCCCGACCGGGCGCCGCGCGAGCAGCGGGCCGCCACGCGGCTGGCGCGCTCGTTCGCGGCGAAGCCGAGGCAGGTCCGCCGCGCCGCGTTCTCGGCGCTGCCGCCGTTCTCCAACCCGGCCGCGATCTCGACGCGGCGGCTCGCCGGGTTCCCGCGCCAGGGCGGCAGCTTCGCGATCATGTCGTCCGGTGACGCGACGGACGCCGGCAAGAAGAACAACACGCCGGACCACTCGACCTCGCTCGGCGGGCCGTCCGTGCGCGGCGCGCGCGACGTCACCATCCTGCGCGTCGAGCTGCGGATCCCGAAGAACGCGAACTGCCTGTCGCTGCGGTTCAAGTTCCTCTCGGAGGAGTTCCCGGAGTACGTCGACGCGCAGTACAACGACGCGTTCATCGCCGAGCTCGGCTCCTCCGACTGGAGCACGTTCTCCAAGGAGGACCCGCGCGTCGAGGCTCCGAACAACTTCGCCGCCGGCCCGGAGGGGCGGCTGATCACGGTCAACGAGCAGGGCGACACGAGCGTCCGGCAGAACCACGCGAAGGGCACCATCTACGACGGTGCGACGCCGGTTCTGCGTGCGTCGACGCGGGTGCGGCCGGGCCGCCGGGAGCTGCTGTACCTGTCGATCTTCGACCAGGGCGACCGGGAGTTCGACTCGTCCGTGTTCCTCGACCACCTCGTGCTCGCGAAGCGCTCGGAGTGCGAGACCGGCGCGATCGTCGACTGATGCCTGAGCGGCGGCGGGGGCACTGCGCCCCCGCCGCCGCCGAGCCTGTGAGGCGGCGGCGGGCGCCCGGACCGCCGGTTCCGCGGCTTCACCTGCACGGGCACGGACGTGGAGACGCAGGGCCTGCCGTACACGCGCTTCCGCTGCACCGGCGCGGGCGACGTGATCCGCTGGCGCCGGTACCGAGGCGTCAGGCCGCGAAGCGCTCGGCCGCGACCGTCCGGTCGCGGCCGGCGGCCTTCGCCGCGTAGAGCGCGCCGTCGGCCTCGCGCAGCAGCCGGTCCGGGTCGGCGTGGGCGCCGCTCGGGCATTCCGTCACGCCGAAGGAGATGCTGAGCGGCTCCCCCGCCGGGTCGTGCAGGGAGGCCACCGCGGCGCGCAGCCGGTCGGCGGTGGCGCAGCCGTCCGCCAGCCCGGCGGCCGGCATCAGGATCGCGAACTCCTCGCCGCCGATGCGGGCGATCACGTCCACGCTGCGGCAGCCCTCGCGCAGCGCGCCGGCGACCGCCGCCAGCGCCGCGTCGCCCGCGGCATGGCCGAAGCGGTCGTTGAGGACCTTGAAGCGGTCGACGTCGCCGATCAGCACGCACAGCGGCCGGCCGGTGCGGGCGACCCGCTGCAGCTCCACCCCGAAGGCCTCCTCGAAGCCGCGGCGGTTGAGGACCTCGGTCAGCAGGTCGGTCCGCATCGCCTCGCGCAGCCGCTGGAGCAGCCGGTCGACGTGCCGGCGCAGTGCGCTCGCCGCGCCGGCGACGCCGCACACGACGGAGACGGTCACGCACCAGCGCATGAGGGCGGCCTCCATGGGCAGGGCGATCATGACGAGCGTCGCCGCGTACGCGGCGGCGATGACGGCGAGCGCGGCGGCCAGCCGGCGCCGCCCGAAGAAGTAGCCGGCGTACAGCGCCGGCCAGACGTAGAACAGCTCGTTGAACAACGGCGGCCCGCCGTGACGCTCGCCGTTGAGGTAGATCGCGGCCGTCACCGCGAGCACGCCGGCGATGACGACGATCCAGGGCAGCCCGGTGGCGGTCAGCCGGCTCGGCAGGAGAAGCAGCCCGAGGGCGACCGCGAGCTGCACGGCCGCGAGAGCCCAGAAGCCGCCGGTCGCCACCTGCTCCGGATGGGGCAGGAGCGTCACGGCGACGGTCACCGCCGCGCCGCCCAAAAACAGCGACGACCCGAGCCGGATGGCCATGGGGCGCGACCTGAGCGTGGCGGAGAGGGATGTCATGGGCGTCGACGGGAGCACGCCGGCGCGCGTCCCCCGAGACGGATGTCGGCCGCACGCGACGATCGACTGAGCGATTACGTACCGGCCCGGACTCGCGGCTGAGCGCGAACGCGTCAGCTCGAGGTGCAGCGCACCCGCGAGCGGTCGAGCACCCGGCCGTCGAGCGCCACGAACGCGACGTCGGCCGAATCGGGGCGCAGCACGAGCCGGACGCCGCCGTAGGTCTGGTCGTCGGAGAAGGCCAGGCGCGGGTCGGTACCGTCGACGTCGTACAGCTCGCGGCCGCCGGCTCCGCTGACCATCGCGACGGTGCCGCGGATGGGGTGGAAGCGCTGGAGGTTGTGGTCGTGACCCCAGAGCACCACCGCCGCGCGGCCCGCCACCGCGTCCCACAGCGGCTCGAGGTCCTTGTCTTCGCCGTGCTTGCCGGCGCTGAAGCGCGGCCGGTGCCAGAAGGCGATCCGGCACGTGCCCGGCCGCCGCAGCCGCTCCCGCAGCCACGCGAGCTGAGGGCTTCCCTCCTGGTGGGGGGCCTCGGAGTTCAGCGACAGCGCCTCCCAGGCGCCGAGCCGGACGCGGTACCACGGCGGCGTCGGCGCGCCGGTCACGCTGCGCCAGAAGGGGTCGTAGCCCTCGTCCCGGCTGTGCCACTCGTGGTTTCCCGGCGTCGGGAGCATTCGCTCGAGCAGCGGCCGGTACGGCCCGCGGACCTTGCGCTCGAACTCGTCGGCCGTGCCCTCTTCGTAGACGTCACCCAGGTAGAGGACGCGGTCCGGGCGGTCGCGCGCGATGCGGGCGGCCAGCTCGCGCGCCGGCGCCCGGCCGTCGGCGCCGTCGCCGATCGCCCAGACGACGAGCGGGCCGTCGCCGCCGATGCCGCGGAACGCCCGCTCGGAGCCCGGCGGCGGCGCCACTGCCTCGGGCGCGCCGCAGCCCAGCGCCAGCGTGGCGGCGGCGAGCAGCGCGGCGGCGGTCGCGCGCACTACCGTGCCGCCCCGTGTCGGTGGTGGCCCAGGTCGTGCGGTCCGCGCTGGCGTCGCCCGCACGCCGGCTGCGCTACGGCCGCGACCACCGCGACCAGCGGGCCGAGCTGTGGCTGCCGCCAGGCCCGGGCCCGCACCCGGTGTGCGTGGTGCTGCACGGCGGCTGGTGGCAGGCCCGCCGCACGCGCACGAAGCTCTACACGCGTCCGCTGAGCCGCGACCTGACCCGCCACGGCTGGGCCGCCTGCAACGTCGAGTACCGCCGCCTCGGTGCGGGCGGCGGCTGGCCGATGACCTTCGACGACGTCGCGGCGGCGATCGACCGCCTCGCCGGCGAGCCGGGGCTCGACCTGCGCCGCGTCGTGCTGCTCGGCCACTCCGCCGGCGGCCACCTGGCACTGTGGGCCGGCAACCGGCCCGGCGCCCGCGTCCGCGCGGCAGCGGTGGTGGCGCTGGCCGCGCCGAGCGACCTGGAGGCGACGCGGGACGCCGCGGCGATCGAGCTCATGGGCGGGCCGCCCGAGCGCGTACCCCGCAACTACATGCTCGGCAACCCGATCCGACGCCTGCCGCTCGGCATCCCGGTCCTGCTCGTGCACGGCACGCTCGACGCCGTCGTGCCGGTGAGGCGCTCGCGCGACTACGCCGCCGCCGCCCGTGCGGCGGGCGACGACGTGACGCTGGTCGAGTTCCCCGGCGGTCACCGCGACCCGGTCGACCCGCGCGCAGAGCCGTGGCCCGCCGTCATCCGGTGGCTGTCGCGCTGGTGACGGCCTGCTCCAGGCCCGGATCGGCGACGCCGGCGCGGACGTGACCGAGGATCGCCTCGCGCCACTGCAGCTCGCAGGCGACCTCCAGACGCGCCGAGAGCCCGACGACGGCGTCGAACAGCGCCGCGACGTCGTCGGCGGCCGGACCGTCCAGGCGCAGGAAGCCGCCGGTGGTGCGGGCGCTGCCGGGCTCCGGCTCGGGATCGTCGAAGAAGCCCGGTGAGCGGGCGCTCCAGGCACGTCGGCGGGCGAGCGCGGCGACCTCGCCGCGGACCTCCGCGGCCAGCGAGTCGTCCACCGGATCCGACACGAAGAAGACGAGGTAGCCGCCCACGCCGTGACGGTAGCGGCCGCGTGCCCTAAGCTGGCGGGCAGCCGTGACGCGGCCGCCACTACAGCGGCCGCCGTCGCGCGCCACACATAGTGGGCAGAGGACCGGCGCGGATTACCGCCGGCTGCCCGCGGAAAGGAGCTCCGCATGATGCGGAAGATCTGTCGCAGTTGCCTGCGGCTCTGGCCCGCCGAGCGCGTGCAGGATCGCACCTGCTGCCCGTTCTGCGGCGGCGCGCTCGCGTCGCACTAGAGCCCGGCTGAACCGAGACCGGCGCGCCGCCCGATGTTCCAGTCGGCGCGCCGGGGCTCCGGGCTGCGCTCAGCCGCCGAAGCGCGACCGCAGCGCCTGCACGTTGGCGACGTAGCGCTTCGTGTCCTCGAACATGCCGCGCGAGCGCAGCGCGCCGAGGCCCTGGTAGTAGCCCGCGATCGCCGCCGTCTCGTCGCCGCCCGTCGCGTCGAGCAGGTGGCGCAGGTAGAGGACGCCGGCGTGCACGTTGTCGTCGACCGACGCCGGGTCGAGCCGGCTGTGCGTCATGTTCGTCTGGATCCAGTCCCAGGTGCCCGGGAGCACCTGCATCACGCCGCGCGCGTTGGCGCTCGACACCATGGCGTTGTTGAAGCCGCTCTCCTGCCAGGCGATGGCGGCGGCCAGCGACCCCGGCACTCCGTGGGCGGCGGCGACGCCCTGGATCTGCTCGGCGCTCGCGCGACCCGGAGTGGGGGAGGGGTGCGCGTGCGGCACCACGCGGGTCGCGGGCGCCGGCTCCTGCGACCGCGGCGGCGCCGGCGAGCCGGTCGGCAGCTTCAGGACGGTGCCCGCCAGCAGCGTCCCGTTCGGATCGAGGCCGTTGGCGGCGGCCATCGTGGCGACCGGGACCCCGGCGACGGCCGCCAGGCCCGAGAGGGTGTCGCCCGGCCGCACGGTGTAGGCGCCCATGGGCGCCGGCGCGGCGGCGGGCGCCGCGGGCGCCGGCGCGGGCGCGGCGGGCGCCGCCTGGGTGGCTGGGTTGGTCGGCGTCATCCCGGCGCGCGCCATGGCCTCCGCGGCCTCGGCCGGGGTCGGGATCTGGATCGTCGAGCCGAGGATCACGTGGCCCTCGGCCGGCAGGCCGTTGTAGGCCGCGAGCGCGCGGTTGGTCAGGTTGCTGGCCGACGCGATGCTCCAGAGCGTCTCCCCGGGGGCGACGACGTGCGGCACCGCCGCGGTGGCGGCGGCGGGGAAGGCGACGGCGATGGCGGTCGCCGCGGCGAGTGTGGCGATCGTGCGCGGCACGAGCTGCCTCCTGATTCGGGGTCGGTCCCGCTCGTGTAACCGCCGCCGCCGTGGCGCAACGCGCGCGGCGCGGGCTTACGGCAAGCTGCACCCGGTCGTGCAGGCGGCCGACCTGAAGCTGTGGGCGCAGAAGTGGCGCTGGTACCAGCGCAACTCGCTGCCGTGGAACCGCGCCCGCATCCACTACGAGCTCGCGCGCCGGCAGGCGTTCGCCCGCTGGCCGCTGCACGGCAACGTCCTCGAGCTGCTGCTCGAGGACCGGCTCGAGCTGGGGCCGCACGTGCTCTTCGAGCCCGGCGTCTGGCTGACCGCTCAGGCGCCGGCGCGCATCCGGATCGGAGAGGGGACCTTCCTCAACCTCGGCGTGCAGGTCGCGGCGCTCGAGCTCGTCGAGATCGGCGCCCACTGCATGTTCGCCAACGGCTGCTTCGTCTCCGACGCGGACCACCGCTTCGACGATCCGGACACGCCAGTCCCGTACCAGGGCTTCACCTCGAAAGGACCGACGCGGGTCGGCGACAACGTCTGGTGCGGCGCCAACGTGGTGATCACGAGCGGCGTGACGGTCGGCGAGCGCTGCGTGATCGGGTCCAACAGCGTCGTCAACCGCGACCTGCCGCCGTACTCCATCGCGGTCGGCGCTCCCGCGAAGGTCGTCAAGACGGTCGAGTACCCCGGCCGCTAGCCCGCAGGGGCGGCAGCCCCTACTCCTTGTTGAGGATCTGCATCAGCGCCAGCACGATGGTCAGCGCGAAGCCGCTCATCGCGACCGCCGCCAGCAGCCCGAACGCGGTCGCCGCGCCGCCGCGGCCGGCGCGGCGCGCCTCGCCGGCCTGCGAGGACCCGTAGATCACGAGCGAGAACAGCGCGGTGACGCCCACGCCGGCCACCAGCGAGACGACGATCACCTCGAGCAGCAGGTCGAACTCGATCGCGGCGGAGATCATGCTCAGGCCTCCGCGGTCAGGGCGCGGCCCTGGAGGAGCCGCTTGCCGAACACGTAGACGAGGAGGGCCAGCAGCGTGCCGGCGACGAGGACCGGACCGAACGCGCCCGTGCCGAAGATCCGGGTGACCCCGTACGTCAGCGCACCCACGGCGGCCGACGCCGGCAGCGTCAGCACCCACGCCATCACGATGTTGCCGGCGACGCCCCAGCGCACCGCCGAGAGGCGCTTGGCGGCGCCGGCGCCCATGACCGCGCCCGAGATCACGTGTGTCGTCGACAGCGGGAAGCCGACGTGCGACGCCGACAGGATGACGGCCGCGCCGGCACCCTGCGCGGCGAAGCCCTGCGCGGCGTCCATCTTGATGATCCGCGAGCCCATCGTCTTGATGATGCGCCACCCGCCGGCGTAGGTGCCGAGGGCGATGGCGGTGGCGGCGCTGACCACGACCCACGTCGGCACGGCGTCGTCGGCCGTCAGGTTGCCGTTGGCGATCAGCGCCAGGAAGATGATGCCCATCGTCTTCTGCGCGTCGTTGGTGCCGTGCGCGAGCGAGAAGAGGCTCGCGGTGACGATCTGGCCGAGGCGGAAGCCGCGGTTGACCGTCCCCGGCCGCTGGCGGCCGACGATGCGGTAGCAGACGAGGATGGCGGCGCCGGCGGCGGCGAACGCGACGAGCGGCGCGACCAGCGCCGGGACCATGACCTTCTCGATGAGCCCGTCCGCGAGGACGGCGTCGAAGCCGGCGGCGGCGATCGCCGACCCGACCACGCCGCCGATCAGCGCGTGCGAGGACGACGACGGCAGCCCGTAGTACCACGTCAGCAGGTTCCAGGCGATCGCGCCGATGAGGCCGCCGAACACGATCTCCGGCGTCACGATGTCGGCGTCGACGATGCCCTTCGCGACCGTGGCCGCGACGGCGAGCGACATGAACGCGCCGACGAAGTTCAGCACCGCCGCCAGCGACACGGCGGTCTTCGGCGCGAGCGCGCGGGTCGAGATCGACGTCGCGACGGCGTTGGCGGTGTCGTGGAAGCCGTTGGTGAAGTCGAACGCCAGCGCGGTGGCGACGACGATCACGAGGACGAGATCGCTGTCCACGGGGATCTACGAGTTCTTGATCACGATGCCCTGGAGGGTGTTGGCGACCTGCTCGGTCGCGTCCACCCCTTCCTCGAGGCGCTCGAAGATGTCCTTCCAGCGGATGACCATCATCGGGTCGATCCCGGCCTCGAACAGGGCGGCGAGCGCGCTGCGCTCGATCCGGTCGCCCTCGTTCTCCAGCCGGTGGATCTCGACGACGTAGTGGGAGATGTCGTCGAGGTTGCGCAGGCGCGGAAGCGCCTCCGCGACCTGCCGCGACGCCTGGTGCAGCACGCGCGCGAGCTGCTGCGCCTGCTCCATCGGCGCCTCGATGCGGTACAGGTTGAGGAAGTCGCCGACCTCCTCGGTGAAGTCGAGGATGTCGTCCAGGCCGGAGGCCAGCGCCAGGATGTCCTCGCGGTCGATCGGCGTCACGAAGGTGGCGTTGAGCTTGTGGATGATGTCGTGGGTGATGCGGTCACCCTCCTGCTCGCACACCACGAGCTCGCGGTAGAGCTCGGACTTCTCGGGCCACGAGTCGAGCATCTCCTCGAGCATCGCGGCCGCGCGGACGATGTTGGCGGCGGCCTCCTCGAAGAGGTCGTAGAACTCGCGCTCGCGCGGGGTGAAGAGCTGGCTCAGCCGGGACACGCGCGGCAGCGTACAGCGGGAGGCGGCGCGGCCGCGCCCACGTCGCCGGCGCGGCCGCGAATCCTGCTTTTCGCCTACCAGTCGTAGGCCGGCGCCGAGCGGCGCGGCCGCAGCCGTCGCAGGCGCTCGAGCTCCTCCGGCGGGATCCCGTAGCCGTGCTCGGGCCCCGGGAACGTGCGTCCGCGGACCTCGGCGGCGTAGGCCTGCACGCCGCGGATCATCTCGCCGCGGACGTCCGCCCATGTCTTGACGAACTTCGGCTTGTGGCCGTCGTGGATGCCGAGCAGGTCGTGCAGTACGAGCACCTGGCCGTCGGTGGACGGCCCCGCGCCGATGCCGATCACCGGGATCTCCATGTGCGCCATCAGCAGGTCGGTGACGTCGCGCGGGATCGCCTCGAAGACGATCGAGAAGCAGCCGGCGTCCTGGAGCTCGATCGCGTCCCGCATCACCTCGGCCGCGCGCTCGGCGGTGCGGCCCTGCGCCCGGTAGCCGCCGAGCGCGACCGCGGTCTGCGGCGTGAGGCCGACGTGGCCCATCACCGGGACGCCGGAGCGGACGATCGCCCGCGCCCGCTGGACGGAGGCGCCGCCGCCCTCGAGCTTGACCGCGTCGCAGCCCGCCTCCTTGACGAACCGGTGCGCGGTGGCGATCGCCTGCTCGTCGGAGGCCTCGTAGGAGCCGAACGGCAGGTCGCCGACCAGCAGCGGCGTGCTCAGGCCGCGCCGCACCGCGCGCGTGAGCATCAGCAGCTCCTCGACGGAGACGGGGACGGTGGAGTCGTAGCCGAGCACGTTGTTGGCGGCCGAGTCGCCGACGAGCACCATGTCGACGCCGGCCGCCTCGACGGCCAGCGCCGACGGGTGGTCGTAGGCGGTCACCATCACGACCGGCTCCCCCAGCGCGCGCATCTCGGCGAGCTTGGTCAGGGTGACCTTCTTGCGGTCGGGGTTGCGCGGGGCGCTGGACATGTCAGGCCTCCCGGGGCGTGCGGAGCGTCGCGACGGCGGCGTCGACGTCGATGATCCGGTTGGAGCGGTCCACGTGCACCACGCGCGGCTCGTGGCGCTCGAGGTCCGCCCGGTCGTACTGGGCGTAGGAGATGACGATCACGGTGTCGCCCGTGTGCACCAGGCGCGCCGCGGCGCCGTTGACCTTGATCTCGCCGGAGCCGCGCTCGCCGGCGATCGTGTACGTCTCGAAGCGGGCGCCGTTGTCGACGTCGACGACGGCGACCTGCTCGAACTCGAGGATGTCGGCCGCCTCGAGCAGGTCCGGGTCGATCGTGATCGACCCGACGTAGTGCAGGTCGGCGTCGGTGATCGTCGCCCGGTGGATCTTGGACTTGAGCATCGTGCGCGTCATCGGGGGGAGCTCTCCGTGGTGATCTCGAGGTTGTCGATGAGCCGCGTGGCGCCCACGCGGGCGGCGACGGCGACGAGCACCCGCCCGTCGACGGCGTCCAGTGGCCGGAAGGTGTCGGGGTCGACGAGCGCGACGTACTCGGCGTCGACGCCGTCGAGCTGCGCGCCGACCGCCGCGCGCAGGCGCGCCGGGTCGCGCTCGCCGGCGGCGAACGCCGCCTCGGCGGCACGCAGCCCGCGGTGCAGCGCGAGCGCGCGGCGGCGCTCGTCGGGCGACAGCCGCGCGTTGCGGCTGCTCATCGCCAGGCCGTCCGGCTCGCGGACGATCGGCAGCGCCTCGATGCGCACCGGGACGTCGAGGTCGCGCACGAGCCGCCGGACGAGGGCGAGCTGCTGCGCGTCCTTGCGCCCGAAGAACGCGACGTCGGGCGCGACCATGTTGAGCATCTTCGTCACGACGGTCGCGACGCCGGCGAAGTGGCCGGGGCGATGGGCTCCCTCCAGCACGTCGCCCAGGCCGGCCACGTTGACCGTCGTGGCGAAGCCCGGCGGGTAGACCTCCTCGGCCGCGGGAGCGAACAGGACGTCCGCGCCCTCGCGGGCCGCCAGGGCGGCGTCCTCGGCCTCGCGCCGCGGGTACGCGGCGAGGTCGGCGGCCTCGTCGAACTGGCTCGGGTTCACGAACAGCCAGACGACGACCTCGTCGCAGGCCGCTCGCGCGGCGCGGATCAGCGACAGGTGGCCGTCGTGGAAGGCGCCCATGGTGGGCACGAGGCCGATCGCCCGGCCGGCGGCGCGGGCGGCGCGGACGTGCTCGCGGACCGCGCCGACCGTGCGCAGGGTCTTCAACGCGGGCTCCCCGCGAGCGCGAGCTCGCGCGTCGCGCGCGCGAGCGCGTCGTAGAGGGGGAGGAGGTCGGGGGCGCGCTCGGCGATGGCGCCGCGGTGGCGCTCCACCGTCGTCTCGTCGCCGCGGGCGATCGGCCCGGTCAGGGCGCCGCCGGCGCCGAGGGCCGCCCAGTTGTCCACGGTGGCGCGCACGAGCGGCGCGAGCGTCGCGCGGTCGAGCCCGGCCGTGGCGGCCAGGCGCTCGGCCGCGCCCTCGATCGTCACGAGGAAGTTCGAGGCGATGGCCGCGGCGGCGTGGTAGGCGGCGCGGTCGGCGTCGGCGACCTCCACGGGGGCGAGGCCGAGCGCCCGAGCGAGCGCCGTGGCCGCCGCGGCGGCGCGCGGGGTGGCGCCGGCGACCGCGGCCGCGGCCCCGGCGAACCCGGGGGTGCCGTCGGCGGGCACCGTCATCAGCGGGTGCAGCGAGAACGCCTCGTGGCCGGCGGCGGCGACCGGCTCGAGCGTCGTGGCGCCCGAGCAGTGGCCGACGAGCGGTCCGGGCGCGACGGCCGCGGCGGCGGCGGCGATCTCCGCGTCCGGCACGCACAGCAGCACGGCGCTCGCGGCCGCGGGGGCGGCGCCGCGGCCGAGCGGGCCGTCGACGCTCAGGCCCGCGCCACGCAGGGCGGGGACCAGGGCTCGGCCCAGGCGGCCGGCGCCGACGACGGCGATCCGGTCCAGTTCTCGCACGAGATACCGGCTGGCTTGCAGGGGGTGGAAGGGCGCTTCGGTCGGGTCCGTCCCGCGAAGGTGACGGCCTCGTCACGGAGTGTACGCGGCCGGGTGCCCCGATCCGTGGTGCGCGTCACATACCCTCCCGCGCATGGCGAGCGCCGAGGTCCGCCGCGAGGAGCTCAAGGCCGTGTTCGGCGAGGCGCAGGGCTGCACGCGCTGCCCGCAGCTGGCGCAGTCCCGCCGCACCGTCGTGTTCGGCTCGGGCAACGCCGACGCCGACCTGATGTTCATCGGCGAGGCCCCCGGAGCCAACGAGGACGCGCAGGGGCTGCCGTTCGTGGGGCAGGCGGGGCGGCTGCTCGAGGAGCTGCTCGCCGAGATCGGGCTGCGCCGCGAGGACGTGTTCATCGCCAACGTCCTCAACTGCCGCCCGCCCGGCAACCGCGACCCGCTCCCGCAGGAGATCGCCAACTGCCAGGACTACACCTTCCGCCAGCTCGAGCTGATCCAGCCCAAGGTGGTGGCGACGCTGGGCAACTTCGCCACCAAACTGCTGCGCGGCGACGCGACCGGCATCACGCGCCTGCACGGCCGCGCCGAGATCCGCACCATCGGCCCGCGGACGGTCCGCCTGCTGCCGCTGTACCACCCGGCCGCCGCGCTCTACACGCGCTCGCTGCTCGACACCCTGCGAGAGGACTTCGCCCGCATCCCGGAGCTGCTGGCGCTGGAGGCGCCTGCGCAGCCGGAGCCGGAGGAGCCGCCGGCGCCGCCGCCCCCCGCGGCGGCCGCGGAGGCGCCGCGGGTGCCGGACGCCCCGCCGCCGCCCGACGCGCCCTCGCCGCCCTCAGAACAACCCGAGCTGCGCGGCGTCCGGCGGCGAGGGCGCGTCGGGCGGCGCGCCCTCCGGCCGGAGCAATGGCGCTTTCTTCGGCCATATGCCGAAGAAGGCGCCATCGCGTCGGGGGATGGGCTGGTGAAGGGGCGGCAACGATCGCCGGGCTGAGGGCGCGCCGGACTCGCGTGATGGCGCTTTTGTTGCGCTATGCGTGCCTAAAGCGCCATCACTCCGCGCCTCGCCACCACACGGACGGCGACCGCTCCGGGTCCCGCTGCGAGCGCCCGAACCCGCCTCCTCAATGCCGCCGTTTCTGCCCCGGCGGCGCCCAGCGGCCGCGCGCGGGGGGACCCAGCCGCCTCGCGGAGCGACCGCCCGCCGCTACCGCCCCCGCCGCTCCTCGACGGTCATCGCGTAGCGCTCGTGGTCGCGCCAGCGCCCGCCGATGAGCAGGTAGCGCGGCGAGAAGCCCTCCAGGCGGAAGCCGGCGCCGCGGGCGAGCGCGGCGGAGGGCGCGTTGCCGGGCTGGATGTTGGCTTCGACGCGGTGCAGCGCGAGCGGGCCGAAGGCGTGGTCGAGCACGAGCTCGAGGCCGGCGCGCATGTAGCCCTGGCGCGCGTAGCGGGCGTGCCCGTAGTAGCCGAGGTAGGCGGACTGGAAGGCGCCGCGCACGATCTGGGAGATGGTGAAGACGCCGAAGATCGCGCCGTCGCCGGCGCGGCAGCCGAGCAGGGTGACGACGTCCTCGCGGCGCGACCGGGCGACGAACTCGTCGAACTGGTCGGGGCGCTCGGGCGGGTAGGCCCACGGCCGGTGCAGGTCGCGGCTCTCGTGCACGAGGGCGAGGAACTCGTCGCGGTCGCCGTACTCCAGCTGGCGCAGCCGCACCTCGCGCCGCACCGGCGGCGACGCCGCGGCCTCGTCGGCTCGCGGCCCGCGGCGGACCCGTTCAAGCATCGCCTGGGAACGTTATCCCTCTGCGCCTGCGAGGCCCCAGACGGGGAGCCGCGTCTGACGCCCGCGCAGCTCGACGTCGTCGACGAACACGAGGTCCTCCGGTGGGGCGGCGAGCGCCTCGTAGGTCGCGCCGGACAGGAGCAGCGGGTGCGGCGTCCGCTTCGTCAGCGCCTCGAGCCGCGCCGCGGTGTTGGTGGTGTCGCCGACCGCCGCGTACTCGAGCCGGCGCTCGGAGCCCACGTTGCCGCTCATGACGCCGCCCGTGTTGAGCCCGATGCCCATCTCGAAGCCGTCGCCGAGGCCGCGCTCGCGCAGCCAGCCGTTGAACTCGTCGAGGCGGGCGAGCATCGCCCGCGCCGCCGCCAGCGCGCGGTCGGCGTGGTCGTCGGAGGCGATCGGGGCGCCGAAGACGGCCATCACGCCGTCGCCCATGTAGGCGACGAGCGTGCCGCCGTGGTCGAGCACGGCGTCGCTCATGGCGCTCAGGTAGCGGTTGAGGACCTCGAGCACCACCTCGGGCTCGCGCTGCTCGGCCCACGCGGTGAAGCCGCGCAGGTCGCTGAACATCACGGTGCACACGAGGCGCACGCCGCCCAGTCGCAGCGGGCGGCCGTCCGAGCGGTCGAGCAGCTCGCTCACCACGGCGTCGGGAACGAAGCGGGCGAACAGCTCGCGCACGCGCGCCCGCTCGACGCTCGCCGCCAGCGCGTGGGCGGCGACCGCGCCGGCCGTGCCCACCGCCAGGCCGAGCAGCGGCGCGACCGCCGCGACGATCCAGCCGCCCGCGAAGGCGAGCTGGACGCCGGCGGCGTAGGCGGCGGCCGCGGCGGCCGCCAGCCCCAGCGCCACCGCCGGCCGCAGGCGCAGGCTCGCCAGCGGCGCGAGGAGCGCGAGCGCCACCGCCAGCAGCGCGTCGAGCCACGCCGGCACCGAGCGCAGCGGCTGACCGCGCAGGAGGGTGTCGATCGCGTTCGCCTGGATCTCCGGCCCCGGCATCTCCGGCCCGGGCCACGACACGGGATGGCGATCCTGCAGGGACGGCGCGGTCGCCCCGATGACGACGATCCGGTCGCGGAACGTGCCGGGCCGGAAGCGCCCGCGCACGGCTCGGGAGAACGGAACCCGACGCAGGTGCCCGGCCGGCCCGGCGAAGTCGATCCAGGCGCCCTCGGCGCCGAGCGCCGCGCGGTCGACGCGCCGCCCGGCGCGCTCGACGGCGACGACCGGCAGCGACTTGAGCCCCTCGATCTCGTAGCGCACGCGCCGCAGGACCCCCGCCGGCCCCTCCGGCAGCAGCCCGTTGCCGACCCGGGCCCGCGCGTAGCGCTGGCCCTCGCGGCCGCCGAAGACGTTGGTGCCCCCGCGGCCGTCGGTCTCCGTCGAGCTGAAGACGACGTTGCCCGCGCGCCGCGCCGCCAGGATCAGCGCGTTGTCGGCGGCGATGTCCCGCGGGCGGTCGCCCGAGGCCTCGGTGAACTGCACGTCGTAGACGATCACGCGCGGCCCGTCCGCGGCGATCCGGCGCAGGGCGCGGGCGAACACCCGGCGGTCGAACGGGAAGCGCATGCGCAGCTCGTCGAAGGTGACGTCGTCGATGCCGACGACCACCACGTCGCCGGGCGGCGGCCGCTCACCGCGCAGCTCAAAGCGCCCGTCGACCGTCGCCAGCTCGGCCCGCTCGAGCAGCCCGCCCGGCCCGGCGGCGAGCGCCGCGGCGGCGGCGACGAGCGCGGCGGCCGCCAGCAGGCGGCGGCGCAGGCGCATGGCCGCGGGCGGCGTCACCGCCCCACGACGATCGCGAGCGCGAACAGCGCGACCATGTGGAACGACTGGTCCACGGACGTCGCGAGCGCGCCCGGCGCGTCGGACGTGTGCTTGACCGCGCGCAGCCACCAGCGGACGAAGCGGCCGTCGTCGAGCAGGGCGTGGGGGACGGCGACCGCGGCCGCCGCCGCCGCGGTTCCCGCCGTCCCGAGGTCGTCCGCGAGCCACACCAGCACCGGGACGTGGCAGAGCGTGTAGGTCAGCGTGTGCAGCGCCAGGGCGCGCCGGCGCAGCGGGTCGCGGCCGAGCCCGCGGTGCTTGTGCGTGGCCTGGAACTCCGTCTGCAGGATGAAGTCGCCGGCCAGGTGCGCCACCGCGAGCGCGGCGAACACCGCGACCCAGTCCGGCGTCACTTCGCCTTCGCCACGTACGACTCGCCGCGACGCACCCGCACGCGCTTGCCCCGCCGCCGCTCCGGCGGCGGCGCGAACGCGGGCGCCGGCTGCCCCTCGGCGCCGTCGCCGCCCTGCCCGTCGGGAGCCGGGGACGGCGCCGGCGTCGGGGCCGGCTCGGGCGGCGGGAACTCCTCGACGTCGACGACGCCGCGCGCCACGCGCGTCAGCGTCCCGTCGCAGCGGTCCTCGACCAGCCAGGTCGTGCCGCGGACGGTCGCCGCGGAGTAGCGGCCGCTCGTGCGGTAGCGCCCCCTGCCGCTGCCCCACAGGCGGCGGACGCGCTTGCGCTTGCGCTTGCGCGCGATCGACGCGCGGGCGGCGCGCGCGACGCCGGCCTGCTCGCACCGCGAGAACGAGCCGCCGGCCAGGTACAGCGTCGTCAGGTAGGGCGCCGAGCGCTCCTGCTCGACCGTGAAGCGGCCGTCGTGGAAGACCGCCCGCCACGTCCGCGTCCCCTCGCGCGAACGCCTCACGACCACGCGCACGCGGCCGCGGCGCGCGTCGACGAGGGTCCCCATCGGCACCTGCGCGGGCCGCGTCAGCGTGCGGGAGCGCGTCGCGCCCGGCAACCGGAAGGTCACGCGCCCGCGGACGCGCTCGAGCACCGCCGCCTCGCCGAGCCGCGGCGGCCCGGGGCCGCCGGTCGCCGGCGGCCGGCTCGGCTCGGGTGTCGGCGTGGGCAGCGCGTACGGCGGCGGCGGCTCGGAGCTCTGTGCCCCCACGATCGCCGGGACCGCCAGCGCCGCGAGCGCGCATGCCGCCGCCGCGGTCGCGGTCAGGCCGCGCCGCCGAGCCTCGGCCGAGGGGCGTGGGAACATGTTGTGCATCAACCCCGTGGCGACAGTAACGGAGCGGCTGCGCGCCGGTTGTGCAGTTGTTCACGCACGCTCGTCGCGCACCGCCAGCACGACGCGCTCGTCGCCCAGCGACAGGGTGACCGGCAGCCGGCCGATCGGCGCTCCGTCGAGCCGCGCCGCCGCGCGCGCCGCGGCGCCGCCGCGCTCGGCCAGGCCCGCCGCCCAGTAGCGCAGGGAGAACGTCCGCCGCAGGCCGCGGTCGGACACCACGCGCAGCCCGGAGGACTCGAGCAGGCGCTGCAGCGTCCGGCGGGGCAGGAGGTGCGTGTGGGCGGGGATGTAGCCCCACCAGCGCCCGCGGGCGACCCGCGCGGTCAGCGACGCGGGATCCGGCGTCACGACGAGCAGCGCGCCGCCCGGCGCGAGGTGCCCGGCGCAGCGGCGCAGCTCGGCCACCGGGTCGGCGAAGTGCTCGATCACGTCGGCCAGCACGATCGCCGTGAAGCGCTCGGCCGGATCGAGGTCGGCCGGCGTCGCGTCGCGCACGGGCAGCCCGAGCGCCCCCACCGCGTGGGCGCGCGCCGCCGCCGACGGCTCGAGCCCGAGCACCTGCCAGCCGCGCCGGGCCGCCTCGTCGAGCAGCAGCCCGTGGCCGCAGCCGACGTCGAGCAGCCGCCCGCGCCCGGTCACGCGCTCCACGCGCTCGAGCAGCCGGCGCGCCGTCGCGCGGCGCCCCGCCTCCTCCGCGAGGTAGCCGTCGTCGCGCATGAGCCGGTAGAGGTCGACGAGCGCCGGCCCCGGCGGCAGGCCCTCCTGGCGCACCGTGCCGCAGCGCCGGCAGCGGTACAGGTCGCCGTGGGCGCCCGTCCGGTGGCAGGTCGGCGACAGGTCCTCGGGGCGCGGCCCTCCCGCCGTGCCGGCGTGCAGCAGCCGCGTCGGCCCCGAGCAGATCCCGCAGCCGGGCGCCGCCGCCATCGGGCTAGAGGACGGGCTCCGCGCCGGCCAGCGGGTCCCGCCGCACGCGCGCGCCGAGCGCCACGATCGCGACCGCCGCGGCCGCCTGCACCGCGAGCACGCGCACGGCGAACCCCGTCAGGTCGTCCGCGCCCGCGAGCAGCACGGGCTCGACGACGGCGGCCACCGCCAGCACGGCGACGAACCGCCGCCGGTGCAGCCCGAGCATGAACTGCACGGCCACGTACGTGCACGCCAGCAGCGCGAACGCCACCCCGAGCAGCGCGAGGATCGCGTCGCCGCTCTCGTAGTCGCCGCCGAACGCGACCCGCAGCAGCAGCGACGGGATGACCGCGAAGATCACCAGCGCCGGGACCGCCAGCACCGCGATCAGCGCGAGCGCGCGCGCGAGCACCGTGCGCGGGTCGAGCCCGGCGGCGGCGCGGCGCGTCGCCTCCGGGAGCACCCACAGGCCGATCCCGACCGCGACCCAGACGATGAACTTCGCCGCCACCGTCGTCGCCGCGTACACGGAGGAGGCGTCGCCCCCGAGCGCGTGGTTGGCCATGATCACGTCCACGTTCTGCAGCGCGGCGACGAGCACGAGCGCGGCGATCGGCACCGCGCCGCTGCGGGCGAGCGCGCGCAGCGGGTGCTTGGGGGTGTCCCGCCGCGCCGGGCCCAGGCGCCGGCGCAGCACCACCCACAGCGCGGCCGACGCCGCCACCCACGCCGCCAGCGTCCCCAGGTACGCGCCGGTGACGCCGAGGCCGGCGCCGACGAAGGCGAGGGCGACCACGACGCGGCCGAGGCCCTCGAGCACGATCGACCACGCGACCGGGCGGTACGCCTGCGCCGCCTGCAGCAGGCCGCGCTGGACGCTCAGCAGCAGCCACATAGCGGCGGCGACCGGCACCGCGGCGGCCGCCCATTCCTGCTCGACGTTCACGAGCGCCGCCAGCGGCTCCCGCGCCAGCGCTGAGACCGCGGCCACCACGACCATGCCCGCCAGCAGGTGCCGCGTCCAGCGGTCGAGCGTCGCCGCCAGCTCGCCGCCGCGGCCGAGCCGGCCGAGCGTGCCCTGCCGGGCGGCGGCGACCTGCAGCGCCGAGCCGGGCACGAGCAGGATGACGGTCAGGCTCAGCAGCGCGGCCAGCGACCCGTAGCCCTCCGTGCCGAGGATCCGCGTGAACACGACGGTGAAGACGACGGCCAGCAGCTGCTGCGCGATGGTGGCGATCGCCAGGCCCGCGGCCGAGGCCGTGCCCGACTTCCGCGCCTCGCGCACGCGCGCGCGCAGCGTCGTCGGCGGAGGGCCCACCCGCTCGATCGGCGATGCCTCCATGAAGCGGCGGACGGTAGCGGAGGCGGCGGCTCCTCCGGTCCGGGCGCGCGACTAGGCTTCGGCGCCGATGTCCGCAGTTCGCCTCGCGGCGCTGGTCGCCGCCGCCCTCGCCTGGCCGGCCGCCGGCGCGCATGCGCGCGAGCCCGCGCCGATGCTCGTCGCGCAGCTCGCCCAGGTGCCGGAGGCGGAGTCCGACCTGCCCGTCCTCACCGAGGACCCGCCGGAGTCGCTCGGCCGCGATGGCGAGGAGGACCGCGACGACGGCGACCGCGCGGGCGAGCGGGAGCTGGCGGACACGGGGTCCGACGCCGCGCTGCTGGGGCTCGCCGGGGCGAGCCTGCTGGGCCTCGGGCTGAGCCTGCGGCTGCGCCTGCGCGATGCCGCGTGAGCGGCTGACGGCCTCGGCGGAGGAGACCGAGCGGGCGGGAGCCGAGCTCGCCGCCGCCCTGCGCCCGGGGGACATCGTGCTCGTGTCCGGGGAGCTCGGCGCCGGGAAGACGACGTTCGTGCGCGGCGCGCTGCGCGCCCTGGGCGTCACCGAGGAGGTCACCAGCCCGACGTTCGTCGTCGGGCAGCTCTACGCGGGCGCGGCCGGGCCCGTCGCGCACCTCGACCTGTACCGGCTCGGCGGCCTCGACGGCGAGGATCCCGGGCTGCTGGACCCGTACTTCGCGCCGGACACGATCGCGTTCGTCGAGTGGCCCGAGGTCGGCGACCCCGCCGGCCGCCCCGCGGCGCACCGCGTCCGGCTGCACCACGCGGGCGGCGACCGGCGCCGGATCGAGGTGGCCTGAGATGGTGGTCGTCGGCTTCGACACGTCCACCCCCGCGACGGCCGCCGCCGTCCTGCTCGACGACGGGCGGGCCGTCGAGCGCCGCCACGACCCGGAGCCCGGCGAGCGGCCGGGGCACGCGGCCCGGCTGCTCGAGCTCCTCGAGGCCGCGCTCGCGGCCGCCGGCGCGGACTGGGAGCAGGTGGAGCGGATCGCCGTCGGCGCCGGGCCGGGCGGGTTCACGGGCCTGCGGATCGGCATCGCGACCGCGCGCGCCCTCGGGCAGGCGCGCGGGATCCCGCTGGTCGCCGTCGGGACGCTGCACGCGCTCGCCGAGGCGGCGCCGGCGCACCACGGCCCGCTGCTGGCGGTGCTCGACGCCCGCCGCGGCGAGGCGTTCGCCGCGGCCTTCGCCCCCGATGGCGCCGTCCTGCACGAGCCGGCCGCGCTGCGCCCCGAGGCGCTGGGGGCCCTGGCCGCCGGTCTCGGCGGCGCGCCGGCCGCGGTCGGCGACGGCGCCGTCCGCTTCCGCGCGGAGCTCGAGGCCGCCGGCGCGCGCGTGCCGGCCGACGCCGCCCCGGAGCACCGCGTGAGCGCCGCCGCGATCTGCCGCCTCGGCGCCGCCGGCCGCACCGCGGATCGCGACTCGCTGCTGCCCGACTACCGTCGGGAGCCCGACGCGACCGCTCCGCGCGACCGCCCCGGCTAAGTGACCCGCCCGCCCGAGATCCGCCGCCTGACGTACGCCGACCTGCCGCAGGTCGTCGCCATCGAGCGCCGCGCCTTCCCCGCGCCGTGGTCGCTGAGCATGTTCGTGCTCGAGCTGTCCAAGCCCGGCGGCGTCCACCTCGCGGCCGCGGTCGACGGGCAGGTGGCCGGCTACTGCGTCTGCTCGCGCTACGACGCCGTGTGGCACCTGATGGACATCGCGGTCGACCCCGCGCGGCGCCGGCAGGGCGTGGCGCGGGCGCTCGTCGCCACGCTGCTGGAGCGGCTCCCGTCGCCCGACGACCCGGTGACGCTCGAGGTGCGCCCGTCCAACGCGGCCGCGATCGCGCTGTACGAGGCGTTCGGCTTCCGCGGCGCCGGACGGCGGCCGCGCTACTACCAGGACAACGGGGAGGACGCCCTGATCATGTGGCGCACCCCCGGCACGCGCCGCGGGACCCTCGACGACGTGCCCGCCGCCGACCCGCGCTGGGGCACCGCCTCGCGCCCGGCCTCCGCCCGCTCGACGTGATCCTCGCGATCGAGACCTCCTGCGACGACACCTGCGCGGCCGTGATCGACCGCGACGGCCGCGTGCTCGCCGACGTCATCTCCTCCCAGGACGTCCACGACCGCTTCGGCGGCGTGGTGCCGGAGATCGCGTCGCGCCACCACCTGGAGCTGGTCAACGTCGTCGTCGACGACGCGCTGGCCGGCGCCGGCGCCGCGCTGGAGGACCTCGAGCTGGTCGCGGTGACGCAGGGCCCCGGCCTGGTCGGCGCGCTGCTGGTCGGCGTCGCCACCGCGAAAGCGCTGGCCGCGGCCCGGCGGCTTCCCCTGGCGCCCGTGGACCACCTCCAGGGCCACGTCGCGGCGAACTTCCTGCAGCCCGGCGCGTTCGAGCCGCCGTTTCTGTGCCTGATCGCCAGCGGCGGCCACACGCTGCTCGTGCGCGCCGACGACCACGCGGGCTACGAGACGCTCGGACGCACGCTCGACGACGCCGCCGGCGAGGCGTTCGACAAGGGCGCGCGCCTGCTCGGCCTCGGCTACCCCGGCGGTCCCGCCCTGTCGCGCCTGGCGACCGAGGGCGACCCCGCCGCCTTCGACTTCCCCACGGCGCGCAAGGTGCCGGGCCTGGACTTCTCGTTCGCGGGCCTCAAGACGGCCCTGCTGTACGCGGTGCGCGACCTGGGGGAGGAGGCGACGCGCGAGCGCGCCGCCGACCTCGCCGCCTCCTACGAGCACGCGATCGTCGAGGCGCTGATGGCGCGCGTGGAGCGCGCGATCGAGCAGACGGGCCTCGACCGCGTCGCCATCGGCGGCGGCGTCGCCGCCAACCGGCGGCTGCGCGAGCGCGTGGCCGGACTCGGCGTCGCCGTCCACGTGCCCCCGCCGCGGCTGTGCACCGACAACGCGGCGATGATCGCGTCCGCGGCGCGCTGGGTCGAGCCGGTGCCGTTCCCGGGCTACCTCGCGCTGGACGCGTACGCGACGCGGCGGCGGGCGGCTTGACCGCCGCCGAGCCGCTGCCGGGGTCGCTGCGCGCGGCGCTGGCGCTGGTGCTGGCGGGGCTCGTGGCGCTGGCCGTGCTGGGCGAGGCGGGCGAGGACGCGGTCCCCGGCCCCGTCTCGCCGGAGCGGGCGCGGACGTTCCCGCCTGCCGCGGCCGACCCCGTCCCCTACGACGGGCGCTCGCCGCGCCAGCCGCCCGCGGCGCGCGAGCGCGTGCTGGTCGAGCTGCCGCGCCCGCCGCTCGGCGCCCGCGACGACGTCGGCTCGCTCGACGCCGCCGCCCGCCGCGCCTACGTCGCCTCGCTCGAGCAGGAGGCGGCGGCGCTGCGGTCCGCGCTCGGCGCGCGCGGCGTCGAGCTGCGCGACGTCGTGACCTTCACGCGCACGTGGCACGGCTTCGCCGCCACCGTCTCGAGCCGCGACGTGCCGCGGCTGGACAGCCTCAGCGCGCGCACGCGGCCCGTGCGCCGCTTCTACCCGGCGCTGTCGGAGCCGGTGCCGGTGCGGCCGGCGCCGCCGCCGCGGCCGGCGCCGGCCGGAGCGCCCGAGGTGGCGCTGCTGGCCGGTGGCGCCGGCGGCCGTGCGGGCGGCTACGACGCCGTCGAGCGCGACGCCGACCCGTCGCCGGAGCCCGACCCGCGCAACCCCCGGCGCTCCGAGCGCAGCGGCGAGCTGCTCGCGCGGCTGGTCGAGGCGCGCGGCGCGACCGTGCGCCCGCTGCGCGTGAGCGCGCTGCGGCCCGGCGCCGGGCTCCCGGGAACCGAGGAGTTCGCGCGCACCGACGAGCTGCTCGACGCGCTCGAGCACGCCGTCGACCCCGACTCCGACGGCGACACCTCCGACCGGATCGGGACCGTCCTGATCGGCGTCAACGCCCCGTACGCCGGGTTCGCGGACGCCCCCGAGGCGGAGGCCGTCGAGGGCGCCGCAGCGCTGGGCGTGCTCGTCGTCGCGCCGGCAGGCCAGGAGGGCCGCGCCGCCGGCGCGTACGGGACCCTCGGCTCTCCGGGCGCCGCGCGCGCCGCGGTCGCCGTCGCCGCGCTCGGCGGGCCCGGCACGCCGCCGCGGGCCGAGGTCGTGCTGGGCGAGGCGGCGCTGCCGGGCGCCGCGCTGCTCGCGGGCACGCCGCCGGAGGGGGAGCTGCGGACCGCCGGCCCGGTCGACGCCGACGACCCGCAGGCGCTGCTGCGCAACGGCGGCGGCCCGCTCGAGGGCGCGCTGGCGATCGTGCGCGCGGGCGACAACCCGCCGGCGCAGGTGGCGGCCGCCGCGGCCGCCGGCGCCGCCGCGGTCGTGCTCGCCGAGCCCCGTCCCGGCCGCACCCTGCCCGCGCTGCCGATCGGCCGCTCACCGGTTCCGGTCGTCGGGCTGACCGGGCCGTCCGCGCGCGCCGCGCTCGCCGCGCGCCCGGGCACGGTCGCGCGGCTCGTCGCCGCACCGCCGCCCGCTGCGGTGACCTGCCGCGAGCGCATCTCGCCGTTCTCCTCCCACGGCCCCGCGTTCGACGGCGCCGGCAAGCCGGAGCTCGCGCGCTTCGGCTGCGCGTCGCTGGAGGGGATGCTGGTCGGCGGCTCCGCGGTGGCCGCCGCGCAGGCCGCCGGCGACGCGGCGCGGCTGCCCGGCGGGGCGGCGGCGCGCCGCGACGCGCTGCTCGACGGCCTGGCGCCCGGGGCCGGGGGGCCGGCGCGCGCCGCCCGGGTGCCGCTGGGCGCGCTGACGGTTCAGCGGCGGCGCGGCCTGACGGTGCGCTTCGACCTCGGGACCTTCCGCCGCGGCGAGCCGACGGGGTCGCGCGGGACGGTGATCGTGCCGGCGGCGCGGCTCGACCTCACCCTCGAGGACGAGGCGGGCGCCCTCGTGCGGCGGCTGACGCCGCCGGCCGGCGAGCGCGGCGTGCTGCCCGGCGAGTACGCCTACACGCTGCCGCGCGACCTGACCGCGGAGCTGCCGGCCGGCCGCTACGTCGTCCGCGTCCGCGCCCGGGCGCCGCGCCAGGACCGCCCGACGGAGCGGGCCTCCGAGCCGTTCGCGCTGCCGTGAGCCGGGTCGTCGTCTACGGCCGCCCCGGCTGCCACCTCTGCGATGAGGCGCTCGAGGTGGTGCAGCGGGTGCGCGCGAGCGTGCCGTTCGCGCTCGAGGTCGTCGACATCGAGCGTGACGACGACCTGCTGCGGCGCCACCTCGAGCGCATCCCGGTGGTCGAGGTCGACGGCGAGGAGCTGTTCGAGCTGTTCGTGGACGAGCAGGCCCTGCGCTCACGGCTGGCCGTAAGCTGAGCCGGGATGGGCCTCGGCGACATCGCTCCCCCGGATCAGCCCGGCTCTGACCGGCTCACGCTCGGCGTCGCCGCGCGCCTGTCGCGCTACCTGCAGGTCCTCACGCAGGCGCGCAAGATGGGCAAGGAGACGATCTCCTCGCAGGAGCTATCGGACTACACGCACGTCAACTCGACGCAGATCCGCCGCGACCTCTCGGGCTTCGGCAAGTTCGGCAAGCGCGGCGTCGGCTACAACGTCGACTCGCTCGTCTCGCAGATCCGCAAGATCCTGCGCACGAGCGGCCAGCACAACATCGCCCTCTTCGGCGCGGGGCACCTCGGCCGCGCGATCGCCTCCAGCGACATCTTCGCCGACCACGGGTTCCGGGTCGTGGCGATCTTCGACACCGACCCCTCGAAGGTCGGCGAGCGCATCGGCTCGACCGTCGTGCGCCCGCTCGACGACCTCAAGCAGGTCGTGGAGGAGGAGGACATCGTGGTCGGCGTCCTCGCCGTGCCGACCGCCGCCGCGCAGGCGCTCGCCGATCGCCTCGTCGACGCGGGGGTGAAGATCATCTTCAACTACTCCGAGGCGCTCCTGCAGGTCCCGCCCGAGGTCACGGTGCACACCTCGAGCCCGGCGGTGGACCTCCTCTACGCGCTGTACTTCTACCTCACGTGATCGACCTCGCCGCCGCCCGCGAGACCTTCGAGGCCTCGACCGACCTGACGGTCGGGATCGAGGAGGAGTTCGCCCTCGTCGATCCCTCGACCCACGAGCTGGTGCCGATGTTCGAGCCGCTGCGCGACGCGGCGATGGCCGACGACGTGCTCGCGGCGTCGGTCGCCGGGGAGCTGATCTCGAGCGAGATCGAGATCCGGTCGGGCCGCGGCGACGACGTCGGCGACGCGCTCGCGCGCCAGGCGCAGGCGCGGGCGCGGCTGTTCCGGCTGGCCGACTCGCTCGGGGTGGCGCTCGGCGCCACCGGCACGCACCCGCTGTCGGACTACCAGGGCCAGCACCTGATCGACACGGAGCACTACCGCCGCGTGGGGGAGGGGCTCAAGTACGTGGCGTGGCGCAACAACACCTTCTCCGTGCACGTGCACGTGGGCATCCGCGGCGCCGACCGCGCCGTGCGGGTGTGCGACCGGCTGCGGCCCGTGCTGCCGACGCTGCTGGCGATCTCCGCCGACTCGCCGTTCGTCGACCGCATCGACTCCGGCCTGCACTCCGCGCGCACGCAGATCTTCACCAAGTCGTTCCCGCGCTGCGGGATCCCCGACGCGTTCGGGTCCTGGCAGGCGTGGGCGGAGTACGTCGACCTGCTCGTGCGGACCAACTCGATCGTCGAGTTCACCCAGCTGTGGTGGAGCGTGCGCCCCCACCACGCCTTCGGGACGGTCGAGGTGCGCATCTGCGACGCGCAGATGACGGCACGCGAGTCCGACGCGCTCGTGCGGTTGGTGGTCGCGTGCGTGGCGCAGGCCGCGCGCGAGGTCGACGAGGGGCGCACGCCGCCCGAGGTCCCGGCGCGGCTGATCGAGGAGAACATGTGGCGGGCGATCCGCCACGGCCTCGACGGCGACCTGCTCGACCTGGAGGGGCCGCGGATCGAGGAGTACCCGGCCGCCGAGGCGGTCGAGCGGCTGTCGGCCTGGGCAGGGGTGCGGGTCGACCTGCCCGAGCTCAACGGCGCGCAGCGCCAGCGGCGGATGCTCGACGCGGGCGCGACCCCGGCCGAGGTGTACGCCGAGTCCCTGCGGGAAACCCGCACCACGTACTGCGAGCGCGACGAGGAGGCAGTCGGATGAGTGACCAGGGACCCCCGCTGACCGAGGAAGAGCTGCGTCAGCTCGAGGCCGAGCTCGAGCGCGTGCACGTCGACGACGTGATCCTGCAGACGATCGTGTCGCTGATCAACCTCGGCGCGCGCAAGGGCGCCGTCGGCGCGCCGCCCGAAGCGGGCATCACGCCCGACTACGACCAGCTGCGGATCGCGATCGAGGCCGTCCGGGCGCTGACGCCGGTGATCGAGCCCCGACACGGCGACAAGCTCGCCCAGGTCAGGGACGCCGTCGCGCAGCTCCAGCTCGCCTACGCGCAGGGAACGGGCGCGGCCGGCGGCGCCGCCGGGCCGGGGTCGCCCGAGCAGCAGCAGCCTCCGTCGCCGGGCGAAAGCGGCCCGCCGCGCAGCAGCGGCCGGCTGTGGGTGCCCGGCCAGTGACGCGCGCGTAACCGCGGCGCCCCTTTGCGGGTAGGGCTCGACAGCGCGGCATCGCGCCGCGGGCGCGGGTATGCTCCCGCGTCGCTTCATTGCGGCGGCCGCTCCAGGCCGCCGTTTCGACGTTGAAGTAGATCGCCGGGGCGGACTTTCGGAGCGTCTCGGCCTACACCGAATTTCGAAGGGGTTCCCTTGAACGAGTTCCTGTCCGACTACGGCGTCCTCGTCGCGCTCATCTGCGCGGGCGCCGCCGTGCTGTACGGGGCGGTGACGTCGAAGGCGCTGCTGGCGCTGTCGCCCGGCAACGAGACCATGCGCGGCCTCTCGCTGGCCATCCAGGAGGGCGCGTCGGCCTACCTGCGGCGCCAGTACACGACGATCGGCATCGTGGGCGTCGTGCTCTTCGTCGTCCTGCTGATCATCCAGGACGTCGAGGTCGCCATCGGCTTCGCCATCGGCGGCATCCTCTCGGCGGCCGCCGGCTTCATCGGCATGAACGTCTCGGTGCGCGCCAACGCGCGCGTGGCCGAGGCGGCTCGCGGCGGCATCGGCCCGGCGCTCGACGTCGCCTTCCGCGGCGGCGCCGTCACCGGCATGCTGGTCGTCGGCCTCGCCCTGCTGGGCGTCGCCGGCTACTACGGGCTGCTCGTCGGCCCGTTCGGCGTCGACGAGAAGGACGCGGTCGACGCGCTCGTCGGCCTCGGCTTCGGCGGCTCGCTGATCTCCGTGTTCGCCCGTCTGGGCGGCGGCATCTTCACGAAGGGCGCCGACGTCGGCGCCGACATCGTGGGCAAGATCGAGGCCGGCATCCCCGAGGACGACCCGCGCAACCCGGCGGTCATCGCCGACAACGTGGGCGACAACGTCGGCGACTGCGCCGGCATGGCCGCCGACCTGTTCGAGACCTACGCGGTCACCGCCGTGGCGGTCATGCTGCTCGGCGTCCTGACCTTCAGCGACCCGGCCGTCATCACGCAGGTGGCCATCTACCCGCTGGTGCTCGGCGGCATGGCGATCCTCGCGTCGATCCTCGGCACGTTCGCGGTCAAGTCGGCCGCCGGCAACGTCGAGCGCGCGCTCTACCAGGGCCTGATCGCCTCGGGGATCATCGCCGCGATCGCGTTCTATCCCATCACGAAGTGGATGATGGAGGGCCTCTCCACGGCAACGGCCGACGTCGACGTCTTCGCCCCCTCCGTCGGCGACCTGTACCTCTGCTCGCTCATCGGCCTCGCCGTCACCGCGCTGCTGTTCGTGCTGACCGACTACTACACGTCGACGCGCTTCAGCCCGGTCAAGAAGACCGCCGCGGCCTCGCAGACCGGCCACGCGACGAACATCATCCAGGGCCTCGCGCAGGGCCTGCAGGCCACCGCGCTGCCGGCGCTGGTGATCGTGTTCGGCATCCTGGGCGCCTACGAGCTCGCCGGCATCTACGGCATCGGCGTCGCCGTGATGGCGCAGCTGTCGCTCACCGGCCTGATCGTCGCGCTCGACGCGTTCGGCCCGATCACCGACAACGCGGGCGGCATCGCCGAGATGGCCGACATGCCCGCGGACGTGCGCAACGTCACCGACCCCCTCGACGCGGTGGGCAACACCACCAAGGCCGTCACCAAGGGTTACGCGATCGGCTCCGCCGTGCTCGCGGCGCTCGTGCTGTTCGCCGCCTTCGTGGTCGAGCTCGAGGAGGAGGCGATCGCCGAGGGCGAGGAGCTGCTCGAGTTCACGCTGATCTCGCCCGAGGTGCTGATCGGCCTGTTGATCGGCGGCATGATGGTCTACCTGTTCGCGGCGCTCGCGATCGAGTCCGTCGGCCGCGCCGGGGGCGGTGTCGTGGAGGAGGTCCG